>JADYZH010000241.1 GCA_020853215.1 Sulfuritalea sp. | reverse complement strand
GCTGGCCGACTTTTGTTTCGATGTAGCCGTAACCGGTCTCGGGACGGTCCGGCTGGATGCCGAAGGTCACCACAGCGCCGGCCTCCGCCTCGGGCAAACCGCGCAGCACCGCGGCGCGGAAGGCGCCGGCGTCGCGCACGTGGTGGTCCGCCGGCGTCGCCAGCAGCACCGGGTCGGCCCCGTCGCGAACCGCATGGAGCGCGGCAGCCGTCAGGGCCGGTGCGGTATTGCGGCCGACCGGCTCCAGCAGCAGGGTCCAGTTCGCCAGGCCGAGCAGGCGCAGTTGCTCGGCGGTGATGAAGCGGTATTCCTGGTTGCTGACCACGATGGGCGCACCCAGCGGCAAACCTTCGAGGCGCTGCAGGGTGTCCTGCAGCAGGCTCGCGTCGCCGAGCAGGGGCTGCAGTTGTTTCGGGTGCTTCTCGCGCGATACGGGCCACAGGCGCGTGCCGGAACCGCCGCTGAGAACCACGGGGATGATGCGTGCGTCAGCCATGATAGCTCCTGTACCAATCGACAAAGCGGCGCACGCCCTCGACCACGGGGGTGGCCGGCGAGAAGCCGGTGATGCGCTTGAGTTCCGAGGTGTCGGCGTAGGTCGCCGGCACGTCGCCGTCCTGCAGGGGCAGGAAATTCTTCCGCGCCGTCTTGCCCAGGGCCTGCTCCAGCGCCTCGATGTAGGCCATCAGTTCCACCGGCTGGTGGTTGCCGATGTTGAACACGCGGTAGGGCGCCCAGCTGGTGGCCGGATCGGGCACCTGCTTGTCGAAAGCGGGGTCGGCCTGCGGCGGCCGGTCGAGGACGCGGATCACGCCTTCGGCGATGTCGTCGATGTAGGTGAAGTCGCGCCGCATCCTGCCGTGGTTGAAGACATCGATCGGGCGATCTTCGAGGATGGCCTTGGCGAACAGGAACAGGGCCATGTCCGGCCGGCCCCAGGGGCCATACACGGTAAAGAAGCGCAGGCCGGTGGTCGGCAGCTTGAACAGGTGGCTATAGGTGTGCGCCATCAGCTCGTTGGCTTTCTTGGTCGCCGCGTAGAGGCTGACCGGATGGTCGACGTTGTCATGCTCAGAAAAGGGCATGCTCTCGTTGCCGCCGTAGATGCTGGAACTGCTGGCGTACACCAAGTGCTCGACGCCGTTGTGGCGGCAGCCTTCGAGCAGGTTGACGAAGCCGACCAGGTTGCTGTCCACATAGGCATGCGGGTTCCGCAGCGAGTAGCGCACGCCGGCCTGCGCCGCGAGGTTGATCACGCGCTGCGGGCGTTCCTTGGCGAACAGCGCGGCGATGCCTTCCCGGTCGGCGATGTCGAGGCGCGAAAGCTTGAAGCGCGGATCGGGCGCCAGCCGCGCCAACCGGGCTTGCTTCAGCGCCACGTCGTAGTAGTCGTTGAGGTTGTCGACCCCGACGACTTCGTCACCGCGCGCCAGCAACAGCTGGCACACATGCATGCCGATAAACCCGGCCGCGCCGGTGACGAGAACTTTCATGGGGAGCTTTTCGCAAAAGCCCGCATTTTCGCATATCCGGCCGGACGGAAAAATGCCGGATCCGGGTTGTCCCATCCATTCCACAATCCCGGATAATTGCGCGACTCATGCGCATCCTTCTTGTCAAAACCTCGTCGCTGGGCGACGTCATCCACAACCTGCCCGTCGTCACCGACCTGCGCGCGCACTTCCCCGACGCCGCGATCGACTGGGTGGTGGAAGAGGGCTTCGCCGAGATCCCGCGCCTGCATCCCGGCGTGCGGCGCGTGATCCCGGTGGCGCTGCGGCGCTGGCGCAAGGCGCTCTTTTCGGCCGCCACCTGGCGGGAGATCAGCGCCTTGCGCGCGACGCTGCAAGTTGAACGCTACGACCTGGTGATCGACACGCAGGGCCTGCTGAAAAGCGCGCTGATCGCGCGCATGGCGCAAGGCCGCCGCTGCGGCCATGCGGCAGCGGCCGCGCGCGAGCCGATCGCCGCGCGCTTTTACGATGCATGCTTCGACGTCCCGAAGGATCTCCACGCTGTGCTGCGCAACCGCCGGCTGGCGGCGCTGGCCGGCGCTTATGTCGCCGCACCGGGCGTTGACTATGGGATTGCCGTGGCGTCAGCACCGACTATTCCGGAACCCGCCGCGGTGCTGCTGACCGCCACCTCGCGCGACGACAAGCTTTGGCCGGAACAGCGCTGGATAGCACTCGGCCGTGCCCTGCACCAGCGCGGACTGGGCTGCCTGCTGCCGGCGGGCAGCGCGCCGGAGCGCGAGCGTGCCGCCCGCATCGCGCAGGCCATTCCCGGCGCCGCGGTCCTGCCACCGATGCGCCTCGCGGAACTCGCCGCGCAACTTGCCGCGGCGCGCATCGTGATCGGCGTCGATACCGGCCTGGTGCATCTCGCCGCGGCGCTGGGGCGCCCCGTGCTGGCGCTGTTTTCCGCCTCCGATCCGGCGCTGACCGGTGTGCTCGCCGGGACACCGGCCATCAACCTTGGCGCGCGCGGCCAGCCGCCAAGTCTCGGCGATGTCCTCGCGGCAGCGCTGCCGCTGCTCTGATGGCGCGCTTCCTCTACACCCTCGCCGCGATCGCCCTGCTGCCCTGGGCGGCGCTACACCTGCTGTGGCGGGCGCGCCGGCAGCCCGAGTACCTGCGGCACTGGGGGGAACGTTTCGGTTTCTTCAGCGCCGCGGACAGCTGCGAGCCAACGCGCCCGACGATCTGGCTGCATGCCGTGTCGGTCGGCGAGACGCGCGCCGCGCAACCGCTGCTGGCGGCGCTGCGCGAACGCTTCCCCGGGCACCGCATCCTGCTCACGCACATGACGCCGACCGGACGCGCGACCTCGGAGGCACTGTTCGGCGATACGGTCGAGCGCATCTACCTGCCCTACGACACGCCCTGGGCAATGCGCGGCTTCCTGCGCCGTTACCGCCCGCGGTTCGGCCTGATCATGGAAACCGAGTTGTGGCCGAACCTGATCGCCGCCTGCCGCGAGGCCGGGGTGCCGTTGTGGCTGGTCAACGCCCGCCTCTCGGAGCGCTCGGCGCGACGCTATGCAACGTTCTCCGCACTGACCCGCGAGGCGCTGCAGGGCCTGACGGCCATCGGCGCACAGACGGACGCCGATGCCGCGCGACTGGAAACCCTGGGGGCTTTGCGCGTGACCGTGACCGGTAACGTCAAGTTCGACATCGTGGCACCGGCGCAACAGCTCGAACTCGGCCGTGAACTGCGTACCCGTTGCGGCGACCGGCCGGTTTGGCTGGCGGCGAGCACGCGCGAAGGCGAGGAAGCGCTGATCCTTTCGGCATGGAACACGGCTCTCGGGAACGGCAGCCGAAAAGTCGGCGCTGGCGACACGGCGCTGCTGGTCATCGTGCCGCGCCATCCTCAGCGGTTCGACGAGGTGGCGCGGCTTGTCGCCGGACACGGCTTCGCGCTGCAGCGGCGCAGTGAAACTGCGGCGATCGAAGCGACGACCGGCGTGCTGCTGGGCGACAGCATGGGCGAGATGTTCGCCTATTACGCGGCGGCCGATCTCGCTTTCATCGGCGGCAGCCTGCTCGATTTCGGCAGCCAGAACCTGATCGAAGCGGCGGCCTGCGGCACGCCGATCCTGATTGGCCCCTCGACGCGGAATTTCGCCGAGGCGGCGCGCGAGGCGCTGGCCTGCGGCGCGGCGCAGGCCATTCGCGATGCCGATGACCTGGTGCACAGCGTCAATGCCCTGCTCGCCGCCGCGCAAGCGCGGCAACGGATGAGCGCAGCCGGTCGCGCCTTCGCCGCGCGCCACCGCGGCGCCACGGCGCGCACGCTGGAGCTGATTACTCCAGCAGCGCGTTGATCGCGACCACGTCCTCTTCGCCCAGGCTGCCGGACGCGGCCTTGAGCCGGAGCAGGGCGATCAGCGTGTCCATGCGCGACTTGACCAGCTTCTGCCGGGTGTCGTAGAGCTGGCTCTGGGCGTTCAGCACGTCGATGTTGATGCGCACGCCGACCTCGTAGCCGAGCTTGTTCGATTCCAGCGCCGACTGCGAGGAGGTCAGCGCCGCTTCGAAAGCCCTGATCTGCGCCAGGCCGGCGGTGACGCCGAGGTAGCCCTGGCGCGCGTTGAGCGCCGCGGTGCGGCGCGCATTGTCCAGGTCGGCGGCGGCCCGTTCCTTCAGCGCCACGGCCTCGCGATCCCGCGACACGGTGGCGCCGCCGGAAAAGATCGGCAGGTTCAGCTGCAGGCCGACGGTGGTCGAATCGGTGTCGCTGCCGTTGCCGACACCGGCAACGCCGGCAACCACGGTGCTGCCGGTGGAACTGCGCCCGCGCGACGCCACCAGGTCGAGGGTGGGGTAATGGCCGGCGCGCTGCCGTTCCACCTCGCGCATGGCGATTTCGAAACGGGCCTGGGAAGCCTGCACCGTGGCGGCGGACGTTTCGGCCATTTCCACCCACTTGTTGATGTCGGCCGGCTGCGGCCCCGCCAGGCGCACGCCGGGCTTGACGCCCTTCAGGCTTTCCGGCTCCTTGCCGACGATGGTGCGCAATACCTGGCGTTTGACGTCGAGGTCGTTCTGCGCGGCGATCTCCTGGGCCACGGTGAGGTCGAAGCGCGACTGCGCCTCCTGGCTGTCGGTGATGGTCGCGGTGCCAACCTCGAAATTGCGCTTGGCCGACTCCAGCTGTTCGGCGATCGCGATTTTCTGCGCCTGCGCCGTTGCCAGCACTTCCTGTGCCGTCAGCACGTCGAAGTAGGCGATCACCGTGCGGATGATCAATTCCTGCTGCGCCTGGCGGAACTCCGCTTCGGCCTGCGCCACGGCTAGTTCGGACTGGTTGTAGGCGACCCAGTTCTGCCAGCGGAACAGGGGCTGGGTCAGCGACACGGTCCAGCCGTTGGTGTTGTATTGGCTTTCGCGGTTGGCAACGCCCGGCGCACGGAAGTTGGTGTCGCTGTCGTTCCACACCGTGCTGCTGCTGAGGCCGATATTCGGCAGCAGGCCGGCGCGGCCCTGGGGCAGTTTTTCGCGGCCGGCGTCGAGCGCCGCCCGTGCCGCGGCGAATTGCGCGTCGTAAGCGAGGGCATCTCGATACACGCCCATCAGGTCGGCGCCATGGGCCGGGCCGGTGAATGCGCCGGCCGACAGGCAGCCGGCAAACATCAGGGAAAGCATTTTCATTTTCATCGCGGTCTCCGCGTTGCGTCCCGGTTTCATATCAATACGTCGGCATCGCCGGATCGACATCCCGCGCCCAGGCGGCTACGCCGCCTTGCAGGTTGGTGATGCTAGCAAAACCCATCTGTTCGAGGAACATCCCGGCCTGGAAGCTGCGCGCGCCGTGGTGGCAGATCATGACGATATCTTGGTCGCGGTCGAGCTCGCTGTGGCGCGCGGGGATGCCGCGCATGGGCATCGAGATCGAGTCGGCGATGCGGCAGGTCTCGAACTCCCACGGCTCGCGCACGTCGAGCAGCAGCGGCCTGGCCCGGTTCGCATCGGCGAGCCAGTCCTTCAGCTGGGTGGCGGACAGCTGGCGCATCCGCTAAAACACGAATGCCGGCGCCGGCGCCGCGGCGCGCAGAGGGGCGGCCACGGTTTCGAACACGGCCCGGTGCCGGAAGCCCTTGTCGCCGCGGGTATGGATCGCCGCCGACATCGCCGGAGCCGATCCCGTGATCGCGAACAGGCGCCCGCCCGGCTTGAGCTGGTCGAGCAGGGCCGGGGGAACTTCGGCCACCGCGCCCGATACCACGATGACATCGTAGGGAGCATGCGCCGGCAAGCCCTCGAGGCCGTTGCCGGTTTCCACCGTAACGTTGGTGACGCCGGCACGGAGCAGGTTTTCACGCGCCGTCGCCGCCAGTTGCGGATCGATCTCGACCGACCACACATGGTCGGCATGGACGCCCAGCAGCGCCGCCATGTAGCCGGAGCCGGTGCCGACTTCGAGCACGTTTTCGTGCTTTTTCATCGCCAGCGCCTGCAGGGCGAGGGCCTCGACGATGGGCGCGAACATGCAGGCGCCGGCATCGCCGCCGAGCGGGATCTCGGTGTCGGCAAAGGCCAGACGGCGATGCGCGGCGGGAACGAATTCCTCGCGTTTGACCATGAACAAGGTATCCAGGACGTCGGGGTCCAGCACCTTGCCGGGGCGCAGTTGCTGCTCGATCATGTTGAACCGGGCTTGTTCGAAATTCATCATATCTCCAGAAAACTATATTAGCACGATCTAATATTACAATCGCGCTGGCAGAGGCGGGATTCTACGCTTCAACACCGGGTCCGCGCCCGGTTCGCGCACCCGGAACCACGCCGCGTAGAGGGCCGGCAGGAACAGGCAGGTGAGCACCGTGGCAACCATCAGGCCGCCCATGATCGCCACTGCCATCGGCCCCCAGAACACCTGCCGGGTCAGCGGAATCATGGCCAGGACCGACGCCGCAGCGGTCAGGACGATGGGCCGGAAGCGGCGCACGGTCGAACCCACGATGGCCTCCCAGCAACTCTTGCCGGCCGCTTCGTCCTGCTCGATCTGGTCGACCAGGATCACCGAGTTGCGCAGGATCATGCCCATCAGCGCGATCACGCCGAGGTTGGCGACGAAGCCGTAGGGCGCCCGGAACACCAGCAGCGCCAGCGTCACGCCGATCAGGCCCAGCGGCGCGGTGAGCAGGACCATGACGGTGCGGCTGATGCTCTGCAGCTGGATCATGAGCAAGGTAATGACGCCGACGATCATCAGCGGCACCACGGCCTTGATCGAGCTCTCGCCCTTGGCCGATTCCTCGATCGCGCCGCCCACTTCGATGCGAAAGCCCGGCGGCAGGTCGGCCCGCAGCTTGCCGAGCGACTGGTCGATCTGCTCCGCCACCGTCTGGGGTTGCATGCGGCCGACGATATCGGCCTGGACCGTGATGGCCGGCAGGCGGTTGCGGCGCCAGATCAGGCCCTCCTCGAGCACCGGCACCAGGCGCGCCAGCTGGGCCAGCGGAATGTGCCGGCCGCTGGCGGAGACGATGTCCAGATCGGGCAGGCGCTGCAGCGAACGCGGATCCGCGAACTCCGTCGCGGCGCCTGTCCCGCTCCCGGCGCCGGCACGCCAGACGACGTCGATCAGCTGGTCGTTCTCGCGGAACTGGGTCACGGTCGCCCCCGTCAGCCAGCCCTGCAGGGTCAGGGCAACGTCCTGGCTGGAAACCCCCAGCGCCCGGGCACGGGCCTGGTCGATTTCGACCCTGACCGACTTGACGCGATCGTTCCAGTTGAAATTCACGTTGCTCAGACCGGGATGGGAGCGCATTGCGCGCGCAACGCCTTCCGCGTTGTCGCGCAGGGCCGCGAGGTCTTCGCCGAGAACGCGGAATTGCACCGGGTAACCGATCGGCGGCCCGTTTTCGAGGCGAACCACGCGCAGCAGCAGATGCGACCAGGAACCGTCGGCTGCGCCGAACGCCGCCTCGAGGCGGCTCTTCACTGCGTCGCGCTCCTTGAGGCCCCTGGTAACGATGACCATCTGCCCGAAGTTGTCGGCATACAGTTGCTGGTCGAGCGAGAGGAAGAAACGCGGCGCGCCGTTGCCGATGTAGGACGACCACGAGGCGATGTTCTCGTCCTTGTCGAGCAGCGCCTCGACGCGCTTGACCTCGCGCTCGGTGGCCTTCAGCGAGGCGCCCTGCGGCAGCCAGATGTCGACCATGATCTCGGGCCGGCTGGCGGGCGGGAAGAACTGCTTTTGCACGCCCGTGTTGAAGGCCGCCAGCGACAGCGCGAAGGCGCCCACCGTGGCGGATATCACCAGCCAGCGATGGCGCAGGCACCATTCGACCAGGGCGCGGAAGCGCTGATAGAAGGGGGAATCGTAGATGTCGCCGCCGTGCTTCTCGCCGATCGCCCGCAGCCTCGCCGGATCAAGCAGCTTGTAGCCCAGCCAGGGCGTGAATACCACGGCGACGATCCAGGACACCAGCAGGGATATCGTGACCACCTGGAAGATGGAAATGGTGTATTCGCCGGCGCCGGACCTGGCGAAGCCGACCGGCGTGAAGCCGGCCGCCGTGATCAGCGTCCCGGTCAGCATCGGGAAGGCGGTCGAGGTGTAGGCGAAGGTGGCGGCCTTGAAGCGGTCCCAGCCCTGCTCCATCTTCACCACCATCATTTCCGCCGCGATGATCGCATCGTCGACCAGCAGGCCCAGCGCTATCACCAGGGCCCCCAGCGAAATGCGCTGCAGGTCGATGCCGAAGGCCTTCATGGCAATGAAGGTGATCGCCAGCACCAGCGGGATCGACAGCGCGACCACGGTGCCGGTGCGCCAGCCGAGCGAAAGGAAGGACACGGCGAGGACGATGACCATGGCTTCGCCCAGGGTGCGCACGAAGAGGTTGAGGGAGGTCTTGACGATCTGCGGCTGGTCGAACACGCCATGCACGTCGATGCCGACCGGCAGATCCTGCCGCAGGCGCTCCATGGTTTTCGACAGGTTGTCGCCGAGCTCGATCACGTTGCCGCCCTTGGCCATCACCACGCCGATGCCGATCGCATCGCGCCCGGCGACGCGCATGCGCGGTTGCGGCGGATCGGCGAGGCCGCGGCTGACGCGAGCCACATCGCCGAGGCGCAAGCTGCGACCGCCGACCGCGAGCATGGTCTCGCGGATCGCCTCGACGCTGTCGAAGGGCCCCGTCACGCGCAGCCGCACGCGGTCGGTTTCGGTCTCGACCTGCCCGGCCGGCGCCACCGCATTCTGCCTTTGCAGCGCCTCGAATACCTGGGTCGGCACCAGGCCCATGGCGGCGAGGCGCGCCGGGCTGACGTCGATGTAAATCTTCTCGTCCTGCACGCCGATCAGCTCGATCTTCTTCACATCCGCGACGCGGCGCAGTTCGCGGGCCAGTTTGTCGGCTTCGCGGCGCAGGTCGCCCATGCCATGGCCCGCCTTGTCATCCCGCGCGGTGAGGGCGAAGATCTTGATCTGCACGTCGCCGAACTCGTCGTTGGGGAACGGGCCCTGCACGCCGGGCGGCAGCGTGTGGCGCATGTCGTCGAGCTTCTTGCGCACCTGGCGCCAGGCTTCCGCCACCTCGGCCTTGGTCGACGTATCCTTGAGGCTGATGATGGTCAGGGATTCGCCGGGCCGCGACGCGGTGCGCAGCACATCCACCGAGGGCAGCTCGGCCAGCTTCTTCTCGATGCGCTCGGTCAGCTGCTGCTCGACCTGGGCAGCGCTCGCGCCCGGCCAAAGGGTGCGCACCACCATCATCTTTACCGTGTAGTCCGGGTCTTCGGCGCGGCCGAGCCGGTCAAAGGACACTGCACCGCCGAGCATGAGGACCACGATCAAATAGAGCACCATCTGCGGATGGCGCAGCGCCCACTCGGAAAGATTGAGCCGATTCACCGGCCGGTCGCCTGCGGCGCGACGCGAACCTTTTCGCCGGCCGCGAGAAGGTTCACGCCGGCGGCAACGATCTGCTCGCCGCCCGCGAGTCCGCCGGTCACCGCCGCGCCGCTGTCGGTATAGGCCGACACGCTCACCGGCTGCAGCTTTACCGTATTGTCGGCGCCGACTATCCACACCGCCGGCTGATTGCCCTGCTGGAAGATCGCCGTCAGCGGTACAAACAGCGCCGATGCGCCGCCTGTCCCGTTCGGAAAGCGCACCGTCGCCGTCATTCCGAGCGGCAGCAGCGGATCGGCATCCTGCAGGCTGATCCGCGCGGCGAAGGTGCGCGTCACCGGGTCGGCCATCGGCGATACTTCGCGCAGGCGGCCGGCCACGGGCCGGTCCGCCGCGCCGGCCGTTGCCCAGAAACGGACGGTCGCGGCCTGCCCGGGCTTGAAAACGCCGATTTCACTCTCCGGAATCGAAATGGCGACTTCGCGTTCGCCGTCGGGCGCCAGGCGGAACACCGCCTGGCCGGCGCCGACCACCTGCCCGGCCTCGGCCAGCACCTGGCTGACCACGCCATTGCGTTCGGCCGCCAGGGTCGCATAGCCGGCCTGGTTCTTCGCCAATTGGGCCTGCGCCGCGGCGGCCTTGAAGGCGGTCTCGCGCGCGTCGAGGGCGGAGGCGCTGACGAAGTTCTTCGTCCTCAGGTCGCGGTAGCGCGCCAGGTCCGCCGCCGCCAGCGCATGTTGCGCCTCGGCCTGGGCCAGCTGCAGGGCGGAATCGGCCGGATCCAGCCGCGCCAGGACCTGCCCCGCCTTGACCGCCTGGCCGACATCGACGCGGCGCTCGACGATTTTGCCGGCGATGCGAAAACCCAGCGTGGTTTCGCTGCGCGCGCGCACCTCGCCGCTGTAGCCGCGGATCCCGCCTTCGCTCGCCGCAGCGCCGGCGCCGACTACCAGGGTTCGCACCAGCCTGGGCGCGGCCGGAGGGGGCGGCGCTTCGCTGCAGGCCGCAAGCAACAGGACCATCGATGCGATGGCGAAGGAATTCCTCATCGTGCAACTCCGGAAAAGCGCCGCATGAACATCCAGTACAGCAAAGGCATGACGAACAGGGTCAGCACCGTGGAGAATCCCAGGCCCCAGACGATCGAAGCCGCCACCGGGCCCCACAGCAACGACTTGCCGCCAAGCCCCACCGCCAGCGAGAACAGGCCGCCGATGGTGGTGACCGAGGTGATCAGGATCGGCACCACGCGCCGCCGCGCGGCATACACGGCGGCGTGCAGCACGCCCATGCCGGAGGCCAGCCGGTCATTGGCCGCGTCGATCAGCACGATGGCCGAATTCACCGCGATGCCGGTCAGTGCGATGACGCCGTAGAGCGTATACAGCGAGAGCGGAATCTGCGCCACCAGCAGGCCCAGCACCACGCCGGTGAAGGCCAGCGGCACGGTGGCCAGGATCAGCAGCGGCTGGAAATAGCTCTTGAACTGCGCGGCGAGGATCAGATAGATCAGTCCGACGCCCATCAGGAAGAGGATTTTCATTGCGTCCAGGCTTTCCTGGATGTCGTCGAGTTCGCCCGAAAAATCGATGTCGGTGTTGGGAAACTCGTTCGCCCGCTTCTGCCATTCGGCGGCGATGATCCGGTTCGCCGCCACGGTGTCGGTGACGGCCTTGTCGAGGCCCGCCTCGACCGTGATCGCGCGCCGCAGGTTGTAGTGCTTGATGACGCCCTTGCCGATCCGCGTCTCCTCCGTCACCAGCGCGCGCAGGGTGGTGCTGCCGCCCGCCGGCAGGGCGATCGGATCATCGAGCAGGCGCGTGATGTCGGCACCGACCGTGCCGGACAATTTGCCATTGCCGGCACCCGATCCGTGCTTCGCGCGTACCCGCAGCTCGAGCTTCTCGCCCTTGTCGCGCATCATCGCCACGATCTCGCCGTCAGCGTGCAGGCGCACCAGGCGGGCCACCTTGCCGGCGTCGAGCCCGGCCGCGCGCAGTGCGCCCCGGTCCAGGGCCAGCACCAGTTCCGGCCGGCCGGGAATGTCGTCGTCGGCCACGTCCCTGGCACCCGGCACGGCGCGCACGATGGCCAGCAGGGCGTCGCCGGCGGCACGCAGTTCCTGCGGCTCGTCGTTGCGCACCCGTACCTTGACCGGCTTCTCCACCGGCGGACCACCCGAAATCATGGTGAAGGTGACCTTCCCCGGGGTCGCCGCGTCAAGCATGAGGGCCTCCACGTCGGCGCGCATGCCTTCGACGATTTCCGTCACCTCGCGCCCGCTTCCCTTCGGGTTCAGGGAAACCGTGACTTGGCCATAGGCATCGCCGTAGAGCGGTTCGGTGTCGGAAAACTTCACTCCGGCGTAGGTGGCAAGGCTGCGCGCTTCGCCGGGCTGGAGGTGCTTGCGTACCGCCGCTTCCAGCTTTTCCGCATTGGCCAGGGTCTCCTCGATCGGCGCGCCGGCCGGCATATCGACATTGACGTAGAACAGCCGCATCGGATCGAAGGCAAAGAACTGGATGCGCACCAGGCCCGCGCCCACGGCCGTCAGCGCGCCCATCATCAACGCGACGGCGATCAGCAGGGAACGCGTCGGCCGGCGCATGACCCACAGCAGCCAGCGCGAATACTTGACGCGCAGGAAATGGTTGAAGCGGTCGCGCCAGGTGTTGAGGTGGCCGTCGCCGGCCTTTGGCGCCACCATCGCCATGTGTGCCGGCAGCATCCAGTAGGCTTCGATCAGGCTGATGGCCAGGCCCAGCGTAACGACGAAGGGAATCACGAACATGAATTTGCCGACGATGCCCGGCAGCAGCATCAGCGGCAGGAAGGCGGCCATGGTGGTCAGCACCGAGGACGTCACCGGCGCGAAGACTTCGCGCACCGCACCGAGCGCGGCGGCATGTACCGCCTCGCCGCGCTGCATGCGGTAATAGATGGTCTCGACCACCACCACGGCATCGTCCACCAGCATGCCGAGCACGATGACCGCGCCGAGCAGCACGGAGATGTTCAGCGTGTAGCCGAGGGCATGGAGGATGGCGAAGGTACCGGCGAGCGAGAAGGGTATGCCGAGGCCGATCAGGAAAGCAATGCGGCTGCCGAGGAACAGCCAGCAGATTGCCAGCACCAGGAACAGGCCCTGCAGGGCATTCCACTCCATGGTGGAGATGGCCTCGCGCGTCGGCACGGTCTGGTCGTCGAGCAGTTGCAGTTGCACGCCCTCGGCGGTGAAGCGCGGATTCTGCGCGGCGATGTAGCCATTGAGCCGCTCGATCAGCTGCAGCGTGTTGGTGCGGCTCTTCTTGGTCACGGCGAGGACCACCGCGCCCCGGCCCTGGTAGCTGGCGAGGCTGCCCGCCTTGGCGCGGCCGCGCGAGACTTCCGCCACGGTGCCGAGTGGCACCGGCTCGCGGCGCGTCGCGGTGGTGACCGGGATGCGCGCCAGTTCCTCGGCATCGGCGGTCTGGCCGACGATGCGCACCAGCCAGGCGGTGCGTCCTTCGTCGCCGGCCGTCTCGACCTTGCCGGCGAAGGTGTCGCGGAACCATGCGTTGGCGCTGTCGGCGACGTCGGCGGCGGTCAGGCCGCGATTGGCCAGGGCCACCGGGTCGAACTCCACCTGCAGCTCCGGATCGCGCAGGCCGGTGGCGAAAACCTGGTCGACGCCGGCGATGCGCTCGAGGTCGTCCTTGAACTGGCGCGAGCGCGAGCGCAGCAGTTCGTCGGCGGCCTGCCCGGTGACCAGCACCATCGCCGTGGGGAAGCCGTTCGAGGTGGTGATTTCGATCACCTGCGGGTCTTCCGCCTCGGACGGCAGCTCGCTCTTGGCCTTGTTCTGGATTTCGCGGCGCAGGTCGTTGATGCGCTTGTCGAAGGTTCTCTCGTCGATGTCGCGGAAGCGCACCAGGATCGTGGCGATGTTTTCCCGCGACGAGGACATCACGAAGCGGATGTCGGCGACACCCTTGATCGCGTCTTCCAGCGGCTTGGTCACGCGCTTTTCGACATCGTCGGCCGAAGCGCCCGGCAGCACCGTGGTGATCGTGACCCAGTTGAAGTTGATCTCCGGATCCTGCTCGCGCGGCATCGTCAGGTAGGCCAGCGCGCCGATCGCCAGCACCACCGCGAAGGCGATGTTGGCCAGCGGATGGTTGCGGATCAGTTTTTCGTAGAAATTCATTTGCCGCCGGCGGGTTGTGCCAGGATCACCTTCATGCCGTCCTGCAGGGCATGTCGGCCGCGGGTCACGATCTGCAGCCCCGGAGGAAAGTCGGCGGCGGCGGGACGGCCCTCCTGCACCTGCGGTAGTTCGCGGAAGCGCGCGGTGTCACCGTCGAGCACGAACACGCCGTAGCGCCCGTTGCGGCGCAGGATGTAGTCGGCCGCAAGGTGCGGGCGCGGGTCGCGCCAGGTCAGGCGGCCTTCGGTTCCCGGCGCGGGTGCCGTACCGGCGAATCGATAGCGCGCCTCGACCGTGCGCGCCTCGCGATTTATCGCGCCGGAGATACGCAGCGGCTGAAGGGCCAGTACTCTGCCGGCAGCGTCGAATTCGACCTTTCCGGCGGCGGCCAGCCCGTCCGCGTCGCGCGCCTGGACCTGGGCCACCACGTGCAAATCGCTGGTATCGGCCAGCGTCAGCAGCGGCGTTCCGGGTGCGGCGAGTTCGCCGACCTGGGCGCTGCGGCTGCGTACGATGCCATTGAAGGGTGCCGTGACGATACATTTTTCCACGGCGCGGCGCGCCGAATCGCGGTTGGCGCGTGCCGACTGGACATCGGCCCGGGCCGCGGCGAGTTCGGTTTCGCGCAGGGTCACGGCCTCGGCGGAAATGAAATTCTTCTCTTTCAGAGAGCGCGCTCGCGCCGCCTGCGCCTCGGCCTGCGCCAGGCGCGCATCGCTTTGCGCCAAGCCCGCTTCCGCCCGAGCCAGTGCCAGTTCGGCATCCCTTGCATCAAGCCGCACCAGCACCTGCCCGGCCTTGACGCTGTCGCCGCTGTCTACCGCGATGGCGAGGATGCGTGCCGAGGCTTCGGCAGCGAGCCGGGTTTCATTCTTGCCCAGCACCGTCGCCGGCGCTTCGCGCTCGGGGTTGAAAGCCAGGTCGGCGTAAGGCACGGCGCCGACCATCGGCGCTGCGGCGCGCACGGGCGGCACTTCGGACGGATGTTCACCGCAAGCGGCCAATAGCGACGCCATCAAGACGAAGGGCAGGAAGGCTTTCATTTTGGTGTTTTCCCCTTGGGGGCCTGGTCCGGGTTGGCCAGTCCGTACAAGACCAGGTCGAGATGGGTACGCTGATACCGCTTGGCGTCGTGCCGCGTGCCGCAGCAGGCGCCCAGCGAATAACGCCAGATTGCCTGCATCAGCAGGGGCGCGAGAATCACGTCGATCGTGGTCTCCATGTCCACCGGACGGAACTCCCCGGACACCATGCCCCGTTTCAATATGGCCCGAATCAGGTTCTTGCCGCGCACGATGACCGTATCGTGGTAATAGATCGCCAGTTCCGGAAAATTCCGGGCCTCGCTCATCATCAGCTTGGGCAAACCGGCCAGGTGCGTATCGCCGATGCGCGGCCACCACTCCTCGACCATCAGGCGCAGGAGTTGGCTGGCGCTGCCCTTGTGGCCATCGACCAGATCCGACCCCTCTTCCAGGACGGGAACGATGCCTTCCTGGATCACTGCCTTGAACAGCGCCTCCTTGCTGTCGAAGTACAGATACAGGGTGCCTTTCGACACGCCGGCACGGGAGGCAACATCATCCAGCCGCGTGCCGGCGAATCCTTTTTCGACGAAGAGCTCAAGCGCCGCCGCCGTGAGTTCCGCCGGACGCGCTTCCTTGCGACGCTGTCGGATGTGTGGTTGAGAAATCAAATTCATGAGGCAAAGGTTAATGACTAACCAGTCAGTCAGTATAAGGGATCGATTCGATTCGTCAAGCCCGATGATCGTCATGGATTGCCAGGGCTTTTACACGCTAAGCTTGGCACCTGTTCCGCGGCCGATACCGCAATGGCGGGGAAGGATTCCAAACGGCGGAACCGCCGATCCTTGCTCCAGACCGCGACCAGCCCCCGACTCCGATGAAAATGCCAGTCACTATCGCCCGCGGCGTTCTCGCCGCCTTCGTCATCCTGACGTTCGCCGTCGCCTGCAGCGGCACGAAGAAGGAAACCGCGCTGCCGGCGGGCAGCAAGGTGCTGGCGCTCGGCGACAGCCTGACCGCGCCGCACGGCGTCAAGCCCGGCGAAGACTGGCCGACGCTGCTGGGGCAGAAGACCGGCTGGGCGGTGATCAATGCCGGCATCAGCGGCAATACCAGCGCCCAGGCGCTCGACCGCCTGCCGGGCCTGCTCGACGAGCACCAGCCGCAACTGGTGCTGGTCAGCCTGGGCGGCAACGACATGTTGCGCAAGCTGCCGCAGGAGCAGACAGTAACCAACCTGGGCCGCATGCTGGACCTGGCCAGGGCCAGTGGCGCAAAGACAGTGCTGTTGGCAACGCCGAAACCCAGCCTCGCCGGCGCCGTGTTCAACAATCTTGCCCCGGCCGATTTCTATGCCGACGTGGCCAAGGACAAGAAGGTGCCGTTGATCAAGGACGCCCTGCCCGAGGTGCTATCGGACACCGCGCTGAAAAGCGACCAGCTGCACCCCAATGCCGCCGGCCATGCCCAGATCGGCGAACTGATTTACGCCGAGCTGAAAAGAATCGGCTTCGCGCGCTGAGCATTCCCCGACTTACCCTTGCCGCGCATCGGGTTGCATTCGATCCGCCTTTCCAGTAGCTTCGACATCCCACCCCTGCCGTCCCCGAAACGAGCCCGTCCCATGAATGCCAACGAGAATTTCATCGCCGCCGACGCGCATGTCGACGCCGCCGCCATCGCCCCCCTGCCCAATTCGCGCAAGGTTTACGTGAACGGCAGCCGCCCCGACATCCGCGTGCCGATGCGCGAGATCGCCCAGAGCCCGACCGCCGACACGCCGAATCCGCCGATCACGGTCTATGACTGCTCCGGCCCGTATACCGACCCGACCGCCAGCATCGACATCCGCAAGGGCCTGCCGCAACTGCGCGCCGCCTGGATCGCCGAGCGTAATGACACCGAGGAACTGGCCGGCCTGTCGTCCGAATACGGACGCCAGCGGGCCGCTTCTGCCAACCTGAACGCCGAACTGGCCGGCCTGCGCTTCGACCTGGCGCGCAAGCCGCGCCGCGCGCTGCCCGGCAGGAATGTGTCGCAGATGCACTACGCACGGGCCGGCATCATCACCCCGGAAATGGAATACGTGGCGATCCGCGAAAACCAGAAGCTCGACGGCCTCGAAGACTTGCTGCGCCAGCAACATCCCGGCCAGAGTTTCGGCGCCTCGATTCCGCGCGTGATCACGCCCGAGTTCGTGCGCGAAGAAGTCGCCCGCGGCCGCGCCATCATCCCCAACAACATCAACCACCCCGAGTCCGAGCCGATGATCATCGGCCGCAACTTCCTCACCAAGATCAACTGCAACATCGGCAACTCGCCGCTGGCTTCCACCATCCAGGAGGAAGTGGACAAAATGACCTGGGCCATCCGCTGGGGCGGCGACACGGTGATGG
Organism: Sulfuritalea sp.; assembly: GCA_020853215.1. Classification (GTDB taxonomy): domain Bacteria; phylum Pseudomonadota; class Gammaproteobacteria; order Burkholderiales; family Rhodocyclaceae; genus Sulfuritalea. The sequence goes on along the minus strand of JADYZH010000241.1, from coordinate 812 downwards.
ACCTGTCCACCGGCAAGAACATCCATGAGACGCGCGAATGGATCGTCAGGAATTCCCCGGTACCGATCGGCACCGTGCCGATCTACCAGGCGCTCGAGAAGGTCGACGGCAGGGCCGAGGCGCTGACCTGGGAGATCTACCGGGACACGCTGATCGAGCAGGCCGAGCAGGGCGTCGACTATTTCACGATCCACGCCGGCGTGCTGCTGCGCTACGTCCCGATGACCGCGAAGCGCATGACCGGCATCGTCTCGCGCGGCGGCTCGATCATGGCCAAGTGGTGCCTCGCGCACCACCGCGAGAGCTTCCTCTACACGCACTTCGAGGAGATCTGCGAGATCATGGCGGCCTACGACGTCGCGTTCTCGCTCGGCGACGGATTGCGGCCCGGTTCCGGCCACGATGCGAACGACGAGGCGCAGATGGCCGAACTCGCCACGCTGGGCGAGCTCACGAAGGTCGCGTGGAAGCACGACGTGCAGACGATGGTCGAGGGACCCGGCCACGTGCCGATGCACCTCATCAAGCACAACATGGACGAGCAGCTCAAGCTGTGCGGCGAGGCGCCGTTCTACACGCTGGGCCCGCTCACCACCGACATCGCCCCCGGCTACGACCACATCACCAGCGGCATCGGCGCCGCGATGATCGGCTGGTACGGCACCGCGATGCTCTGCTACGTGACGCCGAAGGAGCACCTCGGGCTCCCGAACAAGACCGACGTCAAGGACGGCATCGTCACCTACAAGATCGCGGCGCACGCCGCCGATCTCGCCAAGGGGCACCCCGGCGCCCAGATCCGCGACAACGCG
>JADYZH010000240.1 GCA_020853215.1 Sulfuritalea sp. | reverse complement strand
TACCGACTGGAAGCTTGACGAGACAACAGCGTTCAGATCAAAGCACGACAATCAATTCGGCGGGCACAATAACTCCAGAATGGAAGATTGATGGGTTACACCAGTCGCAGCAGCAAATCTTTCGGACCAACCGCCATGCCGGAGGTGGCGATCAACTCCATCACGGTGGCGTCGCGTTCTGCGCGCACCACGGTTTCCATTTTCATGGCTTCGATGGACACCAGCGGATCGCCGCGCCGCACTTTCTGACCGGGCTTGACCGAGACGGTGACGACGGTGCCCGGCATCGGCGCGCCGATGTGGTCCGGATTGCCGTCTTCGGCTTTGGGCCGTTCGCGCCGGGTTCCGGCGGCGCCGGCCTTGTCGATGCGGATCAGGCGCGGTTGGCCGTTGAGTTCGAAGAACAACTTTGTCGCCTCGCCCTCGTCATCGGCAATGTCGGCGCTGCCCTGCAGGCGGATCACCAGCGTCTTGCCGGCGTCGATCGCCACGGCGATTTCCTCGCCTTGCGCCAGGCCGTTGAAGAACACCGGCGTCGGCAACTGGCTGACGTCGCCGTAGTGGCGCTGGTGGGCGGCATACTCGGTAAATACCTTGGGATACATCAGCCAGGAGGCCAGGTCCGTGTCGCTCACCTGGCGGCCGATGGCCTTCTCGGCCGTCGCGCGTTCGGCCTCCAGATCCACCGGCGGCAGGTCCTTGCCCGGCCGCGCCATGAGGGGCTTCGCGCCCTGCAGCACTTTGTCCGATAGGGCCTGCGGAAAGCCCTCCGGCGGCCGGCCGAGTTCGCCCTTGAACAGCGACACCACGGATTCCGGAAAGGCCACGTCGCGCGTCGGGTCCTCGACGTCATCTGCGCTCAGGTCGTTGGCGACCATGAACAGCGCCATGTCGCCCACCACCTTGGAGGTAGGCGTCACCTTGACGATGTCGCCGAACAGCCGATTGACATCGGCATAGGCGCGCGAGACTTCCGGCCAGCGATGGTCGAGGCCCATGCCGCGCGCCTGTTCGCGCAGGTTGGTGTACTGGCCGCCGGGCATTTCGTGGCGATAGACGTCCGAGGTACCGGCGCGGATGTCGGCCTCGAAAGGCGCATAGTAGCGTCGCACGCCTTCCCAGTAGTCGGAGATTTCGCGCATGGCGTCGGTGTCGACATTGGGCGCGCGTTCGGTGCCGGCCAATGCGTCTGCAATCGAGGTCAGGTTGGGCTGCGAGGTCAGGCCGGAGAGGGCGTCGAGCGCGCCGTCGACGGCGTCGACGCCGGCCTCCACGGCAGCCAGCACCGACGAGGCGGCGATGCCCGAGGTGTCGTGGGTATGGAAGTGGATCGGCAGGCCGGTTTCCTCGCGTAGCGCCTTGACCAGAGTGTGGATGGCGCGCGGCCGACAGACACCCGCCATGTCCTTGATGCCCAGGATGTGGGCGCCGGCCTTTTCCAACTGCTTGGCCATGGTGACGTAGTACTTGAGATCAAACTTTGCCCGGCAGGTATCGAAAATGTCGCCGGTATAGCAGATGGCGGCCTCGCAGACTCCGCCGGAGTCGATCACGCCGTCGATGGCGACGCGCATGTTGTCGACCCAGTTGAGCGAATCGAATACGCGGAAGATGTCCACGCCGGCCTGCGCGGCCTGGGCGATGATGTAGCAGACGACGTTGTCCGGATAATTCGTGTAGCCCACTGCATTGGCCGAGCGCAGCAGCATCTGCAAGGGAATGTTGGGCATGCGTTCGCGCAGGGCCGCAAGTCGCTCCCAGGGGTCTTCCTTGAGGAAGCGCAGGGCGACGTCGAAGGTGGCGCCGCCCCAGCATTCCATGGACAACAGATCGGGCAGCAGGCGCGCATAGTAGGGCGCGATGTCGACCATGTCGCGCGTGCGCATGCGGGTGGCGAACAGCGACTGATGCGCGTCGCGCATGCTGGTGTCGGTCAGCATCACTTGCGGGTTGGCGCGCAGCCATTGCGCGAAGCCGGTCGGCCCGAGTGCCTTGAGCCGGTCGCGGGTGCCGGTTGGGATGTCGCCGCTGCCGCTGCGCTTGGGCTTCAGCGGCTGCGGCAACGAGTGCTCCGGCCCATGAACGGAACTTCGGCGCCCCTTCATCTCCGGGTTGCCATTCACCACCACCTCGCCGACAAAACGCAGCAAGCGTGTCGCGCGGTCGCGGCGCGCGGCGAAGCGGAACAGCTCGGGCGTGTCGTCGATGAAGCGCGTGGTGCATTCGCCGGACAGGAACAGCGGATGGCGGATGACGTTTTCCAGGAAGTGCAGGTTCGTCGCCACGCCGCGGATGCGGAATTCGCGCAAGGCGCGGTCCATACGGTGGATGGCCTCTGCCGGGTCCTGGCCGCGCGCCGTGACCTTGACCAGCAGCGAATCGAAGAAGGGCGTGATGATGGCGCCGCTGTAGGCCGTGCCGCCATCCAGCCGTACGCCGAAACCGGCGGCACTGCGGTAGGCGGTGAGGCGACCGTAATCCGGCGTGAAGTTATTTTCCGGGTCTTCGGTTGTGACGCGGCATTGCAGCGCGTGGGCCAGCAGGCGGATGTCCTGCTGCGCCGGAATGCCCGAGTCCGCATCGCCGATGCGCACGCCTTGGCTGACACGAATCTGCGCCTTGACGATATCGACGCCGGTGACTTCCTCGGTGACCGTGTGTTCGACCTGGATGCGCGGATTGACCTCGATGAAGTAGTAGCGGCCGCTATCCACGTCCATCAGGAACTCGACCGTGCCGGCATGGGTGTAGCCGACCTGGCGACAGAGTTTCAGCGCGGTTTCGCACAGCTCCGCGCGCGTGGCGTCGTCGAGGTAGGGTGCCGGGGCGCGCTCGACCACCTTCTGGTTGCGGCGCTGCACCGAGCAGTCGCGCTCGAACAAGTGGATCAGCTGGCCGTGCGTGTCGCCCAGCACCTGCACCTCGACATGGCGGGCGCGGCGCACCAGCTTTTCGAGGTACATCTCGTCGTTGCCGAACGCGGCCAGCGCCTCGCGCCGGCCGGCGGCCAGTTGTTCGTCGAGCTCGGCTTCCGCTTCGACGACTCGCATGCCACGTCCGCCGCCGCCCCAGCTGGCCTTCAGCATCAGCGGATAGCCGACGGCCAGCGCCTGGCGCCGCGCCTCGGCGGGATCGACGGACAAGGCGTCGGTCGCCGGCACCACTGGCACGCCCGCGGCCACGGCCGCCACGCGAGCCGCTACCTTGTTTCCCAGCGTGCGCATCACCTCCGGTTTCGGCCCGATGAAGGCGATGCCGGCCGCGGCGCAGGCATCGGCGAAGTTCGGATTTTCCGACAGGAAGCCATAGCCGGGATGGATGGCATCGACCTTGGCTTCCTTGGCCACGCGCAGTATGTCGTCGATGTCGAGATAGGCGGCGATGGGCTTCTTGCCTTCGCCGACTAGGTAGCTTTCGTCGGCCTTGAAGCGGTGCAGAGCAAAGCGGTCCTCGTTGGCGTAAATGCCGACGGTGCGGATGCCCATTTCGCTGGCGGCGCGCATGACGCGGATGGCTATTTCGCTGCGGTTGGCGACCAGCAGGCTGCGGATATTCTTCATTGCAGGATTT
>JADYZH010000239.1 GCA_020853215.1 Sulfuritalea sp. | reverse complement strand
CGCCGGGGGCGCCAGGCATGGCGTCGAGCGGTAGTCATGAAATTTGCCCTCACGGCGTTTCGGGGGGCATGTTCAATACCGCCAGTGCTCGCTCCAGAACCATGCGGTCGGCGACATCCTTGTCACGCGAGGTTTGCTTGGTAAGCAGCAGGCCTTGCAAGTTAACTGTGCGAACCGGGATGCCGTCAAGATCGATGATTTCTGCATAGCGTTGCAGGGAGTCATAGGTTTCACCGCAGGCGTTGAGCATCAGATCGACGACAAAGGCATCAGCAACGCGAATGTTGTCCCCCGCTTCGAACCAGGCCGGGTCAATGTCGCGGGCTGCCTTGTCGGGCAGCAGCAGCAGGGCATCCCGAATCTTCCGGCCGGCGGCAAGGTTGGCTGGAACGAGCAGGTCGATATCGGTCGTGGCGCGGTGGTAGCCGTGCGCGAACAAGGCATAACCGCCAATCAACAGGTAATCGGCATTGCTCTGGTTCAGCGTCTGGATCAGGGCCTTCAGATCGTCGAAAGTGGCGGGGCGGCTATGCTGTTCCATAGGACATCGCCTTTGTGGCGGGCTCGCGCAATGGATGCCATGCCCCTGACCAGGCATTCCTCCTGGTGCCGGTTGGCCTCGGCATGGGTCTTGAAGCGATAAACGCCTTTCGGGATAAAGCTGTGGTGGCCACTTGGCAGGCGATGGATCTCGTCGTTGAATCGCGCGCCTTCGACAAGCAGGGTTGCCGAGGCGGCAAAGCTGATCGGCTTGGGTTGGCGATGACCGACGGTGCGCATGGAATTTCTGGCTGCCTTAGCGTGGCTTGGGCCGATCACTTGGCGTCACCACCACGCCGCCACCCAGCCGGGTGTTGCGCTCGCCGGTGGCGCGGTTGATGGCCTCGCCGACCTTCAGCTGCGCCGGCGCATCCTCGCCCGGTGCCAGCACGGCACTACCGGGTGACTTGGGCGACACGACGGCACTGACGCCGGTACGCGCCGATTCGTCCTCGGTCTGGGCTTTCTGGTTGATCCAGACCGTGGATTTTCCGCCGGAGCGATAGACCACGCCGTCCAGGCTCATACTGTTGCCCTGCAGGGTCTGGGCTTCCTGGAGGTTGAGCGTGCGTTGCCGTTCCAGTGCGGCGCGCCTTTCCGGCGTGAAGAAGAGCCGGCCCAGCGGTGCGGAATCGGCGGCCCCGGCCGGCATGACCGCGGCGGCCATGAGGACGAACGGAATCAGTTGGGTTGCCGGGCTCATTTGCCCTCCTTCAGGGTCACCCATTCGAGCGTGCATTCGGCCTTCAGCTGCGCCTTGCTGCCGCGATCGGCGGTACTGGGCGCCAGGCGATCGATGGTACAGGAGCGGACGTGCACCAAGGCGTCAACCGTCTTGCGCAGATCGGCGCGGAGGTCGCCGATGAAGTCGAGCAATTCGCCTTCGTGCAGCAAATGGATCTGCATGCGCATCTGACTCGACATGAGTTCGAAGCCACCCGCCGCACCCCCGCCGGGAAGGATGCTGGCATCGAGCCGCCGTTGCGGCGCAAATTCGTAGTCGAGCTTGAAAATGCGGCGCGCGGCCTTGATGCGCGCGATGGCCTCGATCCAGTCCAGGCGCCGTTCCGGTCCGAACAGGCCGCGGTCCTTCAGCATCTGGAAACGATTCAGCTTCTCGGTCAGTTCCTGTTGCTCGGCGCGGGCCTGCGCCAGCTTGGCCTGGGTGTCCTTGCGCGCGGTCGTTGCTTCCTGGATCTCCCGGAGGCTTTGTTTTCTCATCTGTTCGGTGGTCCACAATGCGCCACCGCCCACCAGGCTCATGATGATGAGGAAGGCGATCGCCCATTGCAGGCGCTTGAGATCTTTGGCATCCAGCGTCATGGGTTTTCCAGTTTATGTTTCACATCTGGCGTGCGATGCGCAAGGAGAACTTCGGCGCATCTGCAAGTTGTGCCACGGACTGTTCGCTGGCGCTCCTGAGCGGCTTGTCGGAGTCGATGTCAAAGGGCCGGTCGAGTACGCGGACGACGGTACGCGGATCGCGCAGGCGCGCAGCGAAATTTTCTATCAATTCGAGCTGGGCACGCTGGTCGCTGAGCATGCCCAGCGGCAGCCGGGCATTGATCTCGATCACGGTCCAGACCCCTCCGCCCGCGCCGGGCGCCGCGCCGGGCACAGTCGAAGGTTTTTCGCCGGCGTCGACGCTGTCGGCAATTTTCCAGCTGAGGTTGGAAATTTCGATCCGGGGGAACTCGTTCAGCCCGAGGCTCAGGTGTTGCAGCAGAGGCTCCATCGGCGGGGTGCGTTTTTGCAATGTATCGAAACGTCCGATCAGCGCGCGCAGATTGTCGGGGCTGATGCCGGCCTTGGGCAGCGATTCGATAAGGGCGTTGTACTTTTTCTGGTCGTCATCGGCGACGTCTTTGGTGAGTTCAATGGATTCGCGAAGTTCGTAGACATTGAGGGCGGTCTTGCCGGCATAAAGCAGGGACGCGGCAAGGATCAGCCATGCCATGCTGGTGAGTGCGAAACGGATCTGCCAGAGCTTGTGGATACGCGTTTCGGCGGCCGGCGCGAACTGCTGGGCGGGCGTTCTGCGAGCCAGTTCGTGAATGAACAGGTCGTCGGCATTGCTGTCGCCCGGAACCTCCTTGAGGCCCTGTTTGCGGGCAGCGGCAGCGATGTCGAGGAACTCGAATACGAGTTCGCCGCTGCGGCGGCAGTACTCCTCCAGGACCGGCATCTGGGTTGTGTGCGCCATGACCACGGTACGCAACGGAGTGCCACGCGGAATCTGGCGCTGCGCGAGAAGGTACTGGTATATCTTGGCTGAGTCGCCGGCGGTGCTGCGGGCGACTTCTTCGAGGCTCTTGGTGGCCAGCGGCGAGAGACGAGAGAAATGCAGCTTGCCCGCATCGAAGAAGCTTTGTCGCACGCCGCCGCGACTCAGCGAGACAAACAGGACCGGCCCCGTGGCAGCCAGCAGCTGGCCGATGCATCCGGCAAGCACCAGGGGAACCGAATATACCCCGGCGAGATTGGTCTCTGCCGCGCGCAGCGTCTCCAGCCAGGGCGTGAAGGTCTCGACCCGCGTCAGCGCGGCGAACAGGATTTTCTCATCGCGCCGGCCGGTCGCCGCGCGCCCCAGCGACATCGCGGCCGACAGGGGAGTGTTGTAGTAGTACTGTGCCAGCCGGCGCTGCAGCAGGGCCTTGCGGTCTCCCCCCTGCACATAGGGCAGGCTCTCCAGCTGAAAGCCTTCCTCGACGGTGTCCGCCAGCAGGTAAAAAACGCTGCTTTGGTATTTCTTCAGGTAGGTGGCGAGCGACTCCAGCCCGGCCGGTTCGGGACGGAACTCGCCTTCGGCACGGACACGACCGGCATGCCAGTGATGCGCCGTGAGCAAGTGGCCATCGAGCAGGAGGATGCGTTTGTCGGCCATCAGGTTTTCATCTTGGTGATGATGTCGTAGATCGGGCCCAGCACGGCCATCATGATCCAGCCGAGGATCACGCCGATGAGCACGGTCATGACCGGTTCGATCATGGCTTGTACCTTTTCGATGGACTCGCGTACGTCGCGATTGTAAAAGTAGCTGACATTGCTCAGGGCCGTATCCAGTTGTCCGGTGTTCTCTCCCACGCGCAGCATGCGCAGCACCAGCGGCGGGAACATGCCGGCATTCTGGAAGGCTACCGTCACGTTCTGCCCTTCCGCGATCAGTCCGCCGACCTTTTCCAGCCCTTCCTTGATGACCAGGTTGCCGACCACGTCCTCGGTGGCCTTTATGGAATCGAGAATGGTGATACCCGAAGAATACATCATGGCAAATACCGAGGCGAAGCGCGACAGGATGATCTTGCGCAGGATCTCGCCGATATAGGGCAGGCGCAGCTTGAGGGCATCGAACCTGTAGCGTGCCACCTGGTTGGTGGCGACCAGAAAGGCGCCGATGACGGCCAGCACCAGCGGCAGCCCGAGCACGACATACCAGTAGCCGACGAAGAATTCGGATGTGACGATCAGGATCTTGGTCTGCAGCGGCAGCTCCTGGCCCATGTTGCGGATGAAGCCGGCCATCTTGGGTACGAGGTAGATCATCATGAACATGGTGATTGCAACCACCACCGTGCCGAGGAATGCCGGGTACATGATGAGCTTCTTGGTGTGCGCCGCGAGTTCGTCCTGCCACTTGAGTGATTCGAGCAGGTTGTTGAGCACTTCCGGCAAGGCGCCGGTCTCTTCGCCGGCGCGGATCAGGCTGACCATCACGCCGTCAAACGTCTGCGGATGCTCGGCTAGCGCCTGCGACAGTGTCTTGCCGCCTTCGATGCTCTCGATCATGCTGGCGATGACTTCGCGAAATCGCGGGTTTTCGAGGCTGTCGCGCAGGTCCGTCAGGCTTTCGATCAGCGACACGCCGGCGCGCGCGAGCTGTTCCAGGTGGAAGCAGAAATTGATCAGTTCGGGGCGACTGATTTTGGAGCGGTTCAACAGGCCGGCCTGCCGCACCGGATTGCCATTGATGAAGTCGAGGTCCATGCGTTTCAGGCGCATTTCGAGATCGACCAGATTGATGGCGTCAAGGCGGCCCAGCACCCTGCGGCCGGCAGGATTTATTGCCTTGTAGTCATAAAGGGCCATGGTCTGGATTGGTGCGGACTGGTATGCGTGGCGCGCGGGGTCGCGGCGCGCTTACATCCGTTCGGTCAGGTCGATGACGCGACCGACTTCTTCGATTGAGGTGGAGCCGTCGAGCACGCGTCGCAGGCCATCGTCCGCCAGGGTGCGGAAGCCCTTTTCATGTGCGAGGCGGCGGATTTCACGCTGGGTTGCGCGGCGGGCGATGAGGTCGTCGATGTCGTGGTCGAGGCGCAGCATCTCCATGATCGCCAGACGGCCGCGATAACCCTGGTACTCGCAGTGGTCGCAACCGGCAGCACGGTAGATGACCGGTGCCGGCTGGCCACTGGCGACACCGATCAGTTTGCATTCGTGGGTTTCCGCCGCGTAGGGCTTGCGGCAGCGGACGCAGAGGCGGCGCACCAGACGCTGTGCGACGATGCCGATGATGTTGCCGGCCATGATGTCCGGCAGGACGCCGATATCGAGCAGGCGCGGGATCGCGCCCAGTGCCGAATTGGTATGCAGGGTCGAGTACACCTGATGGCCGGTCATGGCGGCGCGAAAGGCCATCTCCGCGGTATCGGTATCGCGGATTTCGCCGACCAGGATGATGTCCGGATCCTGGCGCATCATCGAGCGTATGCCATTGGCGAAATCCAGCTTGGCCGATTCCGCCACCGACGTCTGGCGGATCATGGCCATCGGATACTCGACCGGATCCTCGAGGGTCATGATGTTCACGCCCTCCTCGTTGATGTGGTTGAGCACCGAGTAGAGCGTGGTGGTCTTGCCGCTGCCGGTCGGGCCGGTAACCAGGATGATGCCTTCGGGCCGGGCAACCATCAACTTCATCAGCACCATCTGGTGCTCGTCCAACCCGAGCCCGTCGAGCGGCACGATGCCCTTCTGCCGGTCCAGGATGCGCAGGACGATGTTCTCGCCGTGGATGGTCGGTTGCGAGGCGACGCGGAAATCGACCGGGCGACCGCTGACATTGATCGAGATGCGGCCATCTTGCGGGGCGCGGGTCTCGGCGATGTTCATGCCGCTGACCACCTTGATGCGCACCGCCATGGCCGCCCAGTAGGTTTTGTGCAGGGCGCGGATCTGGCGCAGGATGCCGTCGATGCGATAGCGGATGCGCAGGAAGTTGGCTTCCGGCTCGAAGTGCACGTCCGACGCGTCGTGCTTGACGGCATCGGTCAGCAGCGCGTCTACCAGGCGCACCACCGGCTGGCTGTATTCGTCGAGCGACGCCGAAAGGCTGCGGTAGTCGATTTCGCCGGTTTCTATTTCATGCAGGATGCCGTCGATCGACAGTTCGTGGCCGTAATACTGGTCGATGGCGCGGGAGATTTCCGATTCGCCGGCAATCAGCGCATCAATCGCCAGATCGGGATGGATCAGCGTGCGCAGCTTGTCCAGGGCGACGATGTCGTTCGGATCGGCGATGGCGATGGTGAGGCGCTGTTCGCTCTCCGTATAACTGAGGGCGAGAAGCAAATGGCGTTTGGCGAGCTCGCGCGGAACCAGGTGCAAGGCTTCCGCATCGACGATCGAATTGGACAGATCGACGGGGCGGTGGCCGAGGGACTCGCCCAGGGCGTCGCGCAACGTGGCTTCGGAGACGAAACCGAGGGCGACCAGCAGCTTGCCCACCGGCTGGTTGGACTTCATCTGCTCCAGCAGCGCGATGCGCAACTGATCCTCGCTGATCACTCCTTGCGAGATAAGGATCTGGCCAATGGGCTGGCGGCTGGGCGGTGAATTCATACGAGCATCATTATCCCGCATCTTCCCGCAAGGGCAAGTGTCGATGCATGAAAAACGGAGTATGCGTAAAGGCTGATGTCTGCTTTGCGATTGCCGGATTCCTGCGGGGCCGGCTGCAGCCGGCCGTGGCAGACTGCGGTCTCTTCCACGATCAAACCGCCATTTCGCTTTTGCTCCATGCCCGCCGGGGCTTATTCGGCCGGGATGCAGGCAGGTGTCAGCGCTGGAGGGTCTGGAGTCGTGCCGCGGCCTGCGCCGGGTCGAAGCCGGCGCGGCGGTTTTGCGCCGCGGCGATGGCCAGGGTGTAGTACTGCGCGGCCAGCTTGTTCTGGCGCAAATGCTCCAGGCTGATGGCGAGGTTGTAAAGAATGTCGGGATTGTCCTGTTCGGCGTTATAGGCGCGGAAATAGGCCTGTTGCGCCTCGCTCCAGCGGCCCTGGCGGGCGTACAGGTTACCCAGCGCGAACTGGGGCGCCGCGAGGTCGGGCTGCGCCGCCGTAAGCGATTTCAAGCGGCTTTCGGCGGCACCCGGATCGATCTGCGAGCGGTTGTTGATCAGGGCCGACATCGCCACGGTGTCCTGTGGGTCGGCCTCGGCGATGCGCCGGTAGAGCAGGTCGGCCTGCTCATGACGCCCCTGGCGCACGGCGATCGCCGCCAGTCCATGCAGGGCATCGGTGTTGCGCGGATCCGACTTCTGCGCACGTTCATATTCGAGTTGTGCCTGGTCCAGGTCGCCGCGGTTGAAGGCATCGTAGCCGCGCAAGAGTGCCGGGTTGATCTTCAGCGGCGCCTTGGTCAAACGCACCGGGCTGTCCGACTCCGGCTCGGCAGCCGGCACCGGACGTGCGCGACGCGGGGCCGCGGGGGTCCTGGCGGGAGGTGGGGCGACATCGTCGTCGTCCCCGTCGGCGGCGGCGGAAATTCCCGGGCCGGGCACTGGCGTCGTGCCGGTCACGGGAGCGGCGGGCGGTACCGCGGCTGCGGTTGCAATAGTCGGCGCCGGCGGCACGGCGGCAGGCGGCGCAATGGCGGCAGGGGGCGTCACGGGTGGCGGCGGCCGACTGGCGACGGGCGGGGATTTCGGCTGCAATTGCCACCAGAAATATCCACCGATGGCGCAAACCGCGAGAACCGTGATGGTTCCGACCACGATGGCAAAGGCGTTCTTCCGCACCGGCGGCTTGTCGGCCTGCTTTGCGGCAAACAGGTTCTGCGCCGCGGATCGATCGGGCAGGGAGGCCTTGTCCGTTTGGGGCCGCCGCGCGTCCTGGGTGCCGGGCGTGCGCGGGGGGCCATTCGCCATCGCTGCTTCGGTGGGTAATTCGATCGCCAGCGCTGGCGTCGCCGCTGGCTGCGCTTTGATTCGCGTGGCCGCCGCCTCCTTGGCTTCTGCCAGAAACTGGGTATCGATTTCCTCGAGGCGCGATGCCAGGGCTTCGGGCGACAGTTTCGCGGCAGGGGCGGATGCGGCCGGACTCGCGT
>JADYZH010000238.1 GCA_020853215.1 Sulfuritalea sp. | reverse complement strand
GAAAAGCCGCCGCCGCCACCAACCAACGATATCTTGCCCAGGGAGGACAGGAACACCACCACCGCCGCAAAGGCCGCGCCCTGCCAGTTGCCGAAGAACATGAAGCCCAGCCAGCCGCCGATACCTGCCGCAAGCAGCGATCCGAACAGGCCGAAGATCGCGTGCAAAATCCCTGAGCCGACCAGCAGCACGAATCCCCAGATCGTGATGTCCTTATTCGTGCTGCGCGGCGCGGGTTGCGCGGCGGCGACCACCGGGGCCACCGCGCCGCCCATGGCCTGATCCAGCCCTTCGACGGCGGCGCGCAGGCCGCCGAAGAAGTCGCCCTGCCTGAAGGCCGGCGCCATGCGCTCGTTCACGATGCGGCTGGCGATGGCGTCCGGCACGGCCCCTTCCAGTCCGTAACCGACCTCGATGCGCATCCTGCGGTCGTCTTTCGCCACGATGACGATGAGCCCGTTGTCTGCGCCCTTGCGGCCGACCTTCCAGGCGTCGGCAAGGCGGATGCCGAATTGCTCGATGGTCTCGGGCTGCGTGGTCGGCAGCAGCAGCACGGCGACCTGCGCGCGCCCGCTGCGGTCGATGGCGGCCAGCTGCGCTTCCAGTCGGCCGCGCTGCGTGGCATCGAGCGTGTCAGTCAGGTCGGTGACGCGCGCGTTCAGCGCCGGCAGCGGCACCGGCGCGGCCGCCCACCCGATGCCGGGAAACAGCACGCAGAGCAGGGCCAGCCATGCCGGCCAGCGCAGCATCACGGTATTACTTGGCCGGCGCGGGTGCAGAAGTCGGCGCCGGCGTGACGGCGGGCGGCTCGGCCGGTGCGTCGAACTTGATCGCCGGCGGCGCCGAGATCGCCTTTTCGTCCTCGACCGTGAAATTGGCCTTGACCTGCCAGCCCATGACCATCGCGGTCAGGTTGTTGGGGAAGGTGCGCACCGAGATGTTGTACTCCTTCACCGCCTGGATGTAGCGGTTGCGCGCGACGGTGATGCGGTTCTCGGTGCCTTCCACCTGCGCCTGCAGGTCGCGGAAATTGGCGTCGGCCTTGAGGTTCGGGTAGTTCTCCGCCACCACCAGCAGTCGCGCCAGGGCGCCGCCGAGTTCGCTTTGCGCCTTCTGGAACCTGGCGAAGGCGGCCGGATCGTTGATCAGCTCGGGCGTGGCTTTCATCCCGGCGACGTTGGCGCGCGCCTCGGTAACCCGCGTCAGGACTTCCTTCTCGTGGCTGGCATAACCCTGCACCACCGAAACGAGGTTGGGAATCAGGTCGGCGCGCCGCTTGTACTGGTTGAGCACTTCGGACCAGGCGGCGCCCACCGACTCGTCGTTGATCTGGATCTGGTTGTAGCCGCAGCCGGACAGCAGCGTGGCAGCAAGGGCGAGGATGGCGAGCAGACGCGTACGCATGGCGAACTCCAACGGTCAGGGTATAAAACGGGAATATGGCGGTGCTGCGGGGCAATTGCAAGACCTGCCCCGGCCCGGCCACCGCGGCGAATCTGTCTTTCGCCACCCGACATCGTGCGGGCCTATACAATCGCTGCGTCACCAGCGCCGACAGCCGAGGTTTCGCAGGCCCATGGACATCGCCCCGCAGAATAATCCCCACATCGATTACCCCGCGCCCGATCCGGCAAAACCTTACGTTTATCCGGGCACGCAGGTTCTGATCAACCGCTTCGGGATCAGGAACATGGCCGTGCTGCAGCGCGTGGTCGATACCGTGGCCGGACTGCGCGGCGAGCGGCTGGAAAGCGCCCCGCTGCCGGGTGACTTCGACCTGCCGCATCTGTGCGCAATCCACCGTGCGCTGTTCCAGGACATCTTTGCCTGGGCCGGCCAGCCCCGCATCGTCGATACCGAAAAAAGGGGCCAGGATTTCCTTCCCGCGACGGGGATTCAAGGCGGCTTCCGGCACTTGCATGATGAACTGAAAGGCGAGAATTTCCTGTGCGGCCTCGATCCGGAGAAATTCGGGGACCGCCTCACCCGCTATTGGTACTGCATTTATGCCGTGCATGTGTTCCGCGACGGAAACAGCCGCGCCATGCGCCATTTCTTCGCCGCTCTCGCCGCCGCGGCCGGCTATCGGCTTGATTTTTCGGCCATCAAGGGGACCGCGCTGCTGGATGCCTGCCGCACTGGATATTTCAAGGACGACATGGGACCGCTGCGCGATTGTTTACGGAAAATCATCCATCGCCAGAGGGTATCGAAAACTGCCGCACCCCCGCGCTGACCCCACGGCGCGCAGGGCCTCTGGATGGGCCGTTCGCCTACAATAGAGCCTTTGCTCCACTGAATGTCCGGCATGACCGCCCGCCTGCGCGAAATCCCCTATAACTACACCTCGTTTTCCGACCGCGAGATCGTCATCCGCCTGTTGGGCGCGGAGGCCTGGGCGACGCTGAATGAGCTGCGCGCGGAGCGCGTCACCGGCCGCTCGGCGCGCATGCTTTACGAAGTGCTGGGCGACATCTGGGTGGTGCGGCGCAACCCCTACCTGGAAGACGACCTGCTGGCCAACCGCGAGCGGCGCGAAGCGCTGGTGGAGGCCTTGCGCCATCGGTTGCGCGAGATCGACAAGCGGCGCGAAGTTGGCACACCCAGTAACGAGCGCGTCGCGCTGCTGCTGGCCGCCGCGCAGGCCGCGGTGCAGTCCTTCGAGCGCTGGTTCGAGGAAACCCGCAGCCTGCGCAAGAAGGTGCAGAAGGTGCTGGCGCGCCACACCCGCAAGGACAACATCTGTTTCGACGGCCTGGCGCGGGTCTCGCATGTGACGGACGCCACCGACTGGCGCGTCGAATATCCCTTCGTGGTACTGGCGCCCGACAGCGAAGAGGAAATGGCGCCGCTGGTGCGCGCCTGCATCGAACTCGGCCTGACCATCATCCCGCGCGGCGGCGGCACCGGTTACACCGGCGGCGCGGTGCCGCTGGATGCCCTGTCGGTGGTGATCAACACCGAAAAGCTGATCGATCTCGGCACCGTCGAGATGAAACGCCTGCCCGGCACCGACAGGGACTACGCGACGGTTTACACGGGCGCGGGCCTCGTCACGCGCCGCGTCATGGAAGCGGCGGAGAAGGCCGACCTCGTCTTCGCCTGCGACCCGACCTCGGCCGATGCGTCCTGCATCGGCGGCAACATCGCGATGAACGCGGGCGGCAAGAAGGCCGTGCTGTGGGGCACGGCGCTGGACAACCTGGCCTCGTGGCGCATGGTGACGCCCGACGGCAACTGGCTTGACGTCGAGCGCCTGAACCATAACTTCGGCAAGATCCACGAGCAGGAACTGGTCAGCTTCCGCCTCGTGCGCTGGGACGCGAGCGGCAGGAAGAAGCTCGGCGAGGAACAGATCGACGTGCCGGGCCGGCTGTTCCGCAAGGAAGGGCTGGGCAAGGACGTCACCGACAAGTTCCTCGCCGGCATCCCCGGCGTACAGAAGGAAGGCACCGACGGCCTGATCACTTCGGCGGTGTGGGTGCTGCACACGATGCCGCCGGTGACGCGCACAGTCTGCCTGGAATTCTTCGGCCGCGTCACCGACGCCGTGCCCTCGATCGTCGAGATCACCGATTACTTCAAGCCGGGCGGCGCGGGGCTGGCCGCCGGCGTGCAACTGGCCGGACTGGAACACCTCGACGAGCGCTATGTGCGCGCCGTCGGTTATGCAACAAAAGCCAAGCGCCACGGCCGGCCGAAAATGGTGCTGATCGGCGACATCGTCGGCGCCGACGACACGGCGGTGATGGCTGCCGCCTCGGAAGTCGTGCGCATGGCCAGCGCACGTGGCGCCGAGGGCTTCATCGCCGTCTCGCCGGAGACGCGCAAGAAGTTCTGGCTCGACCGCGCACGCACCGCGGCGATCTCGAAGCACACCAACGCCTTCAAGGTCAATGAGGACGTCGTCATTCCGCTGCCGCGCATGGGCGATTACTGCGACGGCATCGAGCGCATCAACATCGAACTTTCGCTGGCGAACAAGATCGCGCTGGCCGATGCGCTGACGGATTACCTGCGGGGCGAACTGCCGCTGCACGCGGGCGATGCCAACCTCGATCCGGAACTGTTGCTGGGCGACAAGCGCGAGCAGGCGCTGGAACTGGTCGCCGGGGTACGCGCGCACTGGCAGGCACTGCTCGACAATCTCGACCTGCATTTCCGCGAGCTGCAGGATTACCGCCTGCGGGTGTCGTGGAAGGCCGAACTCAAGGCGCCGCTGGAATCCCTGTTCGAAGGCAATGCCTTTCGCCCGGTGCTGGCCGGCATCGAGGCCATCCACAAGGAGGTGCTGCGCGGCCGCGTTTTCGTCGCCCTGCACATGCACGCCGGCGACGGCAACGTGCATACCAACATCCCGGTGAACTCGGACCACTATGCGATGTTGCAGACCGCCTACAAGGCGGTGGAGCGCATCATGGCGCTGGCGAAGAGCCTCGGCGGCGTGGTCTCTGGCGAACATGGCATCGGCATCACCAAGCTGGAATTCCTCGGCGACGAGGAAATCCGCCCTTTCCGCGACTACAAGCAACGCATCGATCCCGAGGGCCGCTTCAACCGCGGCAAGCTGATGCCCGGAGCGGACCTGGCCAACGCCTACACGCCCTCCTTCGCGCTGCTCGGCGTCGAGTCGCTGATCATGGAACAGTCCGACATCGGCAGGATTTCCGATTCGATCAAGAACTGCCTGCGCTGCGGCAAGTGCAAACCGGTCTGCTCGACCCACGTGCCGCGCGCCAACCTGCTCTACAGCCCGCGCAACAAGATCCTCGGCACCTCGCTGCTGATCGAGGCCTTCCTCTACGAAGAGCAGACGCGGCGCGGCATATCGCTGCAGCATTTCGACGAGTTTTCCGACGTCGCCGACCACTGTACGGTCTGCCACAAGTGCGTCACGCCCTGCCCGGTCGACATCGATTTCGGCGACGTCTCGGTGGCGATGCGCAACTTCCTGCGCCGCCAGGGCAAGAAAAAGTTCAATCCCGGATCGGCAGCGGCGATGGCCTTCCTTTCCGCCACCGACCCGGCGACCATCAAGCTGGTACGCGCCGGCATGATCCAGCTCGGCTACAAGGCCCAACGCCTGGGCCACGGGCTGGCGAAATCCTTCGGCCTGATCCAGGACACGGTCAAGCACCCGCCCGCCACGCTGGGACGGCCCGAGATCAAGGCGCAGGTGATCCACTTCCTCAACAAGCCGATGCCGAAGAACGTACCGATGCGCACCTCGCGCGCGCTGCTCGACGTCGAGGACGACAGCCTGATTCCGGTGATCCGCGATCCGCAGCGGGCCAGCGAGGATTCCGAGGCGGTGTTCTACTTCCCCGGCTGTGGTTCCGAGCGCCTGTTCTCGCAAGTCGGCCTCGCCACGCAGGCCATGCTGTGGCATGCCGGCGCCACCACGGTGCTGCCGCCGGGCTATCTGTGCTGCGGCTATCCGCAGACCGCCAGCGGCGACGAGGACAAGGGTCAGGCCATCACCACCGCCAACCGCGTGCTGTTCCACCGCGTCGCCAATACGCTGAACTACCTCGACATCAAGACCGTCGTGGTGTCCTGCGGCACCTGCATGGACCAGCTGCTGAAATACGAATTCGGCAAGATCTTCCCCGGCTGCCGGCTGGTGGACATCCACGAATGGCTGTTCGAAAAAGGCATCAAGCTCGACAGTGTCAAAGGCACGCAGTACATGTACCACGAGCCCTGCCACACGCCGATGAAGCACCATTCCGGCATCAAGGTGGCGAATGCATTGATGGGCCAGCGCGTTGACCTTAGTGATCGCTGCTGCGGCGAATCGGGTTCGCTGGCGGTGTCGCGACCCGACATCTCGACCCAGATCCGCTTTCGCAAGCAGCAAGAGATAGAACTCGGCGCTGCGCGCCTCCGCGAGGCGGACGCCGAAAAAGTCGGCGCTGGCGACACGGCGGTGAAAATCCTCACCTCCTGCCCGTCCTGCCTGCAGGGACTGTCGCGCTACGAAAACGATGCGGACATTTCGGCCGACTACATCGTGGTCGAAATGGCCCAGGCGATCCTCGGTCCGGACTGGATGCAGGACTATGTTGCCGCCGCCAACAGCGGCGGCATAGAGCGCGTGTTGCTGTGAGCGGCGCACCAGGGGCCCCGCGCAGCGGGGATGCGTGTCCGACGAGCAGAAGTTGCAGAACACGCGGCTCTGGCAACGCTTACACCCGGTGACCTGGTCTCGCCGCCCTGATTCCGGCTCACGCCGACGCGCACAGGGCGGCCGATTGGCGCTATGCTTCGCGGGTGGCGAATGACATGGATTGCGAATTGTGCACCGCTCCCGGCGGCGATCTGCTCTGGGAAGATGCTTCATGCCGCGTGGTGCGCGTCGTCGATTCGGCCGCCGAACCGTTTCCGGGCTTCTGCCGCGTGATCTGGAACCCGCATGTCGCCGAAATGAGCGAGCTCGCGCTCGCCGACGCCCGCCATTTCATGGATGTCGTGTTCGCCACCGAGCGTGCGCTGCGCCGGATCATGCTGCCGGACAAGATCAACCTCGCCAGCCTGGGCAATGTCGTGCCGCACCTGCACTGGCACGTCATCCCCCGCTGGCGTGATGACAGTCACTTCCCCGCGCCGATCTGGGCGACCGCGCAACGCAGCGCCGGCTTGCGCCCGGCTCCCGGACATGCCGTGCTGCGCTGCGCCCTCGAAACCGAACTCTCGACCACGAATCATACGTCATGAACTTCGAACTGCCTCCCACCGGAACGGAAAAGAGTCCGGCGTTTGTAACCGCTGAAAGTTGCCAGGAATGGTTGGCGAAAGTACCCATGGCCAATGCCGTGCAGGCGCAAGCCATGCTCCTGCAACAGCTGCATTTGCTGCACCGGTTCACCCTGCCACCGACCGATCGCTTCACCATCCTCGAGACCCTGCGCCATTCGGTTTGCCAGGTTCAGGAGGATGCCAGCAGGAAATTTGCCGGCAAACCCTTGCCTTTCGCACCCCACGAACAAGCCGCCATGGACAGCACGCTGAGCGTCTGGCACGCCCTGGCGCTTGGTTATCTGCGATGCTTCGACGGCTTGTGCGGCGGCAACACCGGCGTTTTCTCGGCGCCGGCTCTGGCGGCGCAACAAGCCCAGATCGCAAGCCATCCCGAGTTGGCCGGCATGGCCGCCAAGCTGACCCAGCGCGCACTGTCGGTATTCGCTGACTGGCAGGTCGATCTATGCCGCGGCGAGCAATTGCCCGATGCCCCGTACTGGAAAAAGCTGCACGAGATCTTCTACGCCGCGGAGATTCTCGGTGTTGCCACGCGTGCCGTGTCCGACCACCTGCGCCACGGGCAGGCAAATTCCAGTGCGCTGGCAACCTACGTCGAATGCCACCTGATCAGCGCGGCCAACGTCTATGAGCTTTCCGCTCGCCACCTGGGCTGGGTGGTGCGCTGGGCCAAGCGCTGGGGCCCGAAAATCGTCCTGCTGAAAGCGCCGCCCGACGATATCCGCAACCGCGCCGTGCCGCTGTGGGTCGACATCGAATCCGATCAACCGGTCGCTTATATGCCGCAGCCGTCAAGCGGCAGCCGCTGGCTGGAAACTACCGAACTCCGGAAAAGCCTGATTGCCCGCATCACCTTGCTGGCACAGGGCCGCGAACCGGCCGAACTGCAGCTCGGCGATGATGTGACGCAACCGGCGGCAACGCAGTTGCTGCAACGCGTCCTGCAACGCTGGTGCCGGGGGGGCGTATCGCGTCGCCACGAGAGGCACACCGCAACTGCGGACTGCAATTTCATCGCCGGTTTCGAAATGGTGCACTTCCAGCTGTCCGGACGCGAGGTTTTCCGCGCGCCGACGCGCAGCGATGCGGCTCTTCGCCGCGAACGGGAAGAATTCGAGACGTTCGGCGAGCGTAACAAGGACACCCGGGCCAAGGGTGACGGAAACGACTCACATATCGAAAAATGGTGCCTGGTCGATGAATCAGCCGGTGGCATGCGCATCACGCGGCCGCTCAAGGAGGGTGCGCGGATAGGCGCCGGGATGTTGGTGGCAGTCCAGACCGCGGACAGCCAGCGCTTCAACCTCGGCAGCCTGCGCTGGGCGCTGCGCGAGGGAGAAAGCGAACTCGCCGCGGGCATACAGATGTTTGCGGGCGAAGCGCGCCCCGTCGCGGTAAGGGTCCTGGAGCAGGGCGCTACCGACCACCCCTGGCGCCAGGGTTTCCTGTTGCCGGAAATAGCCGCAATCAACGAACCGGCCAGCGTCATCGTTCCCGCCGGCACCTACCGCCTTGAGCGCAGCATCGAGGTCATGACGGAGCAGAAGCCACTGCAGCTGAAGCTGTTCCGGGTGCTCGATCGCGGCGTCGAGTTCGAGCGCTGCAACTATTACGATTGAATCCGGTGCGCCGGGAAGACCACGCTGAAGGTTGAGCCCCGGCCCGGCTCGCTTTCGATTTGCAGCACTGCCTGATGCCGCTCCAGCACGTGCTTGACGATGGCGAGGCCGAGTCCGGTGCCGCCGGCGTCCCGTGAGCGACCGCGATCCACCCGGTAAAAGCGCTCGGTGAGGCGCGGCAGGTGTTCACGGGCGATGCCGAGGCCGTGATCGGTGACGAAAAACCGTGCGCCACCTCCGGCTTCGCCGCGCCAGGAAAGCAGTATCTCTCCACCCTGCGGCGAATAGCGCACGGCGTTTCCCGCCAGGTTGGCAAAGGCCGAACGCAGTTCCCGGGCACTGCCCAGCAATCCCCGCGGCCCGTGGTTTTCGAGGACGATGCGATGCCTGCCGGCAGAAAGTGCCTCGACTTCGCGGCGGATATCATCCAGCAGTGCAGGCATCTCGACCGGGTCTTCCAGCGGTGGCGGCGAATCCGTTTCCAGCGCGGACAGCGTCAGCAGGTCATCTATCAATTGCTGCATGCGCCGCGCCTGTTCGGCGGCGGGTTGCAGGTACTCCGCGATTTCCGCTGGCGGTGTTTCATGCAACACATCGAGGGCCGTTTCGACAAATCCCAGGGTCACCGTCAGCGGGGTTTTCAGTTCATGCGATACGTTGGCGACAAAATCGCGGCGCATGGTGGCGAGCTTCTGCAGCTGTGTCACGTCGCGCACCAGTAGCAGGGTGCGCCCCGCGGCAAAGGGTGCCGCCTGAATCTGCAGCGTGCGCCCGGGGTTCCGTTGCGTGTGCAGATCCAGCGGGACACCGCGATGGTCCGCGCTGTCGAGATAGTCCAGGAACTGCGGCTCGCGCAGCAAATGGGTGATGCGGCTGCCCAGGTCCGACGCCTTGAGACCCAGGCAGGCCTCGGCGTGCAGGTTCATCCACTCGATGGCGCGGTGGCCGTCGAGGATGAGCACGCCATCCGGCAGGGCTTCGGCCGCACGGCGAAAACGTGCCAGCTCGCTGGTGGCCTGTTCGCGCTCGGCGCTGGACAGCCGCGCGCGCCGGTACAGGGCCTCGAAAACAGCGCCCCAGGCACCGCTGGCGCTCGGCGTCGGCGTACCCAGCGGGCAAGCGGCCCAGTGCAGGAGCCGCAGCACCATCCACAACTGGCGCAGCAAAAAGCCGGCAATGGCAAGCACCAGCAACATTGCCGCACCGCGCTCACCCGCCGCGAACCAGCCCGCCAGAGACGCCAGCATGGCCGATAGAACAGCCAGAAGCAGCTCGGCCGCCACCGCCCTCAAGATGATGAAATCCGGTAGCCGCTGCCACGCACGGTCTGGATCAGCGCATCATTCCCGCTCGCTTCGAGCGCCGCTCGCAGGCGGCGGATATGCACATCCACCGTGCGCTCCTCGACGAACACATGATCGCCCCAGACCTGATCGAGCAACTGCGAACGCGCATGGACACGCTCGGGGTGGGTCATCAGGAAGTGCAGGAGGCGGAACTCGGTCGGGCCGAGGCCAATTTCCTCGCCGCCGGCGGTAACGCGGTGGGTCGCCGGATCCAGGCGCAAACCGCCGAGTTCGACCGCGTCCTCGGTCGCTTGCGGCGCGTGCCGCCGCAGCACGGCCTTGATCCGCGCCACCAGTTCGCGCGGACTGAAGGGCTTGGTGACGTAATCGTCGGCGCCAAGCTCGAGGCCATCAATCTTGTCGCGCTCGCCGGCACGGGCAGTGAGCATGATGATCGGCAGGCGCCGGGTGCGTGCGTCGCCGCGCAGCAAACGGGCGAAATCGATGCCGCTCATGCCCGGCAGCATCCAGTCGAGCAAGACCAGATCGGGTAACGCGTCCCGCACCAGTTGCCGCGCCGTTTCGGCATCCGCCGCCAGCAGGACATTGTGGCCGGCACGGCGCAGGTTGACTTCGATCAGCGCCTGGATCGCCGGCTCGTCTTCAACCACCAGTATCGTTGCGGACATGGGCTTGCTTGGAAAGTGGACAACCGCCAGTCTATTGCAGCTTGATGACGGTTCCGTGACATCGCTCGCCGCCGCGAAGCTTGCCGACGGGTGCGCTATGATAGCGGCCCCAATCAAGGAATTATCACCATGGCCGGTCTCGACAGCAAAACCCCGATCCCCACTGAGATCACCCTGCACCAGAAATCGCGAACCCTGGAACTGGCTTTCGAGGATGGCAACCGCTACCAGTTGCCCGCCGAGTTCCTGCGGGTCTGCAGCCCTTCCGCCGAAGTGCGCGGCCACGGACCGGGACAGGAGACCCTGCAGACCGGCAAGCGCAATGTCGAGGTTGTCGCCCTCGAGCCGGTTGGCAACTATGCCGTGAAGCCGACGTTTTCCGACGGCCACGACACGGGCATCTATTCGTGGGACTGGCTCCATCACCTTGCCGTCAATCATGAATCGCTGTGGGCGGAATACCTGGCGCGACTTGAAAAAGCCGGTGCCAGCCGCGACATCGATTCGACCACGCTGCCGCCCAGGTCGGGCGGTTGCGGCAGCCATTGAGAGCCCGCTTCCGGCAATGACTCAAACCCATTTCGGTTTCGAGACCGTCGACGAAAAGGAAAAGGCGCAGCGCGTAGCGAGCGTCTTCTCGTCGGTCGCGCAGAAATACGACGTGATGAACGATCTCATGTCCATGGGCCTGCATCGCCTGTGGAAGAAATTCGCCATCGACCTCGCCGCGCCCCGCCCCGGCGAACGCGTGCTCGACGTCGCCGGCGGCACCGCCGACCTGTCGTCGGCCTTTGCCAGGCGGGTCGGCCCGTTTGAAAAAACCGGTGGCCAGGTCTGGCTGACCGACATCAACAATGCCATGCTCGGCGTCGGTCGCGACCGCCTGCTCGACGAAGGCGTGCTGGCGCCGGTGGCGCAGTGCGACGCGGAAAAGCTGCCGTTTCCGGATAACCACTTCGACATCGTCACGGTGGCCTTCGGCCTGCGCAACATGACGCACAAGGACCGGGCGCTGGCCGAGATGTGCCGCGTCCTGCGTCCCGGCGGCCGGCTGCTGGTGCTGGAGTTTTCCAGGGTGTGGAAGCCGCTGGAAAAGACCTACGACCTGTATTCGTTCAAGCTGCTGCCCTGGCTGGGCCAAAAAATTGCCGGGGACGCCGATTCCTACCGTTATCTCGCCGAATCGATCCGCATGCATCCGGACCAGGCCGCGCTCAAGGCCCTGATGGAACACGCCGGGCTGGAACGTGTCGAAGTATTCAACATGACGGCCGGCGTCGTCGCACTGCATCGCGGATACAAGCTCTAAGGAGGAAAGAAACATGAAGCGTTTATTGATTGCCGTTTTTGCGACCGTGATGGGTCTGGGTTTGATGGTTCCCGACGCCGAAGCCAAGCGCCTCGGCGGCGGCAAGTCCTTCGGCATGCAGCGCCAGGCGACGCCGGCGCCCACGGCACCGGCAGCAGCCGGCAAACCGGCGACCGCTCCGGCCGCCGCTGCCGCAGGCGCCAAGCCCGCGGGCATGAGCCGCTTCCTCGGACCTTTGGCCGGACTCGCTGCAGGTCTCGGCATTGCCGCCCTGCTCTCGCACCTGGGTCTGGGCGAGGAGATGGCCGGCTTCGTCATGATACTGCTGCTGGTGATGGCGGCTGTGTTCGTCATCCGCCTCCTGATGAGGAAGCGTTCGCCCGAAGCGGGCATGCAGTATTCGGCTTCCGGCGCGGGCAATGGCTCGGGGCAAAGTTTCGCCCCTGCTCAATTCGAAGCCTCAGAAGTTCCCGGAGGGACGCACGGTGCTGGTGCTGGCGCCACGGCGGTGTTGCGCAACATCCCTGCCGGCTTTGACGTAGAAGGCTTCCTGCGCCAGGCCAAGCTGAACTTTGTCCGCCTGCAGGCCGCCAACGACCGCGGCGACATGGACGACATCCGCGAATTCACCGCCCCCGAACTGTTTGCCGAGATCCGGGTTCAATATCAGGAGCGCGGCGGCAAGCCCCAAGAAACCGATGTCACGCAGCTGAACGCCGAACTTCTGGAAGTCGTCGCCGAAGGCAACCGACACATCGCCAGCGTACATTTCTCCGGCCTGTTGCGTGAAGAAGGCGGCACCCCCGAAGCCTTCGCCGAAACCTGGCATCTGGTCAAGCCGGTCGACGGCAGCCGCGGCTGGAACGTGGCCGGCATCCAGCAAGCCTGACGCAGGCGCTCACTCTCGATGCAAGGCTTGCCAGCGCCGATACAAGCAGCCGTAAACCATCTGCTTGGACAAGCGGGCTGGGCGCGCGAAAAGCTCGCCCCCTTTGCCGGGCACGCCGCGCAGATCAAAATGCCGCCTTTCGAGGCGGCTTTTCTGGTCGGCGCAGACGGCCTTCTCTACGTGCCTCCTGCGGACGCTGAACTGGAAGTCAGCATTTCGCTGCCGGTGGCGACGCCGCTGCTGGCCCTGCAAGGCCAGGATGCCGTGATGCGGGCGGCGCGCATCGAGGGTTCGGCCGAGTTCGCCGAATCCCTGGGATTCGTCATCCGCAACCTGCGCTGGGATGCCGAAGAAGACGTGTCCCGGCTGGTCGGCGATATCGCGGCGCACCGCATCGTCAAGGGCGGCAAGGAATTCGCCGCCTGGCAGCAACAGGCGGCACGGAACTTCGCCGCCAACCTGGCCGAGTACTTCACCGAGGAGCAGCCGCTGATCGCCCGGCAGGCCGACATCTCGGCCTTTGCCGGCGAGGTCGACCGCTTGCGCGACGATGTCGCACGTCTGGAAAAGCGGCTGCAGCGGCTTGCCTGAAGCATTTCTGATTCGTTCCTGAAATAATTCTATTGGCCCGCCCGGGCGAGGGTGGGCACAATCGCCCTCCTTGACCACCAATCCCACCGGGAGGAAAACCATGAACACATCCCTGCTTGTCGGCGTCGCGCTGCTCGCTCCTTTCGCCTCGACCCTGGCCCAGACCGGCGATGAAGCCTTGATGAACGAGGCGCGTACGGTGGCAACCACGCTGCCGCCGAAACTCATCGTTGCCTTGCAGGACGAAATCAAAAAATCCGGGGCTGAACACGCGATCCCGGTGTGCAAGGACATGGCACCCAAAATGGCCGGGGAAATCTCACAGCAGACCGGCTGGAAAATCAAGCGCGTCAGCCTGAAGCCCCGCAACGACGCACGGGCCATCCCCGATCCCTGGGAAAAGGCCGCGCTGGAAGATTTCGACAAGCGTGCCGCAGCCGGCGAATCACCCGCCAAACTCGAGAAGGGGGAGAAAATCGGCAACGAATATCGCTTCGTCAAGGCGCTGCCGGTACAGCCGCTGTGCGTGACCTGCCACGGCCCGGTCGAGCGGTTGAGCCCGGCGATCAAGGCGGCGCTCGAACAGACCTACCCGAACGATCGCGCCACCGGCTATTCGGAGGGCCAGATTCGCGGCGTGATCAGCGTGCGCAAGGCGCTCTGAATCACCCGGCGATTCATGGCGACCTGTCGGCGCCGTGTCGCTGGCGCCGACTTTTCCCTGGCAGTAGCCGACGGCGCGCGGAGCGCAGGACGGCAGAAAAAGCAAGGGCAGCCGAAGCTGCCCTTTTTTCTGACCGAGGAGAGCCCGCCGATCAGTGCCGCCGCTTGCGCAGGCGATCGATAGCGGCTAGCTGGGCCGCGGCTTCGGCCAGTTCGGCTTGGGCACGTCCGTAGTCCATGGTCGAGGCCCGATTGGCCATGGCTTCCTGGGCTGCCTTTCTCGACTCGAGCGCCTTCGCCTCATCCAGATCGTGTCCGCGAATGGCAGTATCGGCCAATACGGTAATCAGACCCGGTTGAACCTCGAGCAGGCCGCTGGCAACAAAAATCAACTCCTCGGTGCCATCCTGGCGCTTGATCCGAACGGCACCCGGCTTGATACGGGTCATCAGCGGCATGTGGCCGGGCATGATGCCGAGTTCGCCGGCTTCGCCCGGCAGGACGACGAATTCCGCCAGGCCGGAGAAAATCGACTCCTCGGCGCTGACGACGTCTACATGAATGGTCATGGCCATACTTTACCCCTGTCTCTGCATCACTGCAGCGTCTTGGCCTTTTCGAAGGCTTCCTCGATCGGGCCGACCATGTAGAAGGCCTGCTCGGGAATCGTGTCGCATTCGCCGTCGACGATCATCTTGAAGCCCTTGATGGTGTCGGCCAGCGGCACGATCTTGCCCGGGGTCCCGGTGAACACTTCGGCCACGTTGAACGGCTGCGAAAGGAAGCGCTGGATCTTGCGCGCGCGCGTCACGGCCAGCTTGTCCTCGGGCGCCAGTTCGTCCATGCCCAGGATGGCGATGATGTCGCGCAGTTCCTTGTAGCGCTGCAGGGTCGACTGCACGCGGCGGGCGACGCTGTAGTGCTCTTCGCCGACCACCAGCGGATCGAGCTGGCGCGAGGTGGAGTCGAGCGGATCGACGGCCGGGTAGATGCCCAGCGAGGCGATGTCGCGCGACAGCACGACGGTGGCGTCAAGGTGGAGGAAGGTGGTCGCCGGCGACGGGTCGGTCAAGTCGTCGGCGGGGACATACACGGCCTGGATCGAGGTGATCGAGCCGACCTTGGTCGAGGTGATGCGCTCCTGCAGGCGGCCCATTTCATCGGCCAGCGTCGGCTGGTAGCCCACGGCGGACGGCATGCGGCCGAGCAGCGCGGAGACTTCGGTACCAGCCAGGGTATAGCGGTAGATGTTGTCGATGAAGAGCAGGATGTCCTTGCCTTCGTCGCGGAATTTCTCGGCCATGGTGAGGCCGGTCAGCGCCACGCGCAGACGGTTGCCGGGCGGCTCGTTCATCTGGCCGAAGACCATGGCCACCTTGTCGAGAACGCCGGACTCTTCCATCTCGTGGTAAAAGTCGTTGCCTTCGCGGGTGCGCTCGCCGACGCCGGCGAACACCGAGTAGCCGCCGTAGGACTTGGCGATGTTGTTGATCAGTTCCATCATGTTCACGGTCTTGCCGACGCCGGCGCCGCCGAACAGGCCGATCTTGCCGCCTTTGGCGAAGGGGCAGACCAGGTCGATCACCTTGATGCCGGTGGGCAGCAGGTCGACCGAGGGCGACAGCTCGTCGAACTTCGGCGCCTTGGAGTGGATCGGACGCAACTCGCCGCCCGGGATGGGACCGGCTTCGTCGATCGGGCGACCCAGCACGTCCATGATGCGGCCCAGCGTGCCGGTGCCGACCGGCACCGAAATCGGTGCGCCGGTGGGCTTGACCGCCATGCCGCGACGCAGGCCGTCGGAAGAACCCATCGCGATGGTGCGCACGATGCCGTCGCCGAGCTGCTGCTGCACTTCGAAGGTGAGACCGGATTCGGCGTTGCCGGAATCGGCCTCGTCGAGGGTCAGGGCTTCGAATACCTTGGGCATGGCCTCGCGGGGGAACTTGATGTCCACCACCGCGCCGATGCACTGAACGATGTTTCCGTTGCTCATGGTTGTTTCCTTAAATTAAATGCTTAGCCCGCGATGGCAGCAGCGCCACCGACAATTTCTGAAATTTCCTTGGTAATCGCCGCCTGGCGCGCCTTGTTGTAGATCAGCTGCAGTTCCTTGATGACGCTGCCCGCGTTGTCGGTCGCCGCCTTCATCGCCACCATGCGCGCCGACTGTTCGGAGGCCATGTTTTCGGCAACGCCCTGGTAGATCAGCGCCTCGACATAACGCAGCAGCAACTCGTCGATCACGACCTGGGCATCCGGCTCGTAGAGGTAGTCCCAGCTCCGCTCGGGGGTGCCCATGCGCTCGCCGGACAGCGGCAGCAGCGGCTCGATCACCGGCTCCTGCTTCATGGTATTGATGAAGCGGGTGTAGGCCAGATGGACGGCATCCAGTTCGCCGTTGCGGAAGGCATCGATCATGACCTTGACCGGCCCGACCAGCTTGTCCAGGTGGGGCGTGTCGCCAAGATGGGTGACGTGCGAAATGACCTTGGCGCCGGCGCGCTGCATGAAGCCAAGACCCTTGTTGCCGATGCAGGTGACCTGGATGTCGGTGACGCCGCCGGCCTGCCATTGCCGCATGCTGGAAAGCGCCTGGCGCAGGACGTTGGTATTGAGGCCACCGCACAGACCCTTGTCGGTGGTAACGACGATCAGGCCCACGCGCTTGACCTCCGCCACTTCTCCCCGACTGAGGAAGGCATGGCGGTACTCGGTCACGTTGGCCTGCGAGAGATTCGCCGCCAGGCGGCGGATCTTCTCGCTGTAGGGGCGTGCAGCACGCATCCGTTCCTGCGCCTTGCGCATCTTGGATGCGGCCACCATCTCCATGGCCTTGGTGATCTTGCGCGTGTTCTGCACGCTCTTGATCTTGGTGCGGATCTCCTTGCTGCCCGGCATGATCGCTCTCCGTTAGCAGTAGGTGATCAGGACCAGGACTTCTTGAACTCGGTGCAGGCCGCCTTCAGCTCGGCCTCGGCATCCTTGTCGAGATCCTTGGTGCTGGCGATCTTTTCCATCAGCGCCGCATGCTTCTGCTCCATGAAATGGTGCAGGTCGGTTTCGAAGGCGAGGATGCGCGTGACATCGACGTCATCCATGAAGCCTTCGTTCGATGCATACAGCGACACGGCCATCTGCGCCACGGACAGCGGCGAGTACTGCAACTGCTTCATCAGTTCGGTAACGCGGCGGCCGCGCTCGAGCTGCTTGCGCGTGGCGTCGTCAAGGTCGGAAGCGAACTGGGCAAAGGCCGCCAGTTCGCGGTACTGTGCCAGGGCCAGGCGGACACCACCGCCGAGCTTCTTGATCACCTTGGTCTGGGCGGCGCCGCCGACGCGGGATACCGAAACGCCAGCGTTCATGGCGGGACGGATGCCGGCGTTGAACAGGTCGGTCTCGAGGAAGATCTGGCCGTCGGTGATCGAGATGACGTTGGTCGGAACGAAGGCGGAAACGTCGCCAGCCTGGGTTTCGATCACCGGCAATGCGGTCAGCGAACCGGTCTTGCCCTTGACTTCGCCGTTGGTCAGCTTCTCGACCCAGGCTTCCGAGACACGCGCGGCGCGCTCGAGCAGGCGCGAATGGATGTAGAACACGTCGCCCGGATAGGCTTCGCGGCCGGGCGGGCGGCGCAGCAGCAGCGAGATCTGGCGGTAGGCCCAGGCCTGCTTGGTCAGGTCGTCATAAATGATCAGGGCATCCATGCCGCGGTCGCGGAAGTACTCGCCCATGGTGCAGCCAGCATACGGCGCGAGGTACTGCAGCGCGGCGGAGTCGGAGGCGGAGGCGGCGACGACGATGGTGTATTCCATCGCGCCGTATTCCTGGAGCTTGCGCACCACGTTAGCGATGGTCGAGGCCTTCTGGCCGACCGCCACGTAGATGCAGAACATGTTCTGCCCCTTCTGGTTGATGATGGTGTCGACCGCGACGGCGGTCTTGCCGGTCTGACGGTCGCCGATGATCAGCTCGCGCTGGCCGCGGCCGACCGGCACCATCGAGTCGATCGCCTTGAGGCCGGACTGCACCGGCTGCGACACCGACTTGCGCCAGATCACGCCCGGCGCCACCTTCTCGACCTTGTCGGAAAGCTTGGCGTTGATCGGGCCCTTGCCGTCGATCGGCTCGCCCAGGGCGCTGACCACGCGGCCGAGCAGCTCGGGGCCGATCGGCACTTCCAGGATGCGGCCCGTGCACTTGACGGTGTCGCCTTCGGAGATGTGCTCGTAGTCGCCCATGACCACGGCGCCGACCGAGTCGCGCTCGAGGTTCAGCGCGAGGCCGAAGGTGTTGCCGGGGAATTCCAGCATTTCGCCCTGCATGGCGTCGGTCAGGCCGTGGATGCGGCAGATGCCGTCGGTAACCGAGACCACGGTACCTTCGTTGCGGGCCGAAGCGGCCAGCTGCATGTTCTGGATCCGGCTCTTGATCAGGTCGCTGATTTCGGATGGATTGAGATTCATGGAATTGCTCCTAGTTCTTTAGCGCGGTGGCCATCGCGGCGAGCTTGCCGCGGACCGAGGCGTCGATCACTTCATCGCCGACGGCGATGCGGACACCACCAATGAGTTCTGCATCGACCTTGACGGTCGCCTTGATCCTGCAGCCGAACTTGCGTTCGAGGTCGGCAACGAGGTTTTTCAGTGTGGCTTCGTCGAGGGCGAAGGCCGAAGAGATTTCGGCATCCTTGACCCCTTCGTGGCCGTGCTTGAGCTCCTCGAACAAGCCGCTGATTTCGGGCAGCACGATCAGGCGGTCGTTGTCGGCCAGGACGCGCACGAAGTTGCGCTGGTCGGCCGACAGGTCGAGCTTGCCGGCGGAAGAGGCGACGTCGACGCAGAGCTGCGCCAGTTCGGCGGCACCCAGGCGCGGATTGCCGATGCACTCTTCCATTTCGGGGCGGGCGGTGACGGCGGAAAGCCGTGACAGAGCCACCGACCAGGCGTCAAGGGCATTGCCGCCCCTGGCCAGCTGGAATGCGGCCTCGGCATAGGGACGCGCAAGAGTGACGTTCTCGGCCATGGCGGATCAGAGCTCCGACTTGAGCTGCGTCAGCAGCTCGGCGTGGGCCTGGGCGTTGATTTCCCTGCGCAGGATGCGCTCGGCGCCGGCCACCGCCAGCACCGCGACCTGTTCGCGCAGGGCTTCGCGGGCGCGCTGCGAAGCGGCGGCGGCCTCGGCCTCGGCGGCTTCGCGCGCGGCACTGACGATCCGTGCGCCTTCGGCGCGCGCCTCGTCGATCAGTTGCGCCACCTGGCGTTCGGCGCCGCTGCGGAACTCGGCAGCCGATTCGCGCGCCTTGCGCAGCTCCTCACCGGCCTTCTTCTCGGCGTGCGCCAAGTCTGTTCTGGCCTTGTCCGCGGCCGCAAGCCCGTCGGCTATCTTGCTTGCGCGCTCGTCGAGTGCCTTCATGATGGGCGGCCACACGAATTTCATCGTAAACCACGCCAGGATGAGGAACACAACCAGCTGGGCAAACAGCGTTGCGTTCAGATTCACGGTAATCGCTCCTTAAAGGTTATTGGAGACGATTACTTGATGAACGGGTTGGCAGTCGTGTACCAGAGGGCGATACCGGTACCGATAATGAACGCGGCATCGATCAGACCGACCAGCAGGAACATTTTGGTTTGCAGCGTGTTCATCAGCTCGGGCTGACGGGCGGAAGCTTCCAGAAAACGGCTGCCCATGATGCCGATGCCGATACAGGCACCCGCGGCGCCAAGACCGATGATCAGACCGGCCGCCAGCGCGACGAAACCAACGATGTTGCCTTCCATGATGACTCCTTGTGTGAAAAAGTGAAGGTTAAGTGGAGATTTTGAGACTAGTGGCTTTCATGTGCCTGACCGATGTACACCAGGGTCAGCATCATGAAGATGAAAGCTTGCAGCGTGATGATCAGGATGTGGAAGATGGCCCAGGCGGTGCCAGCAAAAACGCCCCCCAGCCAGAGCAGGCCGCTGCCGAAGGTGCCCGACCAGGCGGCGCCCATCAGGGCGATCAGCATGAAGATCAGTTCGCCGGCATACATGTTGCCGAACAGTCGCATGCCGTGCGAGACGGTCTTGGCGACGAACTCGATCATCTGCATGGCGAAATTGACCGGCCACAGCAAGGGATGGGCACCGAAGGGAGCGGTGAACAGCTCGTGCATCCAGCCACCGATGCCCTTGATCTTGACGCTGTACCAGATGCAGAGGATCAGCACGCCGAGGGACATGCCGAGCGTGGCATTGAGGTCGGCGGTGGGTACCACGCGCATGTAGGCGTGGTGGGGATCGTGGCCAGCGGCGCCATAGGCGACTTCCCAGAGTCGTGGCAGCAGGTCGACCGGGAGCAGGTCCATCGCGTTCATGAAGAAAATCCAGACGAACACCGTCAGGGCCAGGGGAGCAATGAAACTGCGGTCGCCATGGACGATCGATTTGGATTGCGATTCGACCATTTCGACCAGGATCTCGACGGCGGCCTGGAAGCGGCCCGGCACGCCGGAGGTGGCCTTGGCGGCGGCGCTGGCCAGAATCAGCACAGCCAGCAAGCCGAGGGAAATCGACCAGAAAAGGGAATCGAGATGGAACACCGACCAATCCACCAGCGAGGTCTGCGCCGTGTTCTTGAGGTGCGTCAGGTGGTGGATGATGTATTCGGAAGCGTTGGGACCTTGGGCTGCCATGCTCGTTCAGGCCTTCGTCAAAATCACTATCAGGTTTGCCTTCAGCGCCAGGAACACCCCGGCCAGCAGTGCCAGCCAATTGAGTTCCCGATACGCCCCCGCCACGATCACCAGCAACGCCAGCGTTGCCGCGATCTTGATCAACTCGCCTACAAAAAACCTGCCGACCGACGCCCGGCCGCTTTTTGCTGCGGCCCACAGGCTGAGGGCGAAAAACAGGTTCGGTACCACGATTGCCGCACCGCCCAATCCTGCCGACACCGCCGCGTGCAGCCCACTCCAGAATCCGGCGAGTCCGGCGACGATCAGCGTGGCGATGCCTTGATGGAATACGGCCTTAAACATCTATAAGACCGGGCCGCGTCCGAAAGCCCGCGAATATAGGGCATTGATTAGGGGTTGTCAAACATTTTATGTTGCAGCGCGCCATTTTTGCGTCGATTCAACCAAGCCGCGCCAGCAAACCATCCAACTGGTCGAGGCTGCCGAATCGTATCGACAGGCTGCCGCCTCCCTTGCGGTTGGCGCTGATCTTGACCGTCGCCCCGAGGCGGTCGGAAAGCTCTTCTTCAAGGCGCAACAGATCGCGGTCGGGTTTCCTGCCGGCGGCTTTTTTTGCCGGGGGGTTGAGTTCGCGGGCCACCATCCGCTCGGTTTCGCGGACCGAATAACCCTTGTCCGCCACCAGGGCCGCGATGCGGCCCTGCTCGCCCTTGGACAGCGGCAGCAGCGCGCGGGCATGGCCCATCTCGATATCGCCCGCCATCAGCATGTCCTGCGCCGGCTTGGCGAGCTGCAACAGGCGCAGCAGGTTGGAGGCCGCCGAGCGCGAGCGACCGACCGCATCCGCGGCCTGTTGGTGGGTCATCGTGAATTCGTCGATCAGGCGCTGGATGCCGGCCGCTTCCTCGAGCGGATTGAGGTCTTCGCGCTGGATGTTCTCGATCAGCGACATTGCCAGTGCCGCATCGTCCGGAATGTCGCGGATCAGCACCGGCACTTCGGCCAGACCGGCGATCTGCGCCGCGCGCCAGCGCCGCTCGCCGGCGATGATCTCGAAGCGTCCCGCGGCTATCGGGCGCACCGAGATCGGCTGGATCAGCCCCTGGGCCTTTATCGAGGCCGCCAGCTCCTCCAGCGAGCCGGGATCCATGCGCGTGCGCGGCTGGTATTTGCCCGGCTGCAGGGAGGCCACCGGCAGCGATTCCTGCCGCTGCGTTTCGGGAGCGTTGTTGGCCGCCAACAGGGCGTCGAGGCCCCTGCCGAGGCCCTTTTGTTTCGGTGGATTCACGGGTTTTCCTTCCAGGTGTTGACGCGTGCGATGAGTTCGACGGCGAAGGCCAGATAGGCCTGCGCACCCTTGGCCGCCTTGTCGAACAGCACGCCGGGAATACCGTAGCTGGGCGCCTCGGCGAGCCTGACGTTTCGCGGCACCAGGGTCTTGAACACCTTGTCGCCGAAATGCTCTTCCAGTTGTGCCGAGACCTGGTTCGACAGCGTGTTGCGCGGGTCGAACATGACGCGCAGCAGGCCGATGATCTTGAGCTCGCGGTTCAGGTTGGCGTGCACCTTCTTGATGGTATTTACCAGGTCCGACAGGCCTTCCAGGGCATAGTATTCACATTGCATCGGTATGATGACGCCATGGGCGGCGCACAGGCCGTTGAGGGTCAGCATCGACAGCGAGGGCGGGCAGTCGATCAGGACAAAGTCATAATCGGCACGGTGCGCGGCGAGCGCCTCCTTGAGCCGCATTTCGCGCCGATCCAGATCGACCAGTTCCACCTCGGCCCCGGCCAGGTCGCGATTGGCCGGCAGCACGTCGAAATGCCCGCTCGGCGACGCGATGCGGGCGCCTTCGAGGGTCGCCAGCTGCAGCAGCACCTGGTACACGGAGGAATGCAGGCTGCGCTTGTCTACCCCGCTGCCCATGGTCGCATTGCCCTGCGGATCGAGATCCACCAGCAGGGTGCGCTGCCCGTTGGCGGCAAGGGCCGCCGCCAGATTGACCGCGGTGGTGGTCTTGCCCACCCCGCCCTTTTGGTTGGCAATTGCAAAAATGTGCATCTTCAGGCTTTCTCAAGTACAAGCAGGTGGCGTTGCGCGTCAAGGCCGGGAACCTGCAGCGGCAGGCAGTCGACCAGATTCCAGCCTTGCGGCAGTCGGCCGATTTCCTCTTCCGGAACAAGGCCCTTCATCGCATACAGGGTGCCCCGGGGCGCAAGCAGATGGCCGG
Organism: Sulfuritalea sp.; assembly: GCA_020853215.1. Classification (GTDB taxonomy): domain Bacteria; phylum Pseudomonadota; class Gammaproteobacteria; order Burkholderiales; family Rhodocyclaceae; genus Sulfuritalea. The sequence goes on along the minus strand of JADYZH010000238.1, from coordinate 15,846 downwards.
CGAGCCGAATGAAATCCGCCAATTCAGCAAAGGCGCGCGAGATCGCGGCATCAAAGCCGCCGCCGGACAAGTCCTCGACCCGGCCCCCGGCGACCTCGACATTGCCCAGCCCCAGTTCGATTTTCGCCTGGCGCTGGAAGGCGGTCTTCTTGTCGACGGTGTCCACCAGGGTCAGCTTCAGCTTCGGGCAGGCGATGGCCAGCGGTATCCCGGGCAGGCCGGCGCCGCTGCCGACATCGATCCAGCGCCGTCCCGCCAGCGCCGACTTTTCGAGCACCGGCAGCACGGCGAGCGAATCCAGCAGGTGATGGGTCAGCATCTCGTTTTCGTCGCGGATCGCAGTCAGGTTGTAGGTGCGGTTCCATTTCGCCAGCAGTCCCAGATAGGCGAGCAGCTTGCGGCGGGCATCGCCAGGCAGGTCCAGCCCCAGCGCCGCAAGCCCCGCGTCCAGTCCGGCCGCGAGGGTCATGCCGCCTTGCGCCGCTTCAGGTGCACCAGCAACAGCGATATTGCCGCCGGCGTCACGCCCTGCACCCGCGAGGCCTGGCCCAGGGTCTGCGGCCGCGCCTGCTCGAGCTTCTGCCGCACCTCGAAGGACAGGCCGCGCACCTCGCCGTAATCGATGTCGGATGGCACGGGTAGCGATTCATGGGCCAGGCTCTTGTCGATCTCTTCCTGTTGCCGCTCGATGTAACCTTGGTACTTGGCTTGGATCTCGACCTGCTCGATCACCTCGGCGGCAGCGACACCCTCCCCCGCCCCGGGCAGGCTGAGCAGGCTGGCGTAGCTGACCTGCGGCCGGCGCAGCAGGTCGAACAGGCGATACTCGCGCTCCATCGGCTGCCCCAGCACGCGCAGGGCATCGGCCTCCGGCAACTGGCGCGGATTGACCCAGGTCGATTTGAGCCGCTCCGCCTCGTGTGCGACCGCGTCGCACTTGCGGTTGAAGCTATCCCAGCGCCGGTCATCCACCAGGCCCAGCTCGCGGCCGATCGCGGTCAGGCGCAAGTCGGCGTTGTCCTCGCGCAGGCTGAGGCGGTATTCGGCGCGGCTGGTGAACATCCGGTAGGGTTCCGAAACGCCCCGCGTGATCAGGTCATCGACCAGCACGCCGAGGTAGGCCTGGTCGCGGCGCGGCGACCAAGCCGGCAGCTGGCGCGCCAGACGCGAGGCGTTGATGCCGGCCAGCAAGCCTTGCGCCGCCGCTTCCTCGTAACCGGTCGTGCCGTTGATCTGGCCGGCAAAAAACAGGCCGCCGATGGACTTGGTCTCGAGGCTGTCCTTGAGATTGCGCGGATCGAAATAATCGTATTCGATGGCATAGCCGGGACGGGTGATATGCACGTTCTCCAGCCCGCGCACCGAGCGCACCAGGGCCAGCTGGACATCGAAGGGCAGGCTGGTGGATACGCCCTGCGGATAGACCTCGTGGGTGTCGAGGCCCTCCGGCTCGATGAAGATCTGGTGGCTGTCCTTGCCGGCGAAACGATGGATCTTGTCTTCGATCGACGGGCAGTAGCGCGGTCCGACGCCTTCGATGACGCCGGTGAACATCGGCGAGCGGTCCAGCCCGGATCGGATGATGTCGTGGGTCCGGCTGTTGGTGTGGGCGATCCAGCAGGACACCTGGCGCGGATGCTGGCTGCGATTGCCGAGGAAGGAAAACACCGGCACCGGATCGTCGCCGGCCTGTTCCTGCAGCAGCGAATAGTCGATGCTGCGGCCGTCGAGCCGGGGCGGCGTGCCGGTCTTGAGGCGGCCGACCGGCAGCCGGATTTCCTTGAGGCGTTCGGCCAGCGAAATCGCCGCCGGATCACCGAAGCGCCCGGCGCGGTAGTTCGACAGGCCGACATGGACCAGGCCATTGAGGAAGGTGCCGGCGGTGAGCACCACGGCGGGCGCCTCGAAGCGGATGCCGAGTTGCGTCACGACCCCGGTCACCCGGTCACCGCTGAGGATCAGGTCGTCCGCCGCCTGCTGGAACAGCGTCAGGTTCGGCTGGTTTTCGAGGCGCCCGCGGATCGCCTGCTTGTAGAGTTGCCGGTCGGCCTGGGCGCGGGTGGCCCGTACCGCTGGGCCTTTGGAGGCATTCAGGATGCGGAACTGGATGCCCGCCTCGTCGGCCGCCGCCGCCATCGCACCACCCAGGGCATCGACCTCCTTGACCAGATGGCCCTTGCCGATGCCGCCGATCGAGGGATTGCAGGACATCGCGCCAAGGGTTTCGATGTTGTGCGTGAGCAGCAGCGTGCGCGCACCGGAACGCGCCGCCGCGAGGGCGGCTTCGGTGCCGGCATGGCCGCCGCCAATCACGATCACATCAAAGGACGCGGGAAATTGCACTGGTTGCGCTCAAGTGAAAACCGGTTTGCAGGAGCTCCGGTCGTTACGCCAGAACCCTGCTCCGGAACCAAAAGAGGCGCAATCATACGCCCCTCGATTCAAAAACGCAGCTTCCGGACAGCGTCGTCACCAGTCCGCGAGGCAACTGTTTCACGTGAAACTCCGGTTTCGCCTCCGGTCCCTCGCGTTTCACGTGAAACATCCCCGGCAGCAGACAGACCCGGAGTCAAACGAAGGTGTCGTAACCCAGTCTCACGATCAGGGCTGCGGCCACCACGATGAACACCCAGCGCACGAAACCGCTGCCGTGGCGCAAAGCCAGGCGCGCTCCAAGAAGGGCCCCGACGATATTGAATGCCGCCATGCCCAGGCCGACCGCCCACAGCACATGCCCGCTCGGCGCAAAGTACGCCAGCGCCGCCGCATTGGTGGAAAAATTCACCACCTTGGCGGCACTCGAAGCGTGGAGGAAATCGAGCCGGAACCAATGGACGAAGGCGAAGATCATGAAGCTGCCGGCGCCGGGTCCGAAAAACCCGTCGTAGAAACCCAGTACGGCGCCGACCAGCATCGCCGCCCGCCGCTCCGTCGCCGCCGCCAGCGGGGTGCCGGCGGCAACCCCGAACTGCGGCTTGATGACCGTATAGACCAGGACCAGAAATAGCAGGCAAAGCACCAGCGGCCGCACCACCTGTTTCGGCATCCAGGCCACCGCCGCCGCACCGACGAAGGAAAACAAGAAAGCCGCGGCGGCGGCCGGCAGCGCGATGCGCCAGGGCAAGGCGATGCGCCGGGCGTAGCGGATCGCGGCGTTGGCGGTACCGAAAATGCTCGCCACCTTGTTGGTGCCGAATACCGTCGCCGGCGATTCGGCGGGCAGCGCCACCAGCAGGGTCGGCACCTGGATCAGGCCACCACCGCCGGCCACCGCATCAACGAATCCGGCAAACAGGGCGGCTGCCAGCAGGAGGACCAGGTCGACTTCACTCATGGCCTAGGGCGTGTTCTCATTCAGGCGACGGCTGCGAAGGAGCTTGCCTGGGTGCAGGGCAAGGCGGGAGGAGCGCCGTTGGGTTGCTCCCAACAAGCGACGACCAACGCCGCCATGCGACCAGGCAAGCCCTTCCCGCAGGGTTGCGCAGGAAGGCGTGTCTGCGGCGTTGCGCCGCTTGCCCACAGATGACTGTGGGCGGCGCGCCGCGCCTTGCATCCATCGCCTTCCTGTCGCAACGCAGCTCGCCGACTGAATGAGAGCACGCCCTAGCCTCACTTGCCGATGCAGAAGCGGGAAAAGATTTCCCCCAGCAGGTCGTCGGCCGTGAATTCGCCGGTGATGCGCGACAGCGCCTCCTGCGCCAGGCGCAACTCCTCTGCACAGAGTTCGATGCGGTCCAGCCGCCGTGCCGCCAGCGCCGACTTTTCGGCGGCCACCCCGAGTGCCTCGAGGTGGCGCTCGCGGGCCAGCACCACGTCCTCGCCGTGGCCGCTCCAGCCGGCCACCCGCAGCAGTTCGTCGTGCAGCAGGACCATGCCCTCGCCGCTCTTTGCCGACAGCCGCAAATGCACGTGGCCGCCCTGCGTGAAGCGTGCCGCCGCGGTTGCGGCCAGATCGCACTTGTTCTCCACCACGATGCGCTCGACCCCGGCCGGAAGGCGGACGGCGATCGCATGATCCGCCGGCGTCTCGCCGCAGCGCGCGTCGACCAGCTGCAGCACCACGTCGGCACGCCAGATTTCCTGCCAGGCCCGGTCGACGCCGATCTTCTCCACCACATCATCGGTGTCCCGCAACCCGGCGGTATCGATGATGTGCAGCGGAATGCCCTCGACCTGGATGGTTTCGCGCAGCGCGTCGCGCGTGGTGCCCGCCACCTCGGTGACGATCGCCCGCTCCTCGCCGGCGAGGCGGTTGAGCAGCGAGGACTTGCCGACGTTGGGCAAACCGGCCAGCACCACATGCAGGCCGGAACGCAACAGGCTGCCGGCGCGCGCACGCGCCAGCAGGGATGACAAATCGCCGCAGATTCCGGCGAGGCGCTGCGCCGCATCGGTATCCCGGAAGACGTCAATCTCCTCCTCCGGAAAATCCAGCGTCGCCTCGACCAGCATGCGCAACTCGGTCAGGCGGGCGACCAGCGCCCTGACCTCGCGCGAAAATTCGCCGGAGAGCGAACGCACGGCCGAGCGCGCCGCCGCCGCCGTTCCGGCCTCGATCAGGTCGGCCACCGCTTCGGCCTGAACCAGGTCCAGCTTGTCGTTGAGGAATGCCCGTTGCGAGAACTCGCCCGGCTCCGCCACCCGCGCACCCAGCGCCAAACAACGAGCCAGCAACATTTGCAGCACCACCGGACCACCGTGCCCCTGCAGCTCGAGTACATCCTCGCCGGTAAAGGAATGCGGCGCCGGAAAATACAGCAGGATGCCCCGGTCGATGGCGCTGCCGTCGGCCTCGCGAAAAGTACACAGCATCGCATGGCGCGGCTCGGGCCGGCGGCCGCCCATCACCTCGGCAAAGGGCAGCAGGCCGGGGCCGGAAACGCGCACCACGCCAATGCCGCCACGGCCGGGAGCCGTGGCGATGGCGGCAATGATTCCGGTGCGCGGCTGTCCCATCCGGCCTCCTGGTTCAGCGCGACAGGCGCCGACGATCGCCCCGGTCGCTCGCGACCGGGAGCGCGACTACTTCTTCTCTCCCGCCTCGACCATGCGCGTGATCTGCCATTGCTGGGCGATCGAGAGGATGTTGTTCACCGTCCAGTAGAGCACCAGGCCGGCCGGGAACCAGAGAAACATGACAGTGAAAACCACCGGCATGTAGAGCATCACCTTGGCCTGGATGGGATCCGGCGGCGTCGGATTGAGCTTGGTCTGGATGAACATCGTGGCGCCCATGATCAGCGGCAGCACATAGTAGGGATCCTTGACCGAGAGGTCGGTGATCCAGCCCAACCAGGGCGCATTACGCATCTCGACCGTACCCAGCAGCACCCAGTACAGCGCGATGAAGACCGGAATCTGGACCAGCACCGGCAGGCAGCCGCCCAGCGGGTTGACCTTTTCCTTCTTGTACAAGGCCATCATTTCCTGGTTCAGGCGCTGCTTGTCGTCGCCATAGGTTTCCTTCAGCTTCATCAGCTTGGGTGTCAGGACGCGCATCTTGGCCATCGACTTGTAGCTGGCGGCCGAGAGCGGGAAGAAAATTCCCTTGAGCAGCATGGTGAGGCCGATGATGGCCCAACCCCAGTTACCAACCAGTTTGTAGATCGCGCCGAGGACCCAGAACAACGGCGCCGCGATCACCGTCAGCCAGCCGTAATCCACCACCAGCTCGAGTCCGGGGGCGATCTTTTCCAGCTTGTCCTGTTCCTGCGGACCGGCATACAAGGTGATGGTGCTCTTGCCGTCGGCGGCCACGGGGAGGATCACGCCCGCCGAATACAGGTCTTCGCCGACCTTGCGCATGTAGAACTCCCGTTGCACGCCGGCGGCCGGCAGCCAGGCCGCGACAAAGTAATGCTGGACCATCGCCAGCCAGCCGTTGTCGGCCTTCTGCGCAAACTTGGCCTTGTTCTTGAGGATGTCGGCGAACTCGACCTTCTGGAACTTTTCGGCGTCGGTGAAAACCGCGGGGCCGGTGAAGGTAACCACCCCCATCATCATCGAGTTGTCCTGGCCTTCGGCCGGTTTGCCGTCGCGCGTGATCTGGTAATAGGCGTGGGCACCCGGGGTCACCCCCTCGTGCCCGAGCTCGATCTGGTAGCTGCCGCGCTGGAAGACATAGGTCTTCGCCACCTTGCCGCCGGCAGCGGTGTTTGCCTCCAGGCGCAGCTCGAGCTTCTGCTCGCCGTCCTTCAGCTCATGTTCGCCGGAGGCCAGCTTCCACTCCGTCTTGTGGTTCGGCAAGCCCTCCCCGATCACCCCGGACTGGGCCAGGTAAATATGCTTGCCGCCATTATCGAACAACACGAAATTCTTCGACTTGTCCCCGGTCTCGGGATGGCGGACCAGCTCGAGTCGCGTGATGTCGCCGCCCAGCGAGGAAATTTCAACCACATACAGATCGGTACGAACCCTGGCCTTGGCCGCACCCGGCGCTATCGTGGCGGCGACACCTGGAACGGCTCCCGGTACAGCCCCCGGCCCCGCGGCCGGAGCCGCCGCCGGCAGGGTAGGTGTCGGTACCGCGCCCGAAGCGGCACCGGCTGCCGGCGCGGAACTGGCCGCTGGCGCCACCTTCGGCTGGTTTTGCCGTTGCCAGCCGTCCCAGAGCATGATCAGTGAGAAACTGAACACCATTAGCAGGATCAATCGTCGGTTATCCATTACTGTCTCGGCAGTGGTTCAGATCAAAGAATCAGGGAACATGGTCGCATCCGCCCGGATGCCATGGATGACAACGTCCTAACCGGCGCACGGTCAGCCACAGCCCGCGCAGCAGGCCATGGCGGCGCAGCGATTCCATGGAGTACTCCGAGCAACTCGGGTAAAACCGGCAACGGGGTCCCAGCATGGGGGCGATCGCCATCTGATAGCCGCGAATCAGCCACAGCAGAGGCTGAACCAGCAAGGTTTTCAACGCGATCATGCCTTGACCCGCCCCAACAGCGCTTCCATCTCCGCCCGCCAGATTTTACGCTGTTCGCCATCCCGCGCCCCGAAGCCCGGCAGGGCCTGCTTGAGACGGAGGACCAGATCGCAGGGCGGGATCGCCGGCGCCAGCAGGCGGAACGCTTCCCGGCCCTGGCGTTTGACGGCATTGCGCAAGGCGGCCGCTCGCGCCAGGCGCTTGGATACGATCAAGCCGAGCCGCGCCCTGCCGGTTGAAGGTGCTGGACAAAAATGGAGGTCGAAACACGAGCCCCGCACCACCCGCCGCGCCGCCAGGACAGCTGCAAACTCCTCCGGCCGGTGCAGGCGCTGGTCTGGGCGAAACGAAGCCCGCCGCTCAGACCGCGAGACGATGGCGACCCTTGGCACGACGCGCACGTATCACAGCACGACCACCGCGGGTACGCATGCGCACGAGGAAGCCGTGGGTGCGTTTGCGGCGCACAACCGAAGGCTGGTAGGTGCGTTTCATGGCAATATCCCTTAAATGAACAAAAGCGGCGGATTACAACGTTTTACGGCTGTTTTGTCAAGCGCAGCGGTGGCGGCGGCTGTGGATAACTCCTCCTGAAACCGCTAGAATGGATCCTTGGACCGACGCAAGTAGGCGGCAAAACAACAGGCACACAAACAATACCGCCGCCCCGGTCTCGAAACCTTCCAATTGTCATGAGCGAATTCTGGTCAACCTGTCTTAGCCGCCTTGAGCAGGAGCTTCCTGCGCAGCAGTTCAATACCTGGATCAAGGGCCTGCAGCTGCTGGATGGCGATTCGGGGCCGGGCCATTTTCGCCTGCTCGCACCCAACCGCTTTGTCATGCAGTGGGTGCGCGAACGCTATCTGGCCCAGATCGAAACGTTGGGACGCGAATTTTTTTCCAGCCCTATCAGCATTACTCTGACCGTCAGCGATACAGCCCCGAACATCCCGGCCGCCACAGAAGCCCTCGAAGGGCAGTCGGCAAGCACACCCGCCCCGATCGCAAGCCCGCCCCGATCCGCCGATCCGGAATACGAAAAAACCAGGTTGAACCCGGATTTCACCTTCGATACTCTGGTCACCGGGCGCGCCAATGACTTGGCCCGTGCGGCGGCGCTCCAGGTGGCGATGAATCCGGGCGTTTCCTACAACCCGCTTTTCATCTACGGTGGCGTGGGCCTCGGCAAGACGCACCTGATCCATGCGATCGGAAACTCCATCTACGGTGCCAATCCGGACCTGGAAATCCGCTATGTACATGCTGAGGACTACTTTTCCGATGTGGTCCGGGCATTCCAGCAAAATTCCCGGGATGCCTTCAAGCGCTACTACCGGTCGCTTGACCTGCTCCTGATCGACGACATCCAGTTTTTCAATCGCAAAGACCGGACGCAGGAAGAATTCTTCTACGCCTTCAATGCCCTGATCGAAGCCAAAAAACAGATCATCATCACCTGCGATACCTATCCGAAAGACGTTCAGGGATTGGAAGAGCGCCTGGTTTCGCGCTTCGACTGGGGACTTACCGTCGCCATAGAACCTCCTGAACTGGAAATGCGCATCGCCATTCTCAAGAAAAAGGCCGAAGCGGAGCAGATCAGCATTTCGGACGAGGTTTCCTTTCTTATCGCCAAGAACCTTCGCTCCAATGTAAGGGAGCTTGAAGGCGCGCTAAATCGTGTAGTGGCCTATGCTCGCTTTCACGGTCGCGAAATCAACCTTGAAGTAGCCAAGGAAGCCCTGCGCGACATCATCGGTGCCACCAACCGGCAAATATCCCTAGAACTCGTACAAAAAACGGTGTCGGACTTTTACAAGATAAAAGTCGCCGACATGTATTCACAGAAGCGTACCCGCGCGATCGCCCGTCCGCGACAAATAGCCATGTGGCTCACCAGGGAACTAACCACCCACAGCCTCCCCGAAATCGGCGAAGCCTTCGGTGGCCGCGATCACACCACAGTGATGCACGCCTGTCGCACCATCGTTGACCTGCGCGGAAAAGATACCCGGCTCAACAATGACCTGCATATCCTGATGCAGACCATCAAAGGCTAGAGTGTGATTTTCCCATTCAACAAGAGGGGGAAGATTTGTGGATAAGCCAGCAAACTTTACCTCCCGACAATATTATTCACAATCATCCACACTTTCAACAGTTGGTTTTCTGGTGCTTATCCACGTTATAATCAACTGTATTTAATGTAAAAATACCGCTTATCCACAGAAAAAGGCTCCCCTTAATAATCTTAAGAGATTTATATATGATCCTATTTAAAGGTCCACGCGATCAACTGCTTTCCCCTTTACAGTCGGTATGCGGTATCGTCGAAAAGCGCCATACCCTTCCCATCCTTTCCAATGTCCTGATGGAAAAGGATGGAGAGAAGCTGACACTGCTAGCGACGGATATCGAAATCCAGATCACGACACGGACCCCAACGATAGGCGCGGAAAAGGCTGCGATGACAGTCGGTGCGCGCAAGCTTCAAGACATACTGCGCTCGTTGCCGGAATCTGCGGAGGTCAGTCTGGCGCTGGAAGACAAACGCCTGCAGCTGAAGGCGGGTAAAAGCCGCTTCAACCTGCAAACCCTGCCGGCCGAAGACTTTCCGCGCATGAGCGCGGCCGACGGCCAATCGACGCGACTGCTGATTACCCAGAAAAAGATGAAGCGCCTGCTCGGCCTGGTACAGTACGCCATGGCGCAGCAGGATATTCGTTATTACCTGAACGGCCTGTTGCTGGTCGCCAAAGGCAAGGAACTGCGCATGGTCGCCACCGATGGCCACCGCTTGGCATATGCGGCCGAAATGTTGGACGACGCGCCGGCGCCGATCGAAGTTATCCTGCCACGCAAGACGGTGCTTGAACTTTCGCGCCAGCTGGCCGACAGCGATGAACCGCTGGAAATCACCCTGACCCCGACCCAGGCGCGTTTCAGTTTCGGCGGCATCGAACTAGTTTCAAAACTGATCGACGGAAAATTTCCGGATTACGAACGTGTCATCCCGCAGCACCACAGCAAGTTGATCAAGCTGTCCCGCAACACGCTACTCCACTCCCTGTTGCGTGCTGCGATCCTCACCAACGAAAAGTTTCGCGGTGTACGCCTCGTCCTAGGCGCCGGCAGCCTCAAGATCATTTCCAGCAACGCCGAACAGGAAGAGGCCCAGGAGGAAATTGAAGTCGACTACGGCGGCGAAGTGCTGGATGTCGGCTTCAACGTCACCTACCTGCTCGACGTCCTGAACAACGTTGGCAACGAAACCATAGAGTTGCACCTCGCCGATGCCAACTCCAGCGCACTTTTCGTGCTGCCCGGCAACGAAACCTTCAAGTACGTTGTAATGCCGATGCGCATTTGACGCGAACCGGGAAAAGAACCCAATGACAGAAAGCAACACGGTACCGGCCTACGACGAATCGAGCATTCAACAACTTGAGGGTCTGGAAGCAGTAAGGAAGCGCCCGGGCATGTACATCGGCGACACGTCCGATGGCACCGGCCTGCATCACATGGTATTCGAGGTCGTCGACAACGCCATCGACGAAGCGCTCGCCGGCCATTGCGACGACATCGTCATCACCATCCACACCGACAACTCGATTTCGGTGACGGACAACGGGCGCGGCATACCCACCGGGATAAAGTTCGACGACAAGCACGAACCAAAACGTTCGGCAGCCGAGATCGTCATGTGCGTGCTCCACGCCGGAGGCAAATTCAACCAGAACTCGTACAAGGTCTCCGGCGGTTTGCACGGCGTCGGTGTCTCCTGCGTCAATGCCTTGTCGAAATGGTTGCGGCTGACCATCCGCCGCGAGGGCAAGAAGTACCTCATGGAGTTCAACCGCGGCCACGCCATCGATCGCGCCGTCGAGGTCCAGAATGGCGTCGAAGTATCGCCGCTGCGGGTTCTCGGCGATACTGAAAAGCGTGGCACCGAAGTCCATTTCATGGCCGACGACGAGATTTTCGGCAACGTCGAATACCACTACGACATCATCGCCAAGCGACTGCGCGAGCTGTCCTTCCTCAACAACGGCGTCAAGATCAGGCTGATCGACCAGCGCAACGCCAAGGAAGAGGACTTTGCCTTCTCCGGCGGCGTCAAGGGCTTTGTCGAGTACATCAACCGCGCCAAGACCGTGCTGCACCCGGCCGTGTTTCATTCCTCGGGAGTGTCGGTCCAGAACGGCATCAACATCGACGTCGAAGTAGCCATGCAGTGGAACGACTCCTACGCCGAACAGGTGCTCTGCTTTACCAACAATATTCCCCAGTCCGACGGCGGCACCCACCTGACCGGGTTGCGTGCGGCGATGACGCGCGTCATCAACAAGTACATCGAGGAAAATGAAATCGCCAGGAAAGCCAAGGTGGAGATCACCGGCGACGACATGCGCGAGGGCTTGGCCTGCGTCCTTTCGGTGAAGATGCCCGACCCGAAATTCGCCTCGCAGACCAAGATGAAACTGGTCTCCTCCGAGGCGCGCCCGGCAATCGAGGAAGTGGTGGCGCAGAAACTGGCCGACTACCTGCTGGAAAAGCCGCTCGACGCCAAGATCATCACCGGCAAGATCGTCGAGGCGGCACGGGCGCGCGAGGCCGCGCGCAAGGCGCGCGACATGACGCGGCGCAAGGGTGTGCTCGATGGTCTCGGCCTGCCCGGTAAGCTGGCGGATTGCCAGGAAAAGGACCCGGCCCTGTGCGAAATCTACATCGTCGAGGGCGATTCTGCCGGCGGCTCGGCGAAGCAGGGACGCGACCGTAAGTTCCAGGCCATCCTGCCGCTGCGCGGCAAGGTGCTTAATGTCGAGAAGGCCCGCTACGACAAGGTGATCTCCAGCGAACAGATCGTCACCCTGGTCACTGCCCTGGGCTGCGGCATCGGCGCCGAAGACTTCGACATCGCCAAGTTGCGCTACCACCGCATCATCATCATGACCGACGCTGATGTCGATGGCGCCCATATCCGTACCCTGCTGCTAACCTTCCTTTACCGGCAGATGCCGGAACTGGTCGAGCGCGGCTACGTCTATATTGCCCAGCCGCCGCTGTACAAGATCAAGCACGGCAAGAGCGAGACCTACATCAAGGACGACCACGAACTCAACCAGCATCTGTTGCGCCTGGCCCTGGACGGGACGGCGCTGACGCCACGCGCCGGGGCAGCCGTGGTCGAAGGCGAAGCGCTGGGTGCGCTGGCCCGGGCCTACCTGCTTTCCGAAGCCGTGATCACCCGCCTTGCCGACTTCATAGACAGCGAAGTGCTGCACGCGCTGCTGGCCCACGATATCGCGGTCGACACCGCGGACGAAGCTGCAACGCAGAAAAGCGCGGCGCGGTTAGCAGCGTTTCTCTCGCCGGAGGTCCGCATCGAGGCGCGCTTCGACGAAAAGCACGAGCGCTGGATGCTGGTTGTGATCCGCATGCGTCATGGCAACCTGCGCAGCGGCCGCATCGACGAGGATTTCCTGCTCTCCGGCGATTACCAGCAGATCCGCCGCACTGCGCAGATGATTTCCGGCCTGATGGGCGAGGGGGGGTTGATCCGCCGCGGCGAAAAGTCCCTGGCCGTCACCAGTTTCGCCGACGCCATGACCTGGATGCTGGGCGAGGTAGAGCGCGGCCTGGCAAAGCAGCGTTACAAGGGCCTTGGGGAAATGAACCCCGAGCAATTGTGGGAAACGACCATGGATCCAGGCGTACGCCGCCTGTTGCGGGTCCAGATCGACGACGCGATTGCCGCCGACGAGATTTTCACCACCCTGATGGGGGACGACGTCGAGCCGCGGCGGGCTTTCATAGAATCCAACGCGCTCTACGCGAGGAACATCGACGTTTGAGTCGGTGGTTGGCGGGGGAGTCCTAGAGGTCGGCGCCTAAACCGGAGCGAGCGGTTTGGATATCATGAAGTCCTCCTCCTCCGATCCGCAAGGATTGGTTTAAACCCGGTACCCAGGTATCGGGTTTTTTTTACCGACAAAACCAGCCAGGTCAGATCCACTTCCGGTAGCCCCCAAGATGTTGTTGCGCTGCAACAGAATTTTCTTGACAAATCCAGCGCCCTGAGTAGAATCCGTCGTATTGCGGTGCACCATTGTGCCATTCAGGGCAGACGTGCACGCCCGCTGCAGATGGATCCACCTCTATCAAGGAGATCACCATGTACAACGTAGCCGAGCAAATAAGCACTACCAACAAGGCTGGCGTCGATACTTTCATGACTCTCGCCAGCGCGACTTTCGCCGGCGCCGAGCGCTTGGCCGCACTGAACCTAAATGCGACCCGCAACTTCATCGAGAACGGCAGCGCACATACTCGTGCCCTCCTTGCCGTGAAGGACGTGGAAGCGCTGGTCACGCTGCAGAAGTCCCTGGCGCAACCCGATGCCGAAAAAGCGGCGACGTACACCCGCAGGGTTTACGAAATCGCCACCCAGACCCAGGAAGCTCTGTCGCAGGTGGTCGAAGCCCAGATTTCCGAACTCAACCAGAAGCTCGCTCTAGCGCTCGACGAAGCCGTCAAGTCCGCGCCGGCCGGCTCGGACCTGGCGGTAAATGCGTTGCGTTCGGCGATTTCCGCCGCGAACTCGGCCTATGACAGCATGACCAAGGCCGCCAAGCAGGCGAATGAAATCGCGGAAGCCAACCTCGCCGCAGCGGCCGCTGCGCTTGTCCCGAAAAAGCCCGCGAAAAAAGCGGCCTGAGTTTCCAATAGGCATTCCGTTCCGGCCCTGAAAAGGGCCGGAGTCACATCGGGACGCCATGCACTTGCCAGCCGAAAACAACACCCTCCCGCAGGGCCTGGCGTTCTCCGGCCCTGGTCAAGCAGTCCGCAGTCCTTGCGTTTCGCGCTTCCATCGCCGGTTGTTCCGGAATAGTCCGGAGCGCCCCGGCGCGGATGGAACAAGGCAACAGCAAAGGAGCCAGCATGTCGGCAACACTCACTGTCCGAAAATTCATGGAACGCCGCACCGGCGCCTTCCTGCACTACCTGCATATCGACCTGGCAACGGCCGGGTTGGCGCTGCTCTTCGTCGTTGTCGGCGGAGTGACCGCGGATTTCAGCCTGTTTCAGGCGAAAGAAATCTTCCCGCCGCAAACCACCGGCGCGGTCGTGACTCCGGCGGCTGTATCGGGCTCCGGGCGCGCCCCGCAACGCCTGCCGCCGACCATGGTTGCGGCCCTCGATCAGGTGGCGCAGCGCTACCGGGTATCGGCGGACGCCCTGCAACCGGTTTTTGAAGCCGCACAGGCCGCAGGACGCGAATGGCGCGTCGACCCCTTGCTCATCATCGCCGTGATCAGCATCGAATCCCGGTTCAACCCGTATTCGCAAAGCCCCATGGGTGCCGTAGGCCTGATGCAGATCATTCCGCGTTACCACATGGACAAGCTGCCCGGGGAAGCCGACAGTCGGAGGTTCCTCGACCCGGCGTTAAATGTCCGTATCGGCGCCCGCATCCTGCAGGAGTCGATCCAGCGCCAGGGCGGCCTGATGGAAGGCCTGCAGTATTACGCCGGCGCCATCGACGACACCGAGCAGACCTACGCCAACAAGGTGATCGCGGAAAAAGCCAGGCTCGAACAGGTTTCCCGCCGCAGGGATGGCGCCGCCGGCTGAAAAACCCGGCGCGGAACCGACAAGCCGTGTCCCGACGCGGCAACCGTACTACCGCCACCGGCGGCCGCCTTGCGGTAGCATTTACGTTCATGCGCACCGCACAGCTGATACTTGCCAGCTTCATCTTCGTGCTCGGTGGCGCAGTCTGGGCTGCGGACGTGATATCCCTGACCGAACTCGCCAAACCGGGGCGCGTGCTGATGTTGCGCCACGCCAATGCACCCGGGATCGGCGATCCGCCGAACTTCAAGCTTGATGATTGTTCCACCCAGCGCAACCTCGACGCCGCCGGCCGGGCGCAGGCGCAGGCGCTTGGACGGCGCCTCGCGCAAGCGGGCGTCAGGGAAGCCAGGGTCTACTCCAGCCAGTGGTGTCGCTGCCTCGAAACGGCAAGATTGCTGAACCTCGGCCCCGTAACGCCGCAGCCGGCGCTGAATTCCTTCTTTGCGCGCTCCGGGCAGCGCGAGACTACGTTGGTCGCACTGCGCAGTTTCCTGGCCGGCCTGCCGACCAGCGGACCGCCGGTGATAGTGGTGACCCACCAATTCACCATAAACGCCTTCACCAGCGAGGGCACCGCATCGGGCGGCGGCAGCGTATTCGAGTTGAACGGGTCGGGCGCGCCGCGCCTGCTCGGCGCGATCAAGCCCGACTGACGCCGGTTTTACGAGGAAACCCGCCATGCGCACCGTCATCTTCACGGCTTTTCTGCTCCTGACTTCCCTGGCCGGCGCGCAGCCGGCCGTGCGCGCCACCCAACTGGCCGAGTTCGCCGACGGGCTTGCGCAACCCCACGATGCCGCTTTCTCGCCTGACGGCAAGCTCATCTACCTCACCGACATGGCCAACAGCCGCATCCGGGTGCTCGAAGCGATGACGCTGAAACCGGTCGGCAGCTTCGGTGCCGGCGAATTGTCCTACCCCCACGACGCCGAGTTCGACAAATCGGGGCGGCTGCTGGTGGCCGACACCGGCAACGACCGCGTGGCCATCTACGAGGTCAAGGGCGCACAAGCAAGGCTGGTTGCCGAACTGAGGGGCCTTTCGGGCCCGGAAGGTGTGGCGGTCGCACCTGATGGCCGGGTCCTCGTCACCAACACGCGCAGTGCAACCCTCAGCGTGTTCCGCGACGGCAAGCTGGAGCGCACGCTCGCCGGGCCCGGCACCAGCGACGGCGAGCTGCGCAACCCGCACGACGTCGACGTCGCCGGCGACGGCAGCGTGTATGTGGTCGACTCGGGCAACAACCGCGTCCAGGTGCTCGACGCCGCGCTCAAGCACCG
>JADYZH010000237.1 GCA_020853215.1 Sulfuritalea sp. | reverse complement strand
CTGGTGCTCAACAACCTGCAGACGCTGGTGCTGGACGAAGCCGACGAGATGCTGCGCATGGGCTTCATCGACGACGTCAAGTGGATCCTCGAACATACCCCGGCCGAACGCCAGACCGCGCTGTTCTCCGCCACCATGCCCGACGTGATCCGCCGCGTGGCGCGCGAGCACCTGCGCGAGCCGAAGGAAATCAAGATCCGCTCGGCCACCTCTACCGTGGTCACCACCAGCCAGTCTTACTGCCAGACCCACACCGGACAGAAGCTCGAAGCCCTGACGCGCATTCTCGAAGTCGAGGACGATTTCGACGCCGCCATCGTCTTCGTGCGCACCAAGACCGCCACCGTGGAACTCGCCGACAAGCTGGAGGCGCGCGGCTATTCGGTCGCGGCGCTCAACGGCGACCTGACCCAGGGCCTGCGCGAGCAGGTGATCGAACGCCTCAAGGCCGGCACCATCGACATCGTCGTGGCCACCGACGTCGCCGCGCGCGGGCTGGACGTGGCGCGCATCAGCCACGTCATCAACTACGACGTGCCCTACGACACCGAGGCCTACGTGCACCGCATCGGCCGCACCGGCCGCGCCGGGCGCACCGGCCGCGCCATCCTGTTCCTGGCGCCGCGCGAGATGTACATGCTCAAACTCATCGAGCGCGCCACCAAGCAGAAGATCACTGCGCTGACCATGCCGACGCCGGGCGAGGTGGCCAACCGCCGCGTCGCCCAGTTCACCCAGCAGGTGGTGGACATCATCAAGGGCGAAAAGCTGGATTTCTTCTTCGACGTGGTGCGCCGCATGGAAGGCGAGCAGGACATCGCGGCGCGCGAGATCGCCGCCGCACTGGCCTGGCTGGCGACGCGCGAGCGTCCGCTGCAGATGCCCGGCGCCAACGACCACGCGCCGCGCGATGCGGCGCCGGCTACCCACGCCGTGTCGCCAGCGCCGACTTTTGAACGCAAGCCCGATTTCAAGGCCCGCAGCAAGCCCGATGACGGAACCACTGAACCCCGCCGCGAGCGCCCGGCGCGCGAAAACCGCGGCGACACGCCGGTGCAGCCACGCAGCTTCGCGCCCGGCCAACTTGCACGCTACCGCATCGAGATCGGCCGCAACCAGGGCGTGCTGCCCAAGGAAATCGTCGGCGCCATCGCCAACGAAGCCGGCATCGCCGGCAAGGACATCGGCCAGATCAACCTGTTCGACGACTACAGCTCGGTGGAACTGCCGGCCGCGCTGCCGGCCGACCTGATGGACATCCTGCGCCGCATCCGCGTGCGCCAGTTCGCGCTCAAGACGCGCGTCATGGCGCCCGGCGAGTTCGTCGATACCCGCCCGCCGCGCAAGGCGCCGCCCGCCCGCGCCGGCAAGAAGCCGGACTGGAAGAAGCCCGCCGGCGCCAAACCGGAATGGAAGCCAAAACGCGACCGCTAGGCGTCGCGAACAGGAGGAATTCCATGGCTATCTACAACCTCGGTGACCGGCAGCCCGTCCTCGGACGTGAGGCCTGGGTCGCCCCCAATGCCACCGTGATCGGCGACGTCCGTCTCGGCGACGCGGCCAGCATCTGGTGGAACGCAGTAGTGCGCGGCGACAACGACACGATCACCATCGGCACCGGCAGCAACATCCAGGACGGCTCGGTGCTGCACGTCGACGCCGGCGTGCCGATGACCCTGGGCGCGAACGTCACCGTCGGCCACCTGGTCATGCTGCATGGCTGCACCATTGGCGAGGAGTCGCTGATCGGCATCAAGAGCGTGATCCTCAACCATGCCGTGATCGGCCGCCACTGCATCATCGGCGCGAATTCGCTGATCCCCGAAGGCAAGGTGATCCCGGAACGCTCGCTGGTGGTGGGCTCGCCGGGCAAGGTGGTGCGCCAGCTCACCGACGACGAAGTGGCGCGCCTGCTGCTGGCGGCGCAGGGCTACGTGGAAAACGCGCGGCGCTACCGCGCGGAGTTGAAGCTGGGAGGCTGATTCAAAACCCTTGATTCAAGCCACAGAGGACACAGAGATCACAGAGGAAAAGCAGGCAGTTCGCAGGCTGTTTCCGATTTTCTCTGTGTCCTCTGTGCCTTCTGTGGCAGAAAGGTTTTCGCCTTTATCACCGCGGGGCAGCGGGCCTGGCCGGCGGCAGCGTTAGTGGTGCCTTCTGCGGCACCTGGACGAAAACCTCGCCGTCCTTGATCATTCCCAGCTCATAGCGGGCGCGCTCTTCGATGGCATCGAGGCCCGACTTCAGGTCGCGCACCTCGGCATCCAGGCCGGCATTGCGCTGCTCCAGCTTCTGGTTGACCTCGCGCTGCGCCTGCAGCTGGCGCTCGTAGTCCCAGACGCGGATCCAGCCGCCCTTGCCCAGCCATAACGGATACTGCAGGAGGGCGATGAGGACGACCAGCGCCAGCGTCGGCCAATTCATTGGAACGGCCGCGGGGCCTACTTCCTGATGTTGTAGAAGGCGTCCAGTCCGGGGTAGGTCGCCGTCTCGCCGAGGTCTTCTTCGATGCGCAGCAGCTGGTTGTACTTGGCGATGCGGTCCGAGCGGCTGAGCGAGCCGGTCTTGATCTGGCCGGCATTGAGGCCGACGGCGATATCGGCGATGGTCGAATCCTCGGTTTCGCCGGAACGGTGCGAGATGACATTGGTGTAGCCGGCGCGCTTGGCC
Source organism: Sulfuritalea sp. (assembly GCA_020853215.1). GTDB lineage: Bacteria > Pseudomonadota > Gammaproteobacteria > Burkholderiales > Rhodocyclaceae > Sulfuritalea. Next base: position 14,543 of record JADYZH010000237.1, on the reverse strand, counting down.
ATCTCCACGGCGGCAAAGGTTTCGGTCAGCGTGCCGATCTGGTTGATCTTGATCAGGATGGAATTGGCGATGCCCTTCTGGATGCCTTCCCTGAGGATCTTTGGATTGGTGACGAAGAGGTCATCACCGACGATCTGCACCTTCTTGCCCAGCTTGTCGGTCAGCGTCTTCCAGCCGCCCCAGTCGCCTTCCGCCATGCCGTCCTCGATGCTGATGATCGGGTAGCGGTCGGCCAGGGTCGCCAGGTAATCGGCAAAGGCGTTCGAGTCGAGTTCCAGTTTCTCCGAGGCGAGGATGTACTTTCCCTCCTTGTAGAACTCCGAACTGGCACAGTCGAGACCCAGTACGACATCCTGGCCCGGCGTATAGCCGGCGGTCTCGATCGCATGCAGGATCAGCTCGATGGCCTCGTCGTTGCCGGAAACGTTGGGCGCGAAGCCGCCCTCGTCGCCGACCGTGGTCGGGTAACCCTTCTTGTCCACCAGTTTCTTCAGGTGCTGGAACACCTCGGCGCCGCAGCGCAGCGCCTCGCGGAAGCTTTCCGCGCCGACCGGCAGGATCATGAATTCCTGGATGTCGAGGTTGTTGTTGGCGTGCGCTCCGCCGTTGATGACGTTCATCATCGGCACCGGCAGCGACATCGGGCCGGAGCCACCGAAATAGCGGTACAGCGGCAGGCCGGCTTCCTCGGCGGCGGCCTTGGCCACCGCCATCGAGACGGCGAGCATGGCATTGGCGCCGAGGCGCGACTTGTTGTCGGTGCCGTCGAGGTCGATCAGGGCCTTGTCGACGAAGGCCTGCTCCTCGGCGTCGAGGCCGATGATGGCCTCGGAAATCTCGGTATTGACGTTCTCCACGGCCTTGCTCACGCCCTTGCCGAGGTAACGCGCGGCGTCGCCGTCGCGCAGTTCGATTGCCTCGCGCGAGCCGGTGGAGGCGCCGGAAGGCACGGCGGCGCGGCCCATGACGCCGGATTCGAGCAGGACATCGGCCTCGACGGTGGGATTGCCGCGCGAGTCGAGAATTTCGCGGGCGACGACATCAACGATTGCACTCATGATTGTTTCCTCGTGATTGAATCAATAAGCCTCTGCCAGCAGCATGTCGAAATCCGACACGCCTGCGCGCGCGGCGCGCGCTGCTGCATATTCCGGAGAATCATAGAACTTTCGCGCGGCTTCCATGTCGGGAAATTCGAGCACCACCAGGCGCTGCGGCTGCCAGTTGCCTTCCAGGGTCTCATAGGGCGCGCCGCGCACCAGGTAGCGGCCGCCATAGTGCGCCACGGCAACCTGCGCCAGCCGGCGGTACTCGACCATGCGCTCGGGATCGCTGGAGCGTGCGTCGACCACCATGTAGGCGAGCTTGCTCATGTGACCATCCTGTTGCGTTTGACCAGCGTATCCAGCTCGACGAGTTGTTCCAGCAGCGCCGCCATCTGCGGCAGCGGCCACGCGTTGGGCCCGTCGGACATGGCCCTGGCGGGATCGGGATGGGTTTCCATGAACAGGCCGGCAACGCCAACGGCTACGGCCGCCCTTGCCAGCACCGGCACGAACTCGCGCTGGCCGCCGCTCCGGTCGCCCTGCCCGCCCGGCAGCTGCACCGAATGCGTGGCGTCGAACACCACCGGGCAACCGGTCTCGCGCATGATCGCCAGGCTGCGCATGTCGGACACCAGGTTGTTGTAACCGAAGGACGCGCCGCGCTCGCAGACCATGATGTTGTCAGCGCCGCCATTCACTTCGCGCGCCTTGAGTACCACCTGCTTCATGTCGCCGGGCGCCATGAACTGGCCCTTTTTGATGTTCACCGGCTTGCCCGAGGCGGCACAGGCCTGGATGAAATCGGTCTGGCGGCACAGGAAAGCCGGCGTCTGCAGCACGTCGACCACGGAGGCAACGGCCGCCACTTCGTGCTCGGCATGCACATCGGTCAGCACCGGCACGCCGATCTGCTGCTTCACGTCGGCCAGGATGGCCAGCCCCTGCTCCATGCCAAGCCCGCGGAAGGACTTGCCGGAACTGCGGTTGGCCTTGTCGTAGGACGACTTGTAGATGAAGTTCAGGCCCAGCGTGCGGCAGATGTCGCGCAATTGCCTGGCGGTATCGAGCGCCATCTCGCGCGATTCGATGACGCAGGGGCCGGCGATCAGGAACAGCGGCTGATCGAGGCCGACATCAAAGCCGCACAGCTTCATGGTGCGACTTTCCATGTTGGGTCGCAGAGCTTCACTTGACGCCCTTGTGAGCCAGCGCCGCCTTGACGTAGGCGATGAACAGAGGGTGGCCCGTGCGCGGGTTGGAGGTGAATTCGGGGTGGAACTGCACGCCGACGAACCACGGGTGCATCGTCGCCGGCAGCTCCATCATCTCCGGCAGGTCTTCGCTCGGCGTGCGCGCCGAAATCACCATGCCGGCGGCTTCGAGCTTGGGCACGTAGGTGTTGTTCACCTCGTAGCGATGGCGATGCCTCTCGTTGACCTCGGCGCCGTAGATTGCCGACGCCAGGGTGCCCGGCTTGACCGGACAGCGCTGGGCGCCCAGGCGCATGGTGCCGCCGAGGTCGGAACCGGCGTCGCGCTTTTCGACGCGCCCCTCGCGGTCCTGCCATTCGGTGATCAGCGCCACCACCGGATGCGGCGTGTCGGCATCGAACTCGGTGCTGTTGGCGCCCTCGAAACCGGCGACATGGCGGGCGAACTCGATGGTGGCGAGCTGCATGCCGAGGCAGATGCCGAGGTAGGGCACCCTGTTTTCGCGCGCATGGCGGATCGCCGCGATCTTGCCTTCGGTGCCGCGCTTGCCGAAACCGCCGGGGACCAGGATGGCATCCATCTTCTCCAGCGGCGCGGTGCCGCCGGCCTCGACCGCCTCCGAGTCGATGTAGTGGATGCATACCTTGCTGTGCGTGTGGATGCCGGCATGCACCAGGGCTTCGGTCAGCGACTTGTAGGACTCGGTGAGATCGACGTACTTGCCGACGAAGGCGACATTGACCTCATGCTGCGGATGTTCGAGCGCATCGACCAGGTTGTTCCAGACCGAGAGATTCGCCGCCTTGGCCAGGATGCCCAGCTTGTGGCAGACGATCTCGTCGATCATCTGGTCGTGCAGCATGCCGGGGATCTTGTAGATCGAATCGGCGTCGAGGGCGGCGATCACGGCCTCGGGCAGGACATTGGTGAACAGCGCGATCTTGCGCCGCTCGTCCTCCGGTATCGGCCGGTCGGCGCGGCACAGCAGGATGTCGGGCTGGATGCCGATCTCGCGCAGATCCTTGACCGAGTGCTGGGTCGGCTTGGTCTTGAGTTCGCCGGCCGAGGCGATCCAGGGCACCAGTGTGAGATGGATGTAGCAGGCGTTGCCGCGGCCCTCTTCAATGCCCATCTGGCGAATCGCTTCGAGAAAGGGCAGCGATTCGATGTCGCCCACGGTGCCGCCCACTTCGACGATGGCCACGTCGGCGCCCTCGGCGCCGCGTTTGATGTGGATCTTGATCTCGTCGGTGATGTGCGGGATGACCTGCACCGTCTTGCCCAGATACTCGCCGCGCCGCTCCTTACGGATCACCGAATCGTAGATCTGGCCGGTGGTGAAGTTGTTGCGCTTGCCCATCTTGGCGCTGGTGAAGCGCTCGTAATGGCCGAGGTCGAGGTCGGTCTCGGCACCGTCCTCGGTGACGAACACCTCGCCGTGCTGGAACGGCGACATGGTGCCGGGATCGACGTTGATGTAAGGATCGAGCTTGAGGTGGGTAACCCTGATGCCGCGCGATTCGAGGATCGCCCCGAGGCTGGCGGCGGCGATGCCCTTGCCCAGACTGGACACGACACCACCCGTAACAAAAACGTATTTGGCCATGAAGAACGCAGCCACTGCGGCTGCTGCGGGAAATTCCAATCATAGCGGAAAATTCCCGCCCGCAAGGAAGTCCGCGCCGGACGGACTTTCCCGCGCCGCGGGCTTTCAGATTGCGCTGCGGTCGCTCAATCGATCGACCAGCCCGGCGAGGTTTCCCAGTGACATCAGGTGGGCGTAGATCACCGCCAGCCCGCCGCTGGCGAACAACTCCTGGACCACATCGCGATCCAGAGCGCGCAGTTTGGATTCGTCGACCACGTTCAGGCCGTTGAGGCGGAACTGCGTGCCATCGGTCAATTGCGCCACCGAATCGGCCTGCCGCAGCACGCCCAGGTCCTGCAAGCGCCGGCCCAGGGTCTCGGTGATGGCGGCCGCCTGGTGGAACTCGGCGAGGAACTTCATCGCATGCTCCAGTTGCGGGGTCGGCTTGCCCTCCTGGAACAGGGCTTCGCCTTCGCCGGCATCGAAGCACGACGACGCCTCGTCGATGCATACCAGCAATTCGCCCTGGGGGCCCTTGCCTGGGACGAAGGGGTAGCGCCGCACGAACGCCGGTACATAGCGCGCATCCCATTTGCCGTCCCGGTCGACGAAAAGATTCTCCGCTTCACGCAGGCCGAGCAGCGCCGCGGCCACCGGGCCGGCTTCGCCGCGAGCAAAAACGATCGGATACTCGCGCGCCGCCTCGAAAAACTCGCTGGACAGGAGCGGCACCGAATTGGTCCTCGCCGCATACGCGAAGCTGCTTGCCGGACGCACCCGCAAGCCGCCGTGGGTCTTGTCGTTGAGCACCACGACCCGTTCGTAAAAAATCATTTCCGACATTGCCGTAATTTCCGGGTTGATGATGGAGATTCAAGGCTATCACAGCCCCCGGTTCATCACTGCGCGAGCGACGTCGCCAGGCGCAGCGCGTATAATTCCCGTCTTTGCATTTCAGCCAGGAACAGTCATGGAAGCCGAACGCATCAACGCCGTCGCCAACCGCATCGCCGACCTTTCCGGTCGTGGCGAACAGCTGCGGAGGTATCTTTGACTACGATGGCAAAGCGGAAAAACTCGCCGAACTGAACCAGATCCTCGAAGACCCGAAAATCTGGGACGACGCCGAGCGCGCCCAGGCCCTGGGCCGCGAAAAGAAGTCCCTCGAAGCCGTGGTCGGCACCCTGTCCGGCGTCGGCACCGGCCTCGCCGAAGCGCGCGAACTGTTCGAACTGGCGCGCGACGAAGACGACGCGGAAACCATGGCGGCCGTCGACGCCGATCTCGACCGGGCCGAAAAACTGGTGGCCGACCTCGAATTCCGCCGCATGTTCAACAACCCGGCCGACCCCAACAACTGCTTCATCGACATCCAGGCCGGCGCCGGCGGCACCGAAGCCTGCGACTGGGCCAGCATGCTGCTGCGCCAGTACCTGAAATACTGCGAGCGCAAGGGCTGGAAGACCGAACTGCTGGAACAGACCGATGGCGACGTGGCCGGCATCCGCAGCGCCTCGCTCAAGGTCGAGGGCGACTATGCCTACGGCTTCCTGCGCACCGAGACCGGCGTGCATCGCCTGGTGCGCAAGTCGCCCTTCGATTCCTCGGGCGGGCGCCACACCAGCTTCGCCAGCCTCTACGTCTATCCCGAGATCGACGACTCTATCGAGGTCGAGATCAATCCCGCCGACCTGCGCACCGACACCTTCCGCGCTTCCGGCGCCGGCGGCCAGCACATCAACAAGACCGACTCGGCGATCCGCATCACCCACGTGCCGACCGGCATCGTCGTGCAGTGCCAGAACGACCGCTCGCAGCACCGCAACCGCGCCGAGGCGATGGCGATGCTGAAGTCGCGCCTCTACGAACTCGAACTGCGCAAGCGCCAGGCCGAGGCCGACAAGCTCGAAGCCGGCAAGACCGACGTCGGCTGGGGCCACCAGATCCGCAGCTACGTGCTGGACAACTCCCGCATCAAGGACCTGCGCACCAACGTCGAAATCTCCGCCACGCAGAAAGTGCTCGACGGCGACCTCGATGTCTTCATCGAAGCCAGCCTGAAGCAGGGTGTGTAGTAAGCGCCCCTTCGTTCGACGATGGCTCCCGACACCGACCACGAATCAAGTACCGAACTCGACGCCCTGTTGCGCATGGGTGTACAGGCAGCCCTTGCCTGCGCCGACTTCAACCAGGCTTTCGAAACTTTCCTAGCCGAAATGCCGCGGCAGCTTCCGGGCTTCGCCGCCCGCCTTCCGCCCGGTGCGGAACGGTCGATCGGGCTGGCGGTGTTTCGCGAGATATGGAACCACACGCCCCGGCCCGAGCTGGGCTGGAAGCGGCTGACCGTGCCGAAGCCCGAGCGCAACGCCCCCTGCCCCTGCGGCTCCGGCAAAAAATACAAACAGTGCTGTGCTCCACGGGAAGGAACGTCTCCCTTCCCCAGTGACGGATTTACCGTACTGAGCTATGTCCTCGAAACCGTCCCCGTGGCGGACTTCGGAGATGTGCCGTTCCGGCAACTCGACCCCGAGGAAGTCGAGCATGTGGCGTCCGAGTGGCAAAAGGACGGGCGCATCGAGCCGGCCACGCGTTTGCTCGAAGCGCTGCTGGCCCCCGGCAACAAGCTGGACTCGCGCCACGAGCCGGCCTTCGACACATTGTGCGACCTCTATCTCGATGACGGTCGCGCCGAGGCACGGCTGGCCCTGGTCGAGCGCTTCATGCAACAGCAGGACAAGCCCTTGCGCGCCGCTGCCTGGCAGCGCCGGGCGACGCTGCACGCCGACAGCGGCGAACATGCCCAGGCCTGGGAGGTGTTCAAGGAAGCGCAACGGCTCGACCCGGACAACCCCTCGCTCGCCCATCTCGAACTGGTTCTCCTCGCCAACCAGGACCGCTACGACGAGGCCCGGACGCGCGCCGCCTTCTGGGCCAAACGGCTGGTCAAACTTGGCTACGGTGATGAACCCATCGTCGCCCTGATGGAAGACGTAGCGCGCGACCCGGAGGTGCTGCGCGCGATGCTTGCCGCCCACCAGCACGATGAAGACTGGGATGCAGAAGCCACACCGGAAGACCTCGACGCACTGGAAGGACTGATCGAAAACCTGCCGGCACCGTCCTGCCAGTACCGACTTTCGCCGCAGGACGGCGGCGCCGGCCCGCTGCAGGCATCCGCCGAACTCGATGCCGTCGAGCAGGACTGGGACGATAGCTACTGGGGCGATGCCGAGGAGCGCAATCCCTGGAGCGACACCCGCTGGCTGGGCTGGCTGGGCGACCATCCGCTCGCCTGGCACAGCTTCGCCGTGATCGAAGATGTGATCGGCATCCTCGGCGACAGCCTGTTTCCGGAAGACGCCGTCGACCGGCTCGACCGGATGGAAGACCGTCTGTACGGCCATGCGATCGCCCTGCTGCGCAAGGTGCTGGCCGACAACCGTGCGGAAGGACTCACGCTGGAGTGGGGCTGGATGGAGAACCGGCCCGCGCTGCGACTGTTGATGCAAAATATCGACTTGGCTCGCTACTCACCAGAGGAACTGCCCCTGCTCGAATGGCTGGTGCTGACGCTCAATCCCAATGACAACGGCGGCCAGCGCGAACGCCTGGTGCATGCCCTTTGCGAAGCCGGACGCCCGGCCGATGCGCTGGCGGTCTGCGACCGCTATCCGGGCGACGGCCTGGCCGGCACCCTGTATGGCCGTGTGCTGGCGCTCTACCTGCTGGGCCGGCGCAGCGATGCCGTGGCGGCCCTCGCCCATGCCGCAAAACGCCTGCCCAAGGTGCTCAAGACCCTGGTCGCCGCGCGCCCAAAAACGCCACCGCTGACGCCGGGCATGGTCACCCATGGCGGCGACGACGAAGCCTGGCACTATCGCGTGGCGAGTCTGGAGACCTGGGGTAAATGCGAGGCGCTGGACTGGCTGAAGCAAACCGCCGGCCGCAAGCCCTGAGGCACGGCCTTCGGGACGACAGAGCACGGTTCGAAACGACTGAGCGCGGCAAGCCCGCGAAGATGACGCGCAGACGGGTGCAGATAAGAATCACAACTGTCGGCGCTGACGACACGGTGATTTCGCCAGATTTTGCCGACGATCCGCCGTACCGCCAGCGCCGACTTTCTGCTGCCACAGCCGAAAGCCTGCCCCGCCGGAAATGTGTCACAATATTGCCCGTTGTGACACAACAAGGATTTCCCGTGAAAACCATCACCATCCGCGAAGCACGCGAGGGGCTTTCCCACCCGGAGCAGTTGTTCGCCACCGATGACGAAGTGATCGTCACCCGGCGTGGCGAGCCGGTGGCGCGCATCCTGCCGATCGCACCGCGCCCGCACTTCCGTGATCTGCGCGGCTTCCTCCAGGCCCAGCCGATGCAGGCGGTGCCCAGCGAAGCGCTGCTCGCCGAAGATCGGGAAGACCGCGCTTGAGTGCCTACATCGACACCAGCGCGCTGGCCAAGTGCTATATCCGCGAGCCGCGCTCGCTGGAGGTGCTGGACTGGGCGGAAGGCCATGGCGAGACGGCCACGGCCGCGCTGACGCTGGTCGAATTCCGCTGCCTGCTGGCGCGCCGCCGCCGCGCAGGGGATATCGACGCCACGCTGGAACGCATGGCCCTGGCCGAGTTTGACAACCATGTGCGCAGCGGCTCCTGGCGCATTCATCACGGCAGCTTCGGCGATTTCGCGACGGCGCGCGACCTGATCGACACGCTTCCCGATCACCCCTTGCGCACGCTGGATGCGCTTCACCTGGCGGCGGCGCGCGGCATCGGCGCCGACAGCTTCGCCACCGCCGACAAGACCCAGGCCGAGGCCGCCGCGGCGCTCGGCTTTACCGTTCACCGTTTCGACTGAGTCCATCACCATGACCGACACCACGCAAACCCCGCCCGTAGACGAAAACCGCCTGATCGCCGAGCGCCGCGAGAAACTCGCCGCCTGGCGCGCCACGGGCCAGGCCTTCCCCAACGATTTCTCGCGCGAGAACCTCGCCGGCAAGCTCGACGAGCTCTACAGCGCCAAGACGCGTGAGGAGCTCGAAGCCACGCCGATCGACGTCAAGGTCGCCGGCCGCATCATGTTGAAGCGCGTCATGGGCAAGGCCAGCTTCGCCAGCATCCAGGACGTGTCGGGGCGCATCCAGATCTTCGTCAGCAACGACATCAGCGGCGAGGAGGCGCACAAGCAGTTCAAGGGCTGGGACCTGGGCGACATCGTCGGCTGCGAAGGCACATTGTTCAAGACCAGGACCGGCGAGCTGACCGTGCAATGCAGCAGCATCCGCCTGCTGACCAAGTCGCTGCGCCCGCTGCCGGAGAAATTCCACGGCCTGACCGACGTCGAGCAGAAGTACCGCAGTCGCGAGCTCGACCTGATCACCAACGAGCAGACGCGCTTCACCTTCGTCGCCCGCAGCCGGATGATCCAGTCGATCCGCAATTTCATGATGCACCACGGCTTCCTCGAGGTCGAAACGCCGATGATGCACCCTATCCCCGGCGGCGCCGCGGCCAAGCCCTTCACCACCCACCACAACGCGCTGGACATGGAACTCTTCCTGCGCATCGCGCCCGAGCTTTACCTGAAGCGGCTGGTGGTCGGCGGCTTCGAGAAGGTGTTCGAGGTCAACCGCAACTTCCGCAACGAGGGACTCAGCCCGCGCCACAATCCCGAGTTCACCATGATGGAGTTCTACGAGGCCTACACCGATTACCGGCGCCTGATGGACTTCACCGAGGGCCTGCTGCGCCACTCGGCGCGCGAGGCGCTGGGCACCGAGGTGTTCGAATACCAGGGCCGCACGCTGGACCTCTCCAAGCCGTTTGCCCGGCTCACCATCGTCGGCGCCATCCATCACTACCACCCCGGCTACAGCTTCGAGCAGTTGAACGATGCGGACTGGATCCGGCAGAAGCTCAAGGACCTGCGCGTCGACCTCAAGGCCCCGCACCTGGCCAACGCCGGGCTGGGCACGCTGCAGCTGGTGCTGTTCGAAGAAACCACCGAAGCCGAGTTGTGGGACCCGACCTACATCATCGACTACCCGGCGGAAGTCTCGCCGCTGGCGCGCGCCAGCGACGGCAACCCGGCGATCACCGAGCGCTTCGAACTGTTCATCGTCGGCCGCGAGATCGCCAACGGCTTTTCCGAGCTGAACGATCCCGAGGACCAGGCGGCGCGTTTCATGCAGCAAGCCCAGGCCAAGGAGGCCGGCGACGAGGAGGCGATGTACTACGACGCCGACTACATCCGGGCGCTGGAATACGGCCTGCCGCCGACCGGCGGCTGCGGCATCGGCATCGACCGACTGGTGATGCTGCTGACCAATTCCGCCTCGATCCGCGACGTGATCCTGTTCCCGCAGATGCGCCGCGAGTAATGGCCGCGATCGTCCCCGCCGAACTTGCGTTCGCCGGGGACGGCACCCCGTTCTCGTCGCGCTACGGCGACATCTACCATTCCAGCCAGGGCGGCCTCGAGCAGGCGCGCCATGTCTTCCTCGCCGGCAACGAGCTGCCGGCGCGCTGGAAGGATGCGCGGCGCTTCGTCATCCTCGAAACCGGCTTCGGCCTCGGCGTGAACTTCCTCGCCACCTGGCAGGCATGGCGCGCTTCGCCGGTCGCCGCCGGCGGGCGCCTGCATTACCTTGCCGTCGAACAGCACCCGTTCGCCCGGGCCGACCTGGAACAGCTGCACCGGCGCTGGCCCGAACTCGCCGCGCTGGCGGCGGAACTCGACGCCCAGTGGCCGCTGCCGCTGCCCGGCCTGCACCGGCTCGACCTGGGCGACATCGTGCTGACCCTGGGCTTCGGCGCTGCGGCCGAGCTGCTGCCGCAATTGACGCTTGCCGCCGATGCGATCTACCTCGACGGCTTCGCGCCCGACCGCAATCCGGAGCTCTGGTCCGACCCGGTCATCGCCCAGGTCCGCCGCCTCGCCGCTCCGGGCGCCACATTCGCCACCTGGACCACGGCCGGCGAGGTGCGCCGCCGTCTCGCCGGCGCCGACTTTTCCATCGAACGCAGGCCGGGCTTCGGCGGCAAGCGCGAGATGCTGAGCGGCCGCCTGCCGGGCGGCTGCACCGCGAGCGCACGTCCGGCACAGCACGTCGCCGTGATCGGCGCCGGTATTGCCGGCGCCTCGGTGGCGCAGGCGCTGGTTCGCCACGGCCATGCGGTGACCGTAATCGAAGCGGCCGCGGGCCCGGCGGCGGGGGCCTCGGGCAACCTGGCCGGTGTGTTCCGTCCGCTGCCGGCGCTGAACGACGGTGCCCTCGCCCGCCTCCTGCGCGCCGGGTTTCTCCTCGGGCGCCGCCGCTATGCCGGCCTCCCCGGCCTGCGCGCCGGCTGGACCGGCGTGCTGCACGTGGCGCGTGATGCACGGCACGAGGCGACCCAGCGCCGCATCGTCGAAACGCAAGCGCTGTCGGCCGATTACTGCCGCTTCGTCGAGTGCGACGAAGCCTCCGCCCTGGCCGGCTGGCCGGTCGCCATGGGCGGCTGGTGGTTCGCCGGTGCCGGCTGGATCAACCCGCCCAGCCTCTGCCATGCCTTGCTCGACGGCATCGACTGCCGCTTCGGTTTCACCGTGACGCGGCTGGAGCGTAGCGACCGGGGCTGGCTTATCGTCGGCAACGGTGCGCCGGTCGATGCCGATGCCGTGGTGCTCGCCAACGGCATTGGCGCAATGGCACTGGTGCCCGACCTGGCGCTGCCGATCCGCGCCGGCCGCGGCCTGGTCAGCCATCTTGCGGCAACGGCGACACCGCCGCTGGACATCGTCGTCACACGCCTAGGCTATGTCACGCCGCCGGTCGATGGCCTGCGCTGCGTCGGCGCCACGACCACGATCGTCGATCCCACCGCCACCGGCGCCACGACCCCGCTGGCGGCGGAACATGCCGAGAATCTCCACCGCCTCGACATGATGCTGCCGGGCTTCGGCAATGCGCTCGATGCCGCCAGGATGGATGGCCGGGTGTCGTTCCGGCCGATGTCGCCCGACCGCCTGCCGATCGTCGGGCCGCTCGCCGGCAGCGACGGCCTGTGGATCTGCGACGGCTTCGGCGCGCGCGGCCTGGTCTTCGCCGCAATCTGCGCCGAACTGCTCGCCGGCCAGGTCGACGGCGCACCGCTGCCCCTCGAAGGCGATCTGGTGCAGACGATCGCTCCGGCACGCTTCAGGCAAAGAAACGTGCGGCGCCGCGACCGGTCCGACATGTAACAAGTGTAAGAACTGATTGCGGGCGTCGTCATCACGCCTGTGTGATCGTTAATGTGCTCATGCGCAACCCACACAAGGAGCACATCATGGAAGCAACGCATGCCGGCGCGGTATCCGCCGTTCCCCCGCAAACCCATCCGCTGCTGCTGCTTGCCGCGGCATCGGTCACCGCGCTGAGCCTGGCCGGCGTCGGCGTGCTGGCCGGCTGGCTGCCCGGCCCCGGCACAGGACATGCCTTACCGGCGCCACTGCTGGCGGCAGCCGATGCGCCTCCGATCCCGGCAAGCCCGCACATCGTCGTGGCGAAGAAAATTGCCAGACCGGTTGCCGAAGCCAACCGGGATCGGCCGGTCAGCGCCCGCCGCGATGCACCGTCGCCGGCCGCGGCACATCCAGATCCCGCCACCGCCCGCGCTCCCGCCCGCGCTCCCGCCCCGCTCCCGCGCCGGATCGCCGCAGCGCCGGCGCCGACTTTTCCGGCCGCAGTGCCGGATGCCGCCTACCGCGTGGCAACGCCGCCGCCAATCTGCAACGAATGCGGCGTGGTCGAAATCGTGCGCGAAGTTCCGGTCGAGGCCACGGGCAGCGGCGCCGGCGCCATCGCCGGGGGCCTCGCCGGCGGCCTGCTCGGCAACCAGGTCGGCAAGGGCTCCGGCCGCAGCATCGCCACGGTGCTGGGCGCCGTGGGCGGCGCCTTCGCCGGAAACCATGCCGAGAAGATGCTGCGAGAGGGCAAGCGTTACGACGTCGTGGTGCGTTTCGACGATGGCGGCACGCGAAGCTTCAGCAGCGAAACGCCGCCCGCCTGGCGCAGCGGCGACCGTGTGCGGCTTCAGAACGGCCTGCTGACGATGGGCGACGGCAAGTCGCCGGGAAGCCCGGCAATGATCTGATTCCCTCCCTGGCCGGCGGCCGGGAGCGAAGGGACCTGCATCGCGGCGGCAACGTTCAGCGCCGGCTCCCGCGGTTTCGGGGTGGCACTCGTCCCGAACGGCCGGCTGACGATGGGTGATGGCCAGTCACCGGGCAGTCCGGAAACCATCTGGTTCCGCTCCTCGTCGATGGCCGGAAGCGGCGGACCCTGCATCATGCCGGCGACGTGCAGCGCAGACTCGCCCAGTTCCCGGGTCCAACTCGTCTCTTCGGACAGGCTCGCCCGCAGGGATGCCAGCTTGTCACTGACCTCGTCGCCCTCCCAACCCGCCGCATGCAGAAGCTTCAGGGACATGACCTCCGCCTCACGCAGCTGGGTCGGGCGATAGCTGGCGCGCAGCGCGCGGGAACCGAGGAACGATGCGCCCGACGTCAGTGCCGTCGCACCCGCGGCAGAACCGGCGGCCGCGGCACCGCTGGCGAACAGCCCACCGACGTTGAGCGCCGGAAAGAGTATTTGCGCCGCCACCGCGACCAGTACGCTGGCGGCGACATTTTCGTCGTGATGGCCGCCGATGATATGGCACATTTCCCGCGCCAGGATGAAGGCCAGAACCGCGTCGTCGAGACTCATGCGCTGCAACTCGCGATAGACGATCACGGTGCCGCCGGCACTGGACGCCGCCCCGGGCTCGGCCTTGTCGACGACGATGAACTCGAAGCGCGGGAAGCGCAGATACAGGTCGGCATGCTGACGAAAGGCAGATACGGCCAGCCGCCGTCCGAGCGCAAGGACGCGCTGGTCAAAAGCCCGGTCCGCGACGCACTGCGCGTCCTGACATACCGGCGCATCCGCGGCCGTGACCAGTTGCAGCTGCATGTCGAACTCGGAATAGGCGGCGCTGAAACCCTGCAGGGGAGCCGGCGCCACCAATTGCTGACGCCCCTCGGGCGACGTTGCGCACGCGGCGATGAATGGCAGCAGGAACAGCGGAAGCAGGACGCGCGACATGGTCAGTCCCCGAAGAACTGGGGAAACTGTCGCTCCTGAGCGGCCGCTTGTCAATACTCCCCGGCGGCGGCGACGCCGGCCAAACGTTCGAGGACGCGCTCCCGGCCCAGCACTTCCAGCACCGCATCGATCGAAGGCGACTGCGGCAGACCGAGCAAGGCGACACGCAGGGGAATCGCCAGCTGGCCCATCTTCAGACCGGAATCGGCGGCGGTTTGCTTGACCGCCTGCCCCAGCTCGGCGGCCTGCCAGGCGCAGGACGCCAGGCGCTGGCGCAGGGCCGCCAGGCCGGCAAGCGCCGCAGCGGTGAAATGCTGGGCGCGCATCTCGGGTGTCGGCGCCGGCGCCAGGTAAAAGGGATGGATGGCGTCCGCTAGTTCGTTCAGGTTGGCGACACGATCCCGGTACAAAGCCGCGACCACCGCCACGTCGGGGCCGCCGGCGACGGCCACGCCTTGTCGCGCCAGCCGGCGCGTCGCCTCGGCGGCCAGCCGTTGCGGCGCCGCCAGTTTCAGGTAGTGCGCATTGAGCCAGTTGAGCTTTTCGGTGTTGAACTGCGCCGCCGACGATGTGATGTGGTCGAG
>JADYZH010000236.1 GCA_020853215.1 Sulfuritalea sp. | reverse complement strand
GGCATCGGCTTCGACGTCGCCGAACTGCTGACCCATGTCCACAGCGACGATGAAATCGCCGCCTATCGCCGCCAGTGGGGCATCGACATTGATTACACCGATAACCGCGGCGGCCTCGCCGCACCGCAGATGCCGGCCAGCCCGCGCGAGGTCTGGCTGTTGCAGCGCAAGGCCACCAAGCTCGGCGAGGGTCTGGCCAAGACCACCGGCTGGGCGCGCCGCCTGCTGCTGCAAAAGCGCGGCGTACACATGCTGGGCGGCATCGAGTACCTGAAGATCGACGATGCCGGCCTGCACCTCCGCGTCAATGGCGAGGAGCGCCTGCTGCCGGTGGACAATGTCGTGCTCTGCGCCGGCCAGGAATCCGAACGCGGCCTGGTCGCCGCACTGGAAGCCGCCGGCATCGCGCACACGGTGATCGGCGGCGCCGACGTGGCGACGGAACTCGACGCCAAGCGCGCGATCTGGCAGGCGACCGAGTTCGCCGTGGAGTTCTAGCAGCTACTCCATCGCGGGGCGGACTGCAGGGCGGACTGTAGGGCGGACTTCAGTCCGCCACACCCCATGCCCGGCTGAAGCCGGCCCCACAGGAAGCCTCACATGCGCGGCAGCTACGCCAGAAACTCCGCCCACGCGCCCGGCGCACGCACCGCCAAGGGTTGGTAGCCCGGCATCGCCAGCAGACGCTGGCGGAAGGTATTGCCCTGCAGTCTGGCGAGGAAGGCCTTGCCTTCCGGACTGGCGGCAATCGCATTGGGCATGGCAAAACCGTAGCGCTCGCTGACCAGCGGCACGAAACCGAGGTCATAGCGCGCCGCCGCGGCCTCGATGCCGAAGCCGACGTCGGCCTGCCCGGCCGCGATGGTCGCGGCGACCGCCTCGTGGGTGAATTCCTCGTGGTGGTAGCCGGCGATGCTCTCGGGTTTCAAGCCATTGGCCGCCAGCAACTGGTCGATCAGGCTGCGCGTCCCGGAGCCGCGCTGGCGGTTCACCAGGCGCAAGCCGCGGCGCGGAACATCGGCCAGCGTCCGTACCCGATGCGGATTGCCGCGCGCGACAATCAGTCCCTGGCTGCGCCGCATCACCGGCAGGCAGACGTGGCGCGCCGGGTCCAGCCAGCGCCCCAGCCAACTGGCCAGCTGTGCCCCGGTCCAACTCTCCGGCACATGGAATCCGGCCATCTCGCATTCGTCGCGGCCCAGTTCCGCCAGGGCTTCCTCGCTGCCGCGCCAGAACAGTTCGAAGCGGATGCGGCGGCCGTGCTCGACCCAGTCGGCCAGCGCCAGGTCGTGGCTCGCCGCCAGCCGCAGGCGCTCGGGGGCGACGCGCACCACCGGCGCCAGCAGGGCTTCCAGCCGTCGCTGCCAGGGCGCATGCACTTCATCCAGCGCATGCCGCGCCGCCGCGTCCAGTTCGACCAGGGCAGCGCCGAATTCGGTCAGGCGCGTGCCGCGACCGCGTTCCATGACCACCATCGACACGCCCAGCGCCTGCTCGCAGTCGCGCAGCAGACCCCAGGCCGAGCGGTAGGACATGCCGGCGGTGCGCGCGGCGACGCCAAGCGCCCCACCTGCGGCCAGCGC
Organism: Sulfuritalea sp.; assembly: GCA_020853215.1. Classification (GTDB taxonomy): domain Bacteria; phylum Pseudomonadota; class Gammaproteobacteria; order Burkholderiales; family Rhodocyclaceae; genus Sulfuritalea. The sequence goes on along the minus strand of JADYZH010000236.1, from coordinate 3,693 downwards.
AGTCAGTAACTGGAGCAGGCGCGAACCATCGACCTCCCCCAGCAAGGCACCAAAATCCCAGTTCCAGCGCAGACGCGGAACCGCACGAGTAGTTGCAGGTAGTGACATATTTGATCCGCTAATAATCAACTTTAACATGCCCGCCTTATGCACGATTTTTCATAACTCGCTGATATGACCGCGCTCAGCGACTCCTTCCTCACTGCCTGGCAACTGGTCGCGGCGGCCGACGCCAGACTTGCCGCCATCGTCCTGCTCAGCCTGCGCGTGAGCCTGGCCGCGACCCTGATCGCCTGCATCGTCGGCATGCCGATCGGTGCCCTGCTGGCGGTCGGCCGGTTCCCCGGGCGGCGCGCGCTGATCGTGCTGTTCAACGGACTCATGGGTCTGCCGCCGGTGGTGGTCGGCCTGCTGGTCTATCTGCTGCTCTCGCGCGCTGGTCCGCTCGGCCAATTCGGCCTGCTGTTCTCACCCGGCGCCATGATCATCGCCCAGGCCATCCTGGTCACGCCCATCGTCGCCGCGCTGACGCGGCAGGTCGTCGCCGACTCGTGGAGCGAATACCGCGAGCAGCTCCGATCGCTCGGCGCCAGCCGCCCGCGCGCCGCCGCGACACTGCTCTGGGATGGCCGCTTCTCCCTGTCGACGGCGGCACTCGCGGGCTTCGGCCGCGCCATCGCCGAAGTCGGCGCGGTGATGATCGTCGGCGGCAACATCGACGGCGTGACGCGTGTGATGACGACCACCATCGCGCTGGAAACCAGCAAGGGCGACCTGCCGCTGGCGCTGGCGCTGGGCGTGATCCTGATCAGCGTGGTGCTGGCGATCAACGCCGTCGCCTACGGCGTGCGCGGCTGGGCGGAAAAACGATGGGGATAGAAGCGGAAGCCTGGCTGACGATCGCCGGTCTCGGCCTCACCGAGGGCGGCACGCGCATCGTCGAGGACGTGTCGCTGCCGCTGGCCGCGCAGCGCACGGTGGTGCTCGGCCCCAATGGCGCCGGCAAGAGCACCCTGCTGCGCCTGATCCACGGCCTGCTGCATCCCACGGCCGGCGAGTTGCACTGGCCGCGGACGCTCTCTCAGGCCATGGTCTTCCAGCGCCCGGTCATGCTGCGCACCACGGCGCTGGCCAACGTGATTTACGGGCTACGCCTCAAGGGTCATGCCGCGCGCGACAGCGAAGGCCTCGCGCACGCCGCCCTGGCCCGGGTCGGACTGGAACACCTGGCGACGCGCCCGGCCCGCCTGCTTTCGGGCGGCGAACAGCAGCGCGTGGCGCTGGCCCGTGCATGGGCGCTGGAGCCCGAGCTGCTGATCCTCGACGAACCCACGGCCAGCCTCGACCCGGCCAGCAGCCGCGAAGTCGAACGCATCATCGGCGAGATCGCCGCCACCGGCGCCCGCATCCTGATGACCACCCACAACCTCGGCCAGGCGAAGCGTCTCGCCGAGGATATCGTTTTCATCGATCGCGGCCGCATCGTCGAACAGACCGCGGTCGCGCAATTCTTCACCCTGCCGCAGACCGAAGCGGCGCAACGCTTTCTTCAGGAGGAAACACCATGATCACACGTCGCCTGTTCTGTTCCGCCCTTGCCGCCGCAGGCCTGATGGCCGCCATCCCGGCGCAGGCCCAGGAGCGCTTCATCACCGTCTCGTCGACCACCTCGACCGAGCAATCCGGCCTTTTCGGCCACCTGCTGCCGGCCTTCGAAAAAGCCAGCGGCATCAAGGTGCGCGTCGTCGCCCTCGGCACCGGCCAGGCACTGGACATGGCGCGGCGCGGCGATGCCGACGTGGTCTTCGTGCACGACAAGGTCGCCGAGGAAAAATTCATCGCCGAAGGCTACGGCGTCAAGCGCCAGGAAGTCATGTACAACGACTTCGTCGTAATCGGCCCCAAGGCCGACCCGGCCAAGGCCGCGGGCAAGGACATCCTCGAAGGCCTGCGCCGGATTGAAGCTGCGAAGGCGCCCTTCGTATCGCGCGGCGACAAGAGCGGCACCCACGCCGCCGAGCTGCGCTACTGGAAGGCCGCCGGCGTCGACCTCGACAAGGCCAAGGGGCCGTGGTACCGCGACACCGGTTCCGGCATGGGCCCGGCGCTGAACACCGCCGCCTCGATGAACGCCTACATCCTCGCCGACCGCGGCACCTGGCTCAACTTCAAGAACCGGGCCGAGCTCGGCATCGTCATCGAGGGCGACACGCGCCTGTTCAACCAGTACGGCGTGATCCTGGTCAATCCGGCCAAGCACGCCCACGTCAAGCAGGCCGACGGGCAGAAATTCATCGACTGGGTGGTCTCCGCCGAAGGGCAGAAGGCCATCGCCGATTACAAGATCGGCGGCGAGCAGCTGTTCTTCCCCAACGCGGCGAAATGAGGAGGCAAGCATGCGACGCACCCTGATCAAGGCCGGCCTCGGCTTCGCCCTGGCCACCGCCCTCCCCGCCATGCACGGCGCGCTGGCCGCCGACGAAACCGGCGCCACCTACGGCAGCGGCAAGAACCGTTTCTCGCTCGCCACCGGCAGCCCCGGCGAACTCGGCCTGCTCAAACTGCTGGCGGAGGAATTCGCCCGCCAGGCCGACGCCCAGATGGTCTGGGCCAAGGCCGGCACCGGCGCCTCGCTGAAGCTGCTGCAGGAGAAGAAAGTGGACATGGTCATGGTCCATGCCCCGGCCCAGGTGGACAAGGCGATCAAGGACGGCTGGGCCACCGGCAAGACCCTGATCGGCTCCAACGAGTTCTACATCCTCGGACCGAAGAACGACCCCGCAGGCATCGCCAAAGCCGGGAGCGCCGCCGACGCCTACCAGCGCATCGCCAGGGCCGGCGCGGCCTTCGTCTCACGCGGCGACAACTCGGGCACGCACCAGAAGGAAATGCAGGTCTGGCAGAAGGCCACCATCCAGCCAGCGGGCGCCTGGTACATAGTGACCAGGGACTTCATGACGGCGAGCCTGAAGCGCGCCAACGCGGAGAAGGCCTATTTCATGAGCGACTCGTCGACCTGGATCATGGAAAAGGGCGTCGCCCCCGACCTGACGATCCTCTACAAGGGCGACAAGTTCCTGATCAACACCTATCACGCGCTGACCGCACCGCCCGGCGCCACGCCGGGACGCGACACGGCGGAGAAGTTCGTCGCCTTCGTCGCCTCGCCGGCGGGGCAAAAGATCATCGCCGACTACGGTCGCGACCGCTTCGGCGAAAGCCTGTACAACGACGAAGCCTACGCCCGACAGTACGATAAATAAGGCGCTCGCCATCCCGGATGCGCCGCGGCCGTCGGAGGCCGGGTGGCACCCCGTTGCAGGCCAAAGAAAACGCCTACGCATCCGCAAATCGAAACAATGTCGGGCTGAACCGCCGTGCCGCCAGCGCCGACTTTCTCCCAGATGCGCGCCCTGGCCCGATGGCCGACGCGCAACCAACGTTCAGGCGGGCGGCAAAGGCCTTAGCAACGCCCGCACGCGCTCACCGCCCTGTGCCGCGAGCGCCGGATTCTGCAACCACATCTGGATGAAGAACTCGCGCATCTGCTCGGATTGTTCCAGCCTCGCGAGCATGATCCCCTCGGGGATTACCTGGGGAAGAACCGGGGTCGCTTCAGGCATTCGGGTCTTCTCCGCGCTTGATCTTTTCCAGCGCCTCGATGTCGAGGCGGTCCTTGCCGCGGTTTGCCGC
>JADYZH010000235.1 GCA_020853215.1 Sulfuritalea sp. | reverse complement strand
TCGGCATGCCCTTCTTTTCCATCGTCGCCATGTCGGCTTCCATGACCGAGCCGTGCTTGCATTCCTCGACGAAGGCGGCCAGCGCCGGGTTGTCGCGCGCGGCGCGCGCCGCCAGCGGATGCTCGGCCGCCACCGCGCAGAAGGTGACGCCCATGATGGTGTCGGCGCGGGTGGTGAACACCCAGAGAAGGCCCTTTTCGGTTTCCTGGCCGCCGCTGCCCTCTCCCTCAGTCCCTCTCCCGCTCGCGGGAGAGGGAAGCGTCGTGCCGCCTGGGGCGGGGAGTTCGTACGGGAAGGCGAAGCGCACGCCGTAACTCTTGCCGATCCAGTTCGCCTGCATGGTCTTCACCCGCTCCGGCCAGCCGGGCAGGGCGTCGAGCGACGCCAGCAGTTCCTCGGCGTATTGGGTGATGGCGAGGTAGTACATCGGGATCTCGCGCTTCTCCACCACGGCGCCGGTGCGCCAGCCGCGGCCGTCGATGACCTGCTCGTTGGCGAGCACGGTCTGGTCCACCGGGTCCCAGTTCACTACCTGGGTCTTCTTGTAGGCGATGCCCTTTTCCAGCATGCGCAGGAACAGCCACTGGTTCCACTTGTAGTACTCCGGCGCGCAAGTCGCCAGCTCGCGCTCCCAGTCGATGGCGAATCCCAGCGACTGCAGCTGTTTCTTCATGTAGGCGATGTTGTCCCAGGTCCACTTCGCCGGCGGCACATTGTTCTGCATCGCGGCGTTTTCGGCGGGCAGGCCGAAGGCGTCCCAGCCCATGGGCTGCAGCACGTTGCAGCCCTTCATCCGGTGGTGGCGGGAGAGCACATCGCCGATGGTATAGTTCCGCACGTGCCCCATGTGCAGCTTGCCCGACGGGTAGGGGAACATCGACAGGCAGTAGTATTTCGGCCTGGCGGAGTCCGCCGTGGCACGAAAAGCCTGCGTGTTGTTCCAGTAGGCCTGCGCGGCCTGTTCGATGTCGGTCGGGAGGTATTTTTCCTGCATGGCCGGGGCTTCTGGTTTGAGTACTGGCAAGGGTGGAATTATACCTGCCCACCATGATCGAAAGGATTTGCATGCGCTCCATGGACCGGCTTCTTGCAGTGTTTGCGGCGATTGCGCTGCTGTTGCCTGCCGCGGTGTTTGCGGCTGCCCCGGCGACCGTCGAAGCGGTTCAGGCGCCCGCCTGGCGCGATCGCGGCGGCATCACGGCGCCGCTTGCGCCCGGCATGGAGCTCGAGAGCGGCGACGTACTGCGCACCGGGCCCGGAGCGCGCGCCTACCTGATGCTGGCGGAAGGCAGCCGGGTCAAGCTGGGCGAGGCCGCGCAATTCACCCTCCACTCACAAAGCATTCGACCGGAGAAGTCCTTTCGCGGCGCGCTCGATATCGTCGCCGGCGCCTTTCGCTTCACCACCGGCAAGCTGAAGAAGACCCTGCCGCGCGAAGTTGCGATCCGCGTCGGCACAGCGACGATCGGCATTCGCGGCACCGACATCTGGGGCAAGACCGACAAGGACGGCGACCTGGTGGCATTGATCCAGGGCCGCATAGAAATCACACGCGCCGGCCAGACCTCCGAACTGGCGCAGGCGATGACCTACTACGATGCCCCGGTAGGCAAGGCGGCGGTGGTCAAGCCGCTCGACATGGAGACCTTCGTCAAACTGGCGCGGCAGACCGAAATCATGGCCGGTGACGGTGCCGCCAGGGCCGGGGGCAAGGCGCACATCCTGGTGGCAGCGGCGACCAGCGAGGAAGCCGCCCTGGAGTTGTATGAGCGGATCCGCGCGGCGGGCTTTGCCGTGCGCATCCTGCCGCGCGCTACCGAGGGCGGAGGCTGGCGCTATGAGCTGAGGCTGGGCGGCTATGCCGACGCGGCGGAGGCCGACGCTGCCGCGGCCGTCCTGCACGCCATGACGGGACTCAAGCCCGTCGTCACACCCTAGGGCGTGGTCAGCCCGGCTGGTGCAGTCGGACTGAGGTACGAAGCAACCGCCAGCCGCGATCGGTCAGGGCCGCGCCATGCTGCGCCGCCTGCATCGAGATCGCCCAGAATCGGGCTTGGGCGCGCGCCCAGGGACGCCAGCCGAACGATGCCGCGTCGGCGCGCAAGGATTCGGCGAGCGCCAGCGCCAGCAGGTGATCCACCGCCAGCTTGAAGTACAGCGAGGAGCCCGTCGGCGCCCGGTGTGCGGCCCAACGTTCCGCGTCATGCCATAGAGCGGCGGCTCTCGATTCGCTGATACCGGCCTTTTTTGCCAGCCAGGGAAGAATCTTGGGTGTCTTGGGGTAGGTTTTCATGGAGTTCTCCTTTTCAGTCGGGCAACCCCGGCCTTGTGAGCCGGGGCCACCCTTTCAGCTTGCAATGTGTTGCATTGCAGCAACGCGGATTCTACAGCGTCAAATTGGGCAAGACACTCTAAATTCAAGTATTTTGTTGCACTGCAGTAAGTTAATGTAAAACCAGTCTGCGGCCGCCCCCTGTACGCTGTTAGTGCTCACTTTAGGCCGATTGCCTTAGGTCGAACCCATATAATCGGCCACCTGTCTCCGGGCGCTGTTCATGAATTCCCTGCTCGATCGCCTCAACCCCCCGCAACTTGCCGCCGTCACCCTGCCGCCGGCGCATGCCCTGATCCTCGCCGGCGCCGGTTCGGGCAAGACGCGGGTGCTGACGACGCGCATCGCCTGGCTGATTTCCAACCGCCAAGTCGCGCCGCCCGGCGTGCTCGCCGTGACCTTCACCAACAAGGCCGCCAAGGAAATGCAGACGCGGCTCGCCGCGATACTGCCGATCAACGTCAGGGGCATGTGGATCGGCACCTTTCACGGCCTGTGCAACCGCCTGCTGCGTGCCCATTACCGCGATGCCGGCCTGCCGCAACTGTTCCAAATCCTCGATTCGGCCGACCAGCAGGCTTCCGTCAAGCGTCTTCTGAAATCGCTGAATGTCGATGACGAAAAATTCCCGCCGCGCGAACTGTGCCATTTCATCAACGCGCAGAAGGAACAGGGGCTGCGCGCCGCCGCGGTCGAGGCCGCATTTGGGTACACGGATGATTGGGCGCGCAAACGCGTCGGTCTCTACGAAGCCTACGAAGCGCAATGCCAGCGCGAAGGCGTGGTCGATTTCGCCGAGCTGCTGCTGCGTTCCTACGAACTGCTGGAGCGCAACGAACCGCTGCGCCGCCACTATCAGGAGCGCTTCCGCCACATCCTGGTGGACGAATTCCAGGACACCAACAAGCTGCAATACCGCTGGCTCAAGCTGCTGGCCGGCGGCGGTGCGGCGCTGTTCTGCGTCGGCGACGACGACCAGAGCATCTACGCCTTCCGCGGCGCGGATGTAGGCAACATGGCCGACTTCGAGCGTGAGTTCCAGGTGCAGAACCTGATCCGCCTCGAACAGAACTACCGCTCCCACGGCAACATCCTCGACGCGGCGAACGCCATCATCAAGAACAACCCGTCGCGGCTGGGCAAGAATCTATGGACCGAGGCCGGCAGCGGCGAGCCGATCCGCATCTACGAATCCTATTCCGACGGCGACGAGGCGCGCTGGATCGTCGAGGAGATCCGTGCGCTGGTGCGCGAAGGTCACGCCCGCGCCGAAATCGCGCTGCTCTATCGCAGCAACGCGCAGTCGCGGGCGCTGGAGCACGCGCTGTTCAACGCCGGCCTGCCCTATCGCGTGTATGGCGGCCTGCGCTTTTTCGAGCGCGCCGAGATCAAGCACGCGCTGGCCTACCTGCGGCTGATCGCCAACACCGACGACGACACGGCGTTTGCCCGCGTGGTGAATTTCCCCGCGCGCGGCATCGGCGCGCGCAGTTTGGAAAACCTGCAGGACGCGGCGAAGGCGGCCAACAGCAGCCTGCATGCGGCGATCCCGCAGGTCGCGGGCGCCGGCGGCGTCAAGCTCGCCGGCTTCGCGCAATTGATCGTGAAACTGCGCGAGGCGGCGCACCTGCCGCTGCCGGAACTGGTCGACCACGTCATCGAACTTTCCGGCCTGCGCACCCACTACAAGAACGAGAAGGAAGGCCAGGAGCGGCTGGACAACCTCGACGAACTGATCAACGCCGCGGCGAGCTTCGTCGCCGAGGAAGGCACGCCCAACCAGGACGGCGAAATCACGGGAGAGTTCGGCAACGACCTGTCCTCCTTTAGTTCCGACATAACGCCTGCGGCATTAGTCTTCACTGAAACTGTCCAGCCCATGCTGGCCAGTTTTCTCGCCCATGCCTCGCTCGAAGCCGGCGAGCACCAGGCCGGCGAAGGCGACGACGCGCTGCAGCTGATGACCGTGCATTCGGCCAAGGGCCTCGAATTCAATGTCGTCTTCATCAGCGGCCTCGAAGACGGCCTGTTCCCGCATGAGAACTCGATGTCCGAAGACAAGGGGCTGGAAGAAGAGCGGCGCTTGATGTACGTCGCCGTCACCCGCGCGCGGCAGCGGCTTTACCTGAGCTTCGCGCAGACGCGCATGCTGCACGGCCAGACGCGCTACAACCTGCCGTCGCGCTTCCTCGACGAGGTGCCCGATGAACTGGTGAAATGGTTGACACCGCGCGCCGGCAAAGGTGGATTCGCCGTATCGTCAGCGCCGACTTTCACAAGCGCGCCTCGTCGCAGCGAGTCCTCGGGCGGCAGTGGTTTCCGCATCGGCCAGAGCGTGATGCATGCAAAATTCGGCCTCGGCGTCATCGTCAATGCCGAAGGCAGCGGCACCGATGCCCGCGTGCAAGTCAATTTCGGCCATGCCGGCATGAAGTGGCTGGCCTTGTCGGTCGCCAAACTGGAGGCAGCATGAAAACCATAGCCGTCAATGGCATCAGCGTTCGCTACAAGGTGGAAGGCAGCGGCCCGTGGGTCACGCTCTCGCATTCGCTGACTTGCGACCACACGATGTGGGATCAACTCGCCGTGTCGTTGGCGCCGACTTTTTCGGTGCTGCGCTACGACACGCGCGGCCACGGCGGCACGAGTTTGCCAAATTCAGCACCGGAAGGCGCCTACAGCTTCGCGCAACTCACCGCCGACCTCACCGGCCTGCTCGATGCGCTGAACATCGGGCGCACGCATTTTGTCGGCCTGTCGATGGGCGGCATGATCGGCCAGCATTTCGCACTGGCCGCGCCGCAACGCCTGAACAAACTGGTGATCGCCAATTCCACCAGCCGCATTCCGCCCGAGGCCGGCCCGCTGTGGGACGAGCGCATCGCCCTCGCCCGCGCGCAGGGCTGCGCCGGCGTGGTTGAAGGCACGCTGGCGCGCTGGTTTACGCCGGGTTTCCGCGCCGCGCAGCCGGACGCCGTCGCGCGCATCGCGGCACAGATCCGCAACACCCCGGCGGCCGGCTACATCGGCTGCGCCAGCGCGATCCGCGCGCTCGACATCACCGCGAAAATCGGCGCCATCGCCGCGCCGACCCTAGTCATCGCCGGCGCCGACGACCCCGGCACGCCGCCGGCCATGAGCGAAGTCATCGCCGCGACCATTCCCGGCGCGCGGCTCGAAATCATTCCTTCCGCGTCGCATCTTTCCTGTATCGAGCAGCCGGAGATTTTCAACCAGCTGGTCGCGGATTTTCTGAAAGGCTGATCATGGATCTGGGCATACGCGGCAAATCCGCACTGGTGTGCGCGTCGAGCAAGGGCTTGGGCCGCGGCTGCGCCTTCGCGCTGGCGCGCGAAGGCGTCAATGTCACGCTGGTGGCGCGCAGCGTCGAGGCGCTGGAAAAGACCGCCGCCGAAATCCGCGCGGCGACCGATGCGACGGTGCTCACCGTGGCGGCCGACATCGTCACGGCTGAAGGCCGCGCTGCCGCGCTTGCAGCCTGCCCGCAGCCGGACATTCTGGTCAACAACGCCGGCGGCCCGCCCCCCGGCGATTTCCGCAACTGGTCGCGTGACGACTGGCTGGCCGCGCTCGATGCCAACATGCTGGCGCCGATCGAACTGATCAAGGCCACGGTGGACGGCATGATCGCGCGCAAATTCGGCCGCATCGTGAACATCACCTCGGGCGCGGTGAAGGCGCCGATCGACGTGCTGGGCCTGTCCAACGGCGCGCGCTCGGGCCTCACCGGCTTCGTCGCCGGATTGGCGCGCAAGACCGTGGCGCACAACGTCACCATCAACAACCTGCTGCCCGGTTTTTTCGACACCGACCGCATCGCCACGGTGATCGGTGCTCAGGCCAAGGCGCGCGGTGTGCCCTACGAACAGGTCCTGGTCGAGCGGGTGGCCACCATACCGGCCGGCCGCATCGGCGATCCTGCGGAATTCGGTGCCGCCTGCGCCTGGTTGTGTTCGACGCAGGCCGGCTTCATCACCGGGCAGAACTGGCTGCTCGACGGCGGCGCCTACCCCGGAACCTTCTGATGCATTGTGGGGCAGACTTCAGTCTGCCAAAGACGAAACCAACCGATTGACCGACATGGAGTGAACTATGCCCGGCCTGCTGAACACCGTCGATCCGGACGGCCTGCTCGAATATTCGGTGGTCTATACCGACCGTGCCCTCAACCACATGTCGCAGGCCTTCCAGGAAGTCATGCGCGACATCTCCGGTACGCTGCGCCGCGCCTATGCCGCCGACGCCGTTGCCGTGGTTCCCGGCGGCGGTACCTATGCCATGGAGGCCGTGGCGCGCCAGTTCGCCGGCGGGCGCGACTGCCTGGTGCTGCGCAACGGCTGGTTCAGCTTTCGCTGGTCGCAGATCCTCGACATGGGCCGGATTGCCGCTGCCACCACGGTGCTCAAGGCGCGACGCGACGGTGTCGGCGACCAGGCGCCGTTCGTTCCGGCGCCGATCGACGAGGTGGTCGCCGCGATCCGCGAAAAGCCGCCTGCCGTGGTTTTCGCGCCGCATGTCGAGACCGCCGCCGGCATCGTCCTGCCCGACGACTACCTGCAGGCCGTGGCGGCGGCAGTGCGCGAAGTCGATGGACTGTTCGTGCTCGACTGCATCGCCTCCGGCGCGCTCTGGGTGGACATGCGCGCGATGGGTGTCGATGTCCTGATCAGCGCGCCGCAAAAGGGCTGGAGCGGTCCGTCCTGCGCCGGCCTGGTTGGCCTGGGCGAACGCGCGCTGGCGCGCCTTGCCGACACCGCCAGTTCCAGCTTCGCCTGCGACCTGAAGAAGTGGCTGCAGATCATGGAAGCCTACGAAAAGGGCGGCCACGCTTACCACGCGACGCTGCCCACCGATGCGCTGCGCGCCGTGCGCAACGCCATGCGCGAAACCGAGGCCTGCGGTTTCGATATCGCCCGCGGCCAGCAATGGGAGCTCGGGCGCAAGGTGCGCGCGCTGCTCGCCGAGCGCGGCTTTCCCAGCGTCGCCGGGGCGGGCTTCGAAGCGCCCGGCGTGGTCGTCAGCTATACCACCGATCCCGAGATCCAGTCGGCGCAGAAGTTCGTCGCCCTCGGCCTGCAGGCCGCCGCCGGCGTGCCTCTGCAATGCGATGAACCGGCAGGCTTCCGCAGCTTTCGCCTGGGCCTGTTCGGCCTCGACAAGCTGGGCAACGTCGAGCACACCGTGGCGACGCTGAGGCAGGCGCTCGACCGCCTGGCAGCCTGTCGGACTTGAGCCGCCGCGCACTGATCGACAAGGCGCTGTTCTTGCTGCCCGGCCCGCTCTCGCTGGCGGCGACCGGGGTGGCCTGGATGCTGGCTTGCGCTGCCTATGCCGCCTTCAACGCCTGGGCGCTGCGGCGGCGCCTCGCCGCCTGACGGGGCGCTCAGGCCCGCCTTTTCGCCGCCGCCCTGGCGCGCGCCTTCCGCGCCGCCTCGAGTTCGTCGAACAGCGCGCCGAATTCCAGCGCCAGCTTGTGGCTACGGTCGAGGTGGATCATCGGCTTCGCCTGCTGGTGCGATTCCTTGATCCTGACCGATGACGAAAGGAAGGAGGCCAGTACCGGCAGGCCTTCCTCGCGCAACTCGTTGATGATCTGTTGCGGCAGGCTGGCGCGGGCCTGGAACTGGTTGATGACAATGCCTTCGACTTCGAGGCCGGCGTTGTGGTCGGCGCGGATTTCATTGACGTTGTCGAGCAGGCTGTAGAGCGCGCGGCGGGCGAACTCGTCGCAGTCGAAGGGGATCAGGCAGGCGTCGGCGGCGATCAGCGCCGAGCGGGTGTAGAAGTGCAGCGCCGGCGGCGTGTCGATCCAGATCTCGTCGTAGCCTTCCAGCGCATCGAGCGCCTCGCGCAGCTTGTAGATCTTGTAGCGCGATTCGAGCTTGGCCTGCAGTTCTTCGAGGGCCGGTCCGGAGGGCAGGATGGAAAGGTTCTCGAAGGGCGTCGCCGTAATGAAATCCTCGGTCGGCAGCGGGCGCAGCTTGAAGGAAAGCATCTGGTCGAAGAACTGGTTGGCCGTAAGTTCCAGGCCTTTGGCCGCATCGCCGAGCAGGTATTGCGTGGAATTGGCCTGCGGATCGAGGTCGATCACCAGCGTTCGTGCGCCGCGCGCGGCGGCGATGGCCGCCAGGTTGCAGGTGATGGTGCTCTTGCCGACGCCGCCTTTTTGATTGAAAACAACGCGCTTCATGCTGCCTCCGGAAGTGGGAATTGGCGCGGATTCTACCGGCGCCCGCCCTGTCGTGGATTTCCGTAATGGTGCTGTCAGCATGCATGACCTATCATGCACGGCTTACCAAAAAAAATATGCCGGAGGATGACCATGTCGACCGAACAGGAAAACCTCTCCGCCGCCGCCCTCGAATACCACGAGTGGCCGACGCCGGGAAAAATTGCGGTGGTGCCGACCAAGGGCCTTACCAACCAGCGCGACCTGGCCCTGGCCTATTCGCCCGGCGTGGCCGCCGCCTGCAATGCCATCGTCGCCGATCCGGCAATGGCCAGCCGCCTGACCTCGCGCGCCAACCTGGTCGGCGTCGTCACCAACGGCACCGCCGTGCTCGGCCTGGGCAACATCGGGCCGCTGGCCGGCAAGCCGGTGATGGAAGGCAAGGGCGTGCTGTTCAAGAAGTTCGCCGGCATCGACGTCTTCGATATCGAACTGGCCGAGAACGACCCGGACAAGCTGGTGGACATGATCGCCGCCATGGAGCCCACCTTCGGCGGCATCAACCTCGAGGACATCAAGGCGCCCGAGTGCTTCTACGTAGAGGCCAAGCTGCGCGAGCGGATGAAGATCCCGGTCTTCCACGACGACCAGCACGGCACCGCCATCGTGGTCGGCGCAGCGATACTGAACGGCCTGAATCTGGTCGGCAAGAAGGTCGATGAGGTCAAGCTGGTCACCTCGGGCGCGGGTGCGGCGGCCCTGGCCTGCCTCGACCTGCTGGTGAACCTCGGCGTCAAGGTGGAGAACATCTGGGTCACCGACATCGAAGGCGTAGTCTATGTCGGGCGCGAGAAGCTGATGGACCCGATCAAGGATCGTTACGCCAAAAAGACGGACGCTCGCACGCTGGCCGACATCATCGAGGGCGCCGACGTGTTCCTCGGCCTTTCCGCCGGCGGCGTGGTCAAGCCGGCGATGGTGGCGAAGATGGCGAAGAACCCGCTGATCCTGGCGCTGGCCAACCCGACGCCGGAGATCACGCCCGAGGAAGTGAAATCCGTGCGCGATGACGCGATCATCGCCACCGGCCGTTCGGACTATCCGAACCAGGTCAACAACGTGTTGTGCTTTCCCTTCATCTTCCGCGGCGCGCTGGACGCCGGCGCGTCCACGATTACCGAGCAGATGAAGCTGGCCGCGGTGCGTGCCATCGCAGAGCTGGCCCAGGCCGAAGTCTCCGATGTGGTGGCCCAGGCCTATGGCGGCGAGGCGGTTGCCTTCGGCCGCGACTACCTGATTCCGCGCCCCTTCGACCCGCGCCTGATCGTCAAGATCGCCCCGGCGGTGGCCAGGGCCGCCGAGGAGTCCGGCGTCGCCACGCGGCCGATCAAGGATTTCGACGCCTACCGTGCAAAGCTGGACAGCTTCGTTTACCACTCCGGCTTCGTCATGAAGCCGGTCTTCGCCGCCGCCAAGAAAGCGCCGCGCCGCGTCATCTACTGCGAAGGCGAGGACGAGCGCGTGCTGCGCGCGGTGCAGGCGGTGCTCGACGAAGGCCTGGCGCAGCCGGTGCTGATCGGCCGCCCCGACGTGATCGCCATGCGCATCGAGAAGGCCGGCCTGCGCATCCAGGGCGGGCGCGACTTCGAGGTGGTCAACCCCAACTCCGATCCGCGCTACAAGGAACTCTGGCAGGACTACCACCGGACCCTGGGCCGCCAAGGCGTGACGCCGGGCTGGGCGAAACAGGCGGTGCGCTCCGACACCACGTTGATCGGCGCCATGCTGCTCAAGCGCGGCTATGTCGACGCCATGCTGTGCGGCGTGGTCGGACGCCATGCCCAGCACCTCAAGCATGTTGCCGACGTCATCGGCCTCGAGCCCGATGCCCACTGCTTCGCCGCGATGAACATGCTGCTGCTGCCCAAGCACACGCTGTTCCTCTGCGACACCTACATCAACGAAAACCCGACGCCGGAGCAACTGGCCGAGATCACGCTGATGGCGGCCAAGGAGGTCAAGCGCTTCG
>JADYZH010000234.1 GCA_020853215.1 Sulfuritalea sp. | reverse complement strand
CGCGTGCTCTCGCAGTACAACGTCGGCGCCCAGACGCGCCGTACCGCCAACACCGACTTTTACGGCGCCGACCTGCTGGAGATCCATCCGCATGACGCCGGGGAGCGCGGCATCCGCGAGGGCGACCTGGTCGGTGTCGAATCGCGCGCCGGCAGGACCGTGTTGCCGGCGACGCTGACCGAGCGCGTGCAGCCGGGGGTGGTCTATACGACGTTCCACTTCCCCGAATCCGGTGCCAACGTGATTACTACCGACAACTCGGACTGGGCCACCAACTGCCCCGAGTACAAGGTCACCGCGGTGCAGGTTGCGCGGTTAAGCGGCGCATGAAGGCCATCCAGCGACGCACGGTGTGGCGCGATGGCGCGGGCCGTCCTGACGACCTGGCCGAGGAGACGCCGGTCGCCTTCGAGTACAACGGCATCAGCCACGCGGTGATGCTGGCGACGCCGGCCGACCTGGAAGACTTCGCCGTCGGCTTCAGCCTGAGCGAGGGCATCGTGGCGCGCCGCCGGGACATCTTCGACATCGGCATCCGTGAGTCGGCGGCCGGCATCACCCTGCAGTTCGAGATCGCGGGCGACGCCTTCGCCCGGCTCAAGGCGCATCGGCGCAGTCTTGCGGGGCGTACCGGCTGCGGCCTGTGCGGGGTCGAGAGCCTCGACCAGGTGCGGCGCGAGCTGTCGTCGTTGCCGGCATCAAAACCGTTTCCGCTGGCCGCGCTCCACGCCGGCATGGGCAGCCTGCCGGCGCTGCAGCGGGTGCAACAGGCCACCGGCGCCACCCACGCCGCCTGCCGCGTCGGCCGCGACGGTGTCATCAGCCACGTGCGCGAGGACGTCGGCCGCCACAACGCGCTGGACAAGACGCTGGGCGCGCTCGCCCGCGACGGCATCGACGCCCGCATCGACACCGGCAGCGATGCCCTGATCATCACCAGCCGCGCCAGTTTCGAGATGGTGCAGAAGGCTGCGGCGCTTGGCGTCGGCACGCTCGCCGCGGTGTCGGCACCGACGGCCGCGGCGGTGCGGCTCGCCGACAAGCTGAATCTGAACCTGATCGGCTTCCTGCGCCAGGAAAGCTGCGTCACCTACAGTGGGCACGGCACCCTTGAGGAGGTCAAGGCATGAATCGCGCACACCTGATCAAGATGGCAAACCAGATCGGCGCCTTCTTCGAGGCCATGCCGGACCAGGCGCAGGCCGTGGCCGATGTCGCCAATCATCTGCGGCGCACCTGGGAGCCGCGCATGCGCACCGAGATCCTGAAGTCGCTCGGCACCGCCGAGGAAGCGCAGCTCAAGCCGGTGGTGCGCGATGCGCTGGTCACCCTCGGGCAATCCGGCGGCGACCTGTAAGACCCTCTTTTCCGGGGGCAGCGGCGAAGCCCGCAGCAACGGCCGTGCGGTCAGCATGGTAAGCTCCTGCTTCCATTTCCCTGCCTTCCCGGAGTAATTCAGCCTCCATGTCCGGCAATACCTTCGGCTCCCTGTTCTGCGTCACTTCCTTCGGCGAATCGCACGGTCCCGCGATCGGCTGTGTGGTCGACGGCTGCCCTCCCGGTCTGGAAATATCCGCCGCCGACATCCAGCTGCAGCTCGACCGGCGCAAGCCGGGAACATCGCGCCACGTCACCCAGCGTCGGGAGTCCGATACGGTCGAGATTCTTTCCGGCGTTTATGAGGGCCGCACCACGGGGACGCCGATCGGCCTCCTGATCCGCAACGAGGATCAGCGCAGCAAGGACTACGGCAACATCGCCCAGATGTTCCGTCCCGGCCATGCCGACTACACCTACTGGCACAAGTACGGGATTCGCGATCATCGCGGCAGCGGTCGCGCCTCGGCGCGCGAAACCGCGGTGCGCGTCGCCGCCGGCGCGATCGCCCGCAAGTGGCTGCAACAGCGCTATGGCGTCACGGTACGCGGCTGGATGAGCCGGCTCGGCGAGATCGAGATTCCCTGGCAGGACGAGGCCGCGATCGATACCAATCCCTTCTTTGCGCCGAATGCCGCTCTCGTGCCACAGCTGGAGGCTTACATGGACGCCCTGCGCAAGTCGGGAAATTCCGTGGGTGCCGAAGTTACCGTGGTCGCGCGCGGTGTGCCGGTCGGCTGGGGCGAACCGGTGTATGACCGGCTCGATGCCGACATCGCCTACGCCATGATGGGCATCAATGCCGTCAAGGGGGTGGAGATCGGCGCCGGTTTCGCGTCCGTCACGCAAAAGGGCAGCGAACACGGCGATGAACTGACGCCGGAAGGTTTCCTCGGCAACAACGCCGGCGGAATACTGGGCGGCATTTCCACCGGGCAGGAGGTGGTGGTGAGGATGGCGGTCAAGCCGACCTCGAGCATCCGCCTGCCGCGGCGCACGATCAACCTTGCCGGCGAGCCGGCCATCATCGAAACCCACGGCCGCCACGATCCCTGCGTCGGCATCCGCGCCACGCCGATCGCCGAAGCCATGCTGGCGCTGGTGCTGATCGATGCCGCCCTGCATTATCGCGCCCAGTGCGCCGATGTCACGTGCCCGACGCCGGTGATCGCCGGCAAGGCCCCCGGTGCGGCCTGATAGAATCCGCAGCGAATTTCCAACGACACGTTATACAGGGCAGGAAACCATGCACGTCGATCACCACGATGTTTATACCGAATTTCCCGACATGCGCGACGCCATCGATGCCTTGAAGGCGGACGGCGGCTACATCGGCAGCCTGTTCGGGCGCTACAACCGCCTGACCGGCAAGGTCGAGGACCTCGAGGAACACGACATGCCGGTGGCGGACTTCACGCTCGAAGACATGAAGAAGGCGCGGGTCAAGCTCAAGGACGAAATCTTCCATCTGCTGCAGGCCTTCCGCGCCGGCCAGAAACACCAGGCTTGACCATCCTGCCGCACGGCTGCCTGGCCGTCTGGTATTTCTGGTACTTCGCGTTCATCGGCGCCTTCCTGCCGTATTTCGCGCTCTACCTGCAATCCGTAGGGCTGTCAGCCGGCCGCATTGCGGTGCTGATGTCGCTCGGGCAGCTGATGCGGCTGTTGTCGCCGCTGCTCTGGAGCTGGCTCGCCGACCGCGGCGGGCGGCGCGTGCGCCTCGTGATCGGCTCGACGGCCGCATCGCTGGCGAGCTTTTGCGTGGTATTCCTGACCGAGGACTTCGTCGCTCTGTTTATCGGCATGGCGATCCTGCATTTTTTCTGGAGCGCTTCGCTGCCCCTGGTTGAAGCTTTGACGCTGGGGCACCTGGCGGAACATCCGGAGCGCTATGGCCGCATCCGGCTCTGGGGGTCGGTCGGCTTCATCGCCGCGGTAATGGGCGTCGGCCTGCTGCTCGATGCGGCGCCGATCGCTTCGCAGCTATGGGTGAGCTGGGCGCTGCTGCTGGGCACCTTGCTGAGTGCCCTGACCCTGCGCGAAGTCAAGGGGCATGCCGACCTGGTTGCGGGTCCGATCGTCGCCGTGCTGCGCCAGCGCAAGGTGGTCTTCCTGCTCGCCGCCGGTTTGCTGATGACTGCAGCACACGGCGCCCTCTACGTTTTCTACTCGATCCATCTGGTGGCGCATGGCTACGGCAAGTCTCTGGTCGGCGTGTTGTGGACGCTCGGCGTGGTGGCTGAGATCTTCGTCTTCCTGCTGATGCCGCGAATTTCGCTGCAGGTTTCCATGCGCCGCATCCTGCTCGCCTGTTTCGCCCTGGCGGTGCTGCGTTTCATGCTGATCGGCTGGGCCGTCGATTTCCTCGTCCTGCTGGTTCTGGCGCAGTTGCTGCACGGGGCGAGCTTCGGCGCGCACCATGCGGCCACCATGGCGGCCCTCAACCGCTGGTTTGCCGCCGGCCAGCAGGCGCGGGCGCAGGCGCTCTACGGCAGCGTCGCATACGGCGCCGGCGGCCTCTGCGGGGCGTTGTTGGCGGGCGCCCTGTGGGAAAGCGCCGGCGCGGCGATCACCTTCAGCGCAGCATCGGCACTCGCCCTGGCCGGCCTGATTCTGGTGTGGCGCGGGGTTCCGGGTGATTCGCAGGGCGCGCCTGTGCGATAATTCTCGACCCGCGCCGTTGCAATGCACACCATGCCAAAAACGCTTTACGAAAAACTCTGGGACAGCCATGTCGTTCATGTCGAAGAAGACGGAACGGCCCTGCTTTACATCGATCGCCACCTGGTGCATGAGGTCACCAGTCCGCAGGCCTTCGAAGGACTGAAACTGGCGGGGCGCAAGCCCTGGCGCGTTTCGTCGATCGTCGCCACGGCCGACCACAATACACCGACGTCGCACTGGGAGCGCGGTATCGTCGATCCGATCTCGCGCCAGCAGGTGGAAACCTTAGATGCCAACATCCGCGAGGTGGGGGCGCTGGCCTACTTTCCGTTCAAGGACAAAAGGCAGGGCATCGTGCACGTGGTCGGGCCCGAGAACGGCGCGACCCTGCCCGGCATGACCGTGGTCTGTGGCGATTCGCATACGTCAACGCACGGCGCCTT
>JADYZH010000233.1 GCA_020853215.1 Sulfuritalea sp. | reverse complement strand
TCGGCGAAGCGGCCGTTCTTCAGCGCATCGGCGCCGCCGCCGAAGAGGGCCTGGGCGAACACCGGCAGCGTTTCCTTGTCCTTCGGCGCGAGCTCGAAAGCCTTGCGGCCGTTGGCGATGGCGTCGCCCCAGTTGCCCTTGGCGATGAAGGCGCGCGCCGCCCACAAGTAGGCCTGCCAGTAGGTCGGATCCTTGCCGATCACGATGACGAACTTGTCGACGGCCGCGTCGTATTTCTTTTCCGAATAAAGCTGCTGGCCTTCCTTCATCAGGCCGTCGATCTCGCCTTGCAGGGTCAGGCCGGCGCAGGCGGCGAGCAGGGTTGAAACCAACAGCAGCAGGGTCAGCCGGGTACGCAGCAGCTTGGCAGTCATCGCTTGCTCCTCGTGTCGTGGCGGGACACCGGTCATCATAGCGCTTTTGTCCTTCGCCACCCATGGCGAGGTCAAGTCATGGCCGTTTCCTGCCGATAAACCAACTCGAAAGATGCTAAAAAGAAAATGGGGTTGCAGGTCCTGCCATCCGGACGAATGCTGGCAGGGCCTCGTCGGAGGAGGCGCCATGAAAATGCGTCGGGTTGTCGTGCCGATCCAGGAAGCGCAAACGGGCATGCGGCTTGCCGAGGAGGTACGCAATGCCGCCGGCGGCGTGCTGCTGACCGCCGGGACGGAACTCGACGAGGCCGTTCTGGCCGGCCTGTGCCGGCGCGGCGTCGAGTGCCTTGTCGTGGATCGGCCCGATCCGCGCTCGGAAACCGAGATCGCCGAGGAACTGGCGCGCATGGAAGCGCGCGTCCGGCACCTGTTCCATCGCCATCGCGGCAATCCGGAATTGCAGTTGCTGATGCAGGCCGTCCTCGAGTACCGGCGGAAGGCCTTGGCATGAGTCCTGCCCTGAGCCGCGAAACCGTGTTGTCCCGGATCGCCGACCTGCCGGCGCTGCCGGCCGTGGTGGGCGACATACTCGGCGCCATCGAGGACGAAGCCGAGACCGTCGAACGGCTGGTCGGCCGCATCAATGCCGATCCGGTGCTGGTCGCGCGCATTCTCGGTGCCGCGAATGCCGCAGCGCAGGGGGGACGGCAGCGCATCGGCAGCCTCATGGATGCGATCACCCTGCTCGGCTTCGATCGCGTGCGCCAGCTCGTCCTCATGACGGCGCTGGTGCGCCAGTTCCAGCCCCTGGCGCCGGGGTTCGATCCGACCGCCTTCTGGCGGCACAGCTTCGCGGTCGCGGTGTGCGCCGGCGTGCTGGCGCGGGAAACCGCCTTCGACGAGGAGCTGGCGTTCAACGCCGGGCTGCTGCACGACATCGGCCAGCTGCTGATCGTGGTCGCTTTTCCGCGCGAGTTCGAGGCGGTGCTGGCCCGAATGGAAGCGCTCGACAGCGACATTGCCGAGGCCGAGCGCGAGGTTCTCGGACTCGATCATGGCCAGGTCGGCAGCATCCTGGCCGGATGCTGGCGTTTGCCCGAGGCATTCGTCGAGGCCATCGATGGCCACCACCAGCCGGATGCGACGAACTACGAGGCTTATTCGAACATCGTGCACGTCGCCGAAGTGCTGTCCTATGCCCTGGACATCGGCACGGTGCCGCGCAGCGTGGTGCCGGCGCTTTCGGAACGCGCCCGCGCCCACCTGGACCTCTCCTGGCCGGACGTGGCCGGGCGGTTTGGCGAGATCGAGGCCAGGTATCGTGCCGCCTGCCTCGATCTCGGTTTCTGATTCGACGGCACGTCCATGGCGGACGATACCCCCGGCGCTGCCCGCGAGTTTGTCGTCTTTACGACAAACCCCTTGCTTGACAGCCACTTGGGCGATCCGTCAGGTTGACGTTGACGTCAACGTCAGATAGATTGCCCCATTCCTCACCCGCTGCCAGAGTGCTTGCCATGACCGATTTGAGCGTGAGCCAGAAGATCAGCCCCTACAAGCCGAAGCACAAGGTGCGCTTCGTCACCGCCGCTTCGCTGTTCGACGGCCACGATGCCTCGATCAACATCATGCGGCGCATTCTGCAGTCGACCGGCAGCGAGGTGATCCACCTCGGCCACAACCGCTCGGTCGAGGAGATCGTCACGGCGGCGCTGCAGGAGGACGTGCAGGGCATCGCCGTCTCCTCCTACCAGGGCGGCCACGTCGAGTATTTCAAGTACATGGTTGATCTCCTGAAGCAGCGCGGCGGCGAGGGCATCAAGGTCTTCGGCGGCGGCGGCGGGGTGATCGTGCCGGAGGAGATCCGCGAACTGCATGCCTACGGCGTCGCCCACATCTACTCGGTCGAGGACGGCCGCCGGATGGGCCTGCAGGGCATGATCAACGACATGGTCGCGCAGTGCGACTTCGATTTGTCGAAAACCACGCCGAACCTGAAGGCCGTCGCCGAGGGGGACCGCAGGGCGCTCGCCCGCCTCATCACCGCGCTGGAAAACGGCGCGGTGGCCGACAAGCTGAAAAGTCAGCTGCTGCAGGACGGCGCCGCGGCCAAAGTGCCGACGCTCGGCATCACCGGCACAGGCGGCTCGGGCAAGTCCAGCCTCACCGACGAGCTGATCCGCCGCCTGCGCCTCGACCAGGAGGACCGATTGAAGATTGCCGTGGTGGCGGTCGACCCCTCGCGCAAGCGCACCGGCGGCGCGCTGCTCGGCGACCGCATCCGCATGAACGCCATCGATCACCCGAACATCTTCATGCGCTCGCTGGCCACGCGCGACACCGGCTCGGAAATCTCCGCCGCGCTGCCGGAAGTCGTCGCCGCCTGCAAGCTGGCCGGCTTCGACCTCGTCGTCGTCGAGACCTCCGGTATCGGCCAGGGCGACGCCGCCAT
>JADYZH010000232.1 GCA_020853215.1 Sulfuritalea sp. | reverse complement strand
GGCGGTGCGCGATCTCGGCCAGCTGGTCGAAGTCGGTGATGTTGCCGAGCGGGTTGCCGACCGACTCGCAGAACAGCGCCTTGGTCCTGCCGTCGATCAGCTGCTCGAAGGCGCCCGGGTCGCGGTAGTCGGCGAAGCGCACCTCGATGCCGTATTGCGGCAGGGTGTGGGCGAACAGGTTGTAGGTGCCGCCGTAGAGGGTGCCGACCGAGACGATGTTGTCGCCGGCCTCGGCGATGGTCTGGATGGCGTAGGTGATCGCTGCCATGCCCGAGGCCACGCCGAGCGCGGCGATGCCACCTTCCAGTTCCGCCATGCGCTTTTCCAGTACGTCGGTGGTCGGGTTCATGATGCGCGTGTAGATGTTGCCGGCGACCTTGAGGTCGAACAGGTCGGCGCCGTGCTGCGTGTCGTCGAAGGCGTAGGATGTGGTCTGGTAGATCGGCACCGCGACGGCCTTGGTGGTCGGGTCGGGACTGTAGCCGCCATGCACGGCGATGGTTTCGATTTTCATGATCGGGCTTCCTCGGGACGGTGAGGGCGGCAGTATAAAGTCAGGGTACGCGCTTATGAAACGACTCTTTTTCGCATTCGTCCTGTTCAGCACCCTGGCCTGGGGCCAGGCGCTGGAGGTCATCAGCCTCAGGCATCGCAGCGCTGAACAGCTGCTGCCGCAGCTTGCGCCCTTCGTCGAACCGGGCGGCGCGCTGTCGGGCATGAACGACAAGATCTTCCTGCGCGCCTCGCCGCGCAACCAGGCCGAGATCCGCGACATGGTCGCGGCGCTCGATACGCCGCAGCGGCGGCTGATGATCAGCGTGCGCCAGGACGGCGCCGACAACAGCGCGCAAAGCGGCGCGGGAGTTTCCGGGCGGGTGGTAACGGGTTCCGGCGGCACCTCGATTTCCGGCCGCGGCCATCTCTACCAGTCCGACAGCAGCGGCCGGCGCGACATCTCACAGCAGGTGCAGACCATCGACGGTGGGCGCGCCGCGATCATGGTCGGCCAGTCGCTGCAGATTCCCATGCGCCAGCGGGTGTTCACCCCGGCCGGCGTATTTGTCTCGGAAACCCTGGTGCAGTACGACCTCGGCACCGGCTTCATCGCCGTGCCGCAGCTCAATGGCGAGCGCGTGACGGTAACCGTCAGCCCGCGCGACGACACCCTCGGCCGGCAGCCCGGAACCATCAACACCCAGCAGCTGGTGACCACGGTCAGCGGCCGGCTCGGCGAATGGCTGGAACTCGGCGGCTCGGTCACCGAGCAAAGCGGCAGCGCCGGTGCCATCGCCGGCTACGGCAACCAATCGGCGTCCCGCCAGCGCCGACTTATGCTGAAAGTGGAGGAATTGCGGTAGTCGCCCCGCTGTCGCTTGCGTCAATATGTATACGATAGTAATATACAAAAATGATCGACTTGGCCAGGATTGAAAGTTTTGACTGGGACGATGGCAATGCCCGGAAGAACGAGAAGCACGGCGTTACGATGGCGGAAGCGGAGCAGGTTTTCTTCAACATTCCCTTGCTGCTTCTGGCCGACGAGAAGCACAGCCGGCTGGAGTCACGACACCACGCCCTGGGCAGGACGGATGAAGGCCGGCTGCTGCATATTGCCTTCACCCTGCGCAAGGCGGCGAGCAAGATTCGCGTGATCTCGGCGCGGGACATGCACCGAAAGGAGCGAGTGATTTATGAACAAGCCGACTAAAACGATTCCCCGATTCGCCAATGAAGCCGCGGAACGCGCGTTCTGGGAAAAGCACGACTCGGCCGACTACCTCGACTGGTCGAAGGCGCAGCGGGCCGTCCTGCCCAATCTCAAGCCGACCACCCGGACCATTTCACTGCGCCTGCCGCAGCACCTGCTCGACTCGATCAAGGCCGCGGCCAACGCCAGGGACGTCCCCTACCAGTCGCTGATCAAGGTCTGGTTGCAGGAGAAGCTGCACAGCCGCTGAATTCAGCCGATCGTATAGCCGCCGTCGATGACGATTTCCTGGCCGTAGATATTCTTCGCGGCATCGGATGCCAGGAACACCGACATCTGCGCGATGTCCTCCGGCTGGCCGAAGGCGCCGGGCATCAGGCGCGCGGTGACGTTGGCGGCAACCACATTCAACACCTCGGGCGGCAGGCCGACCGTGCCCCACAACGGGGTGCCGATCGGGCCCGGTGCGATCGAATTGACGCGTATGCCCTGCGGCGCGAGTTCCGCCGCCAGCGTCTGCGAGAAGGACTTGAGTGCCGCCTTGCTGGCGCTGTAGATCGACAGGCCGGGAAAGCCGACCTGGGTCAGGAAGGTGGTGATGAACTGCACCGAGCCGCCCTTGCGGATGTGCGGCAGGAACAGGCGCACGGTCTCGATGGCGCCGAACAGGTTGACCGAGAACTGGGTGGTGCAGGCTTCGGCCGTGCTGTCCGCGAATGAAACCACGCGCGCGATGCCGGCATTGGGCACCACGATGTCGACCCCGCCATGGGCCTTGACGGTTTCCGCCACCAGGCGCTGCAGGTCTTCGGCTTTCGTCACGTCACCCGCGACGGCGAGCACCTTGCCCGGATGCGCGGCCGCCAGTTCCTTTAGTGCGCCCGCGTTGCGCGCAAAGGCGACCACGCTGGCGCCTGCGGCCACGAAATGCTCGACAATCGAGCGACCAATCCCGCTGCTGGCGCCGGTTACAACGGCGATCTTGCCATCCAATCTGTTCTGCATTTCCTGTCCTCACATGGCTGGGCCGGGCGAATTGCACGGATGGCAATTATCCGACTAATGCAGTCAACTTCAATTGATTTCAATCAACGCGGGGGGGGGCGCCTCAAGTGAATCTTCCGTGCCTACTGCCGACATTCAGCCATCGCAAACTCCAACGGCTGGTAACTTAGTCGAGCTGTCGCGCGGTGCTACTCGTGTAGTACCGCACGTCGGCCAATCCGGCCATTGGGCAATGTGGCCAA
Organism: Sulfuritalea sp.; assembly: GCA_020853215.1. GTDB lineage: Bacteria > Pseudomonadota > Gammaproteobacteria > Burkholderiales > Rhodocyclaceae > Sulfuritalea. The sequence goes on along the minus strand of JADYZH010000232.1, from coordinate 13,604 downwards.
ACTTGGGCAGCAAAGTGCCGGTTACTTGAAGGACGGCCGATCATACGTAATATGCCGGTGCCGGCGGGACGGCGGCTAGTCGCGTCCCGCCCCTGCGGTCAGTGCGCTATTGGCTGAAAGCCCGGGTCGTCGAAATACTTGCCGTAGTTGTCGAGCGCGCCGATAACCTTGACCGCGCCGTCCATGCGCTTGGCCTGCTTCACCTTGCCTGCCATTTGTTCAGCGCCGGCGAGCAGATCGGCGATGATCAGGTGCAGTTGCTCATCGGCCTGGGTGCCGAGTTTGCAGTTGGCAACCATATTGCCAACTGCATCCTCCACTTTTTTCGCCAGAGCCCCGTAGCCCTTGGACGACAGCTTGTTCTCATGAATTGCGTGCAGTGAGGAAGCCATCGACTGGCGAATTTCGCCCATGGACTTGCGCAGCGGGGTATCGGTTTCCCATTTCTTGCCAGCGTTAAGCTGCAGGGTGCCGGAAACCGTGCCGTGGCCATGATCGTGAGTTTCATTTGCGGCAAATGATGGGCCGGCAGCGGCAAGGGTCAGCACGGTCAAAGCAGTGAGAAGGTGGGTTTTCATGGGTGATACTCCGGAAAGGATGGTCGTTGATGGGAGTGTTCAATTGGCAATGATTCTGACGATATCGTTTCTTCAGCTTGGCCAATTATGCTCATCGAAGCTGAACGCCGGATGAACAAACAACCCAGTGTGTGCAACAACAAAATGCTGGTTCACTTCTACCGAAAACTACCGTGTTGCCTGGGGTGATAAGCCAATCCCACTGGATGGATTCCGACACGATCTTTGTTTTCTGTCGCGAACCCCAGGAGGCCACTTTCAGTCTGGCGAGTGAGTGCAACGAGAGTCAAACCGCCGGCAGTATCAACGATGCTTGAAGTCCGCCCAATGAGGATCTGGCCAACACCAAATCACCACCGTACATTCGCGCCAGGTCGGCGGTTATGGCAAGCCCCAGCCCCGTACCGGGAACCTGCTCGTCGGCGCGAACCCCTCGTTTGAGTACATGATCGCGGTCGGTCTCAGCGATGCCCTTGCCGTCGTCATCGATGCTCACCCGGAGTCTTCCAGCCCCGTCCGAGACTCGAATCTCGATCCGTGATCTGGCCCACTTCGAGGCGTTATCGATCAGATTCCCCAGCATTTCCTGTAAATCCTGTTCTTCACCACGAAATGCCGGATTGGCTGGATCGGGAAGAACTACAAATTCGAGATGGCGATCCGCACGCACCCGCTCCATAACCCGTACCAGTCCCCGGATGACAGGTTCAACGGCGGTGCGCATGCCCGGAACTTGAACCGATGCGGCAGCTTGTGCCCGGCTCAGGTGGTAATCAACCTGCTTGCGCACGGTATCGACTTGAGATGCGACCAGGCGTGCCAAGTCGTCATCCCGTTTCTCGGGAGCATTGGCGGCATTGGCGAGGACACTCAGCGGTGTTTTAAGCGCATGGGCAAGGTTGCCGGCTTGCGTTCGGGCACGATCGACCACCTCGGCGTTTTGCGCCAGCACCGCGTTGAACTCATTCACCAGCGGCATGATCTCGCTTGGGAAGGTGCCTTCCATATTTCGGGCATCTCCGTGCCTGACACGCCCAAGGGCATCCTGCATGCTGCGCAGAGGGGCAAGCCCGACGAATACCTGCATCAAAGCAGCGAACGTCAATCCCATTCCCAGTATGCCCAGCGCCAACCAAAGATGGCCTTTAAAGTCTGCGATAGGTCCTGTCATCAAACTTTCATTGGCCGCAACGATCAGCCTCATGGAATGCGTGTCAATGGTGACGGTTCGTTCCACCACTCTTAGAGCAACCCCCTGGGGGCCTTCAATCCGATGCCGATGGATCTCTCCGTCCGCCGGGGTATCGGCTGGCACGGCCAATGTTTCATCCCACAGTGAGCGGGAACGCAATACAGCCCTGGTGGGGTGTTCACCCGCCGCGGCAATCCGGTCTATTTGCCAATACAGGCCGGACAGGGGTTTGTTGAGGCGCGGATCACTCGGAAGTAATCGTACTTGGGCCTGATTCTGTTCATCGAGAATCAGTTGGGCCGTAAGTTGATCCAGATGATTTTTTAGTTCTGCATCAAACTGGGCTTCGACATGTTGATGAAAAAGTTGGCCAAGCCCCCAGCCTGCAACCAGGATCGAAATGACGATCCAGACGAGTGTCCCCGCCAAGAGACGCAAACGCAGGGAGTTACGCAAGAGGGCAAAGTTCATTGCGCTTTGTTGAGTCGGTAGCCCAGTCCGCGCACGGTTTCGATCAGGCCCGGCGGCAATTTCTTGCGCAAGCGCGCGATGAATACCTCGACCGTATTCGAATCACGATCGAAATCCTGCGCGTAAATATGTTCGGTCAACTCCGCACGGGAGACGATTTCACCCGGATGGTGCATCAGGTAAGCGAGAACCCGGTATTCATGGCTCGTCAGCGTCAGGGCAGTTCCATCCACGCTGGCACGGCTGCTACGGGTATCCAGCGTCAGCGGACCGCAAACCAACTCGGTACTGGCATGTCCTCCGGCACGGCGAATCAGGGCGCGGAGCCTGGCCAGCAGTTCTTCCATGTGAAAGGGCTTGGTCAGGTAGTCATCCGCACCGGCATCGATGCCGGCCACTTTCTCCCGCCAGGTGTCGCGTGCCGTCAGGATCAACACTGGCAATGTACGACCCGCCGCACGCCATTTCTTCAAAACCGTGATGCCATCCATTTGCGGCAGGCCGATGTCGAGCACGATGGCGTCGTAAGGTTCGCTTTCCCCCATGAAGTGACCATCGACCCCGTTGTGAGCCACATCCACAACATAGCCGACCGACTGGATGCCTTCGGCAAGCTGTGTGGCCAGCGTTGGTTCGTCTTCGACAACCAGAATGCGCATTAGCGGGGTTCTCCCTGGTCGTGTGGTTTATGCGGCTTGCCCTGTCTTTCCTTGAAATCGAGGATGGTCCCGTCTCGAGCGTGAATCTTTAGCTTCATCAAGACGCCTCCCTTGCGCAATAACCTGATTTCATAAACCCACTCACCCTTTTCGCGGTCGAGTTCAACCTCCATGACCTGGCCGGGATACTCACGTTCTACACGATCAAGAATCGTGCGCAAGGGCAGCACGTCCCCCGCCTCGACGGCCTGGCGGGCACGCTCATGGTCGGGGTTATCGGCTGCGTGACTGACTCCCGTGCCGGACATCGCCAGCATGATCCAAATGAGCAAGCCTGTCAGTGTGCTGCGCCATCGGGGGGTGATTCTCGACGACATCTTTAACTCCGCAGTATTCCAGCCTGATCTTTTAGCGCTTTGAACCTGAACGCAGGATGAACAAGCGATTCAGCATTCATTCAGACAGGGTGGCGCAAAGTGCGCTCCACAGTCCGATAACCGCCAGGAGAAACGCATGAAGAACATATTGGTCGTCACCTCAGGAATTGTCGCCATGATACTCAGCACCGCCACCTTTGCCGGTCCTCGCGAAGACCTGTTGGCCCAGTATGCCGCAGCCGCCAAGACAGCAAGCTTTTCAGCGGCACGTGGCCAAGCCCTGCATACGCAGAACTTTTCGGGCGGGAAGCCTGATACACCATCTTGTACCACCTGTCATGGCAAGGACACCCGGGGAGCGGGTCGGGCGCTGACCGGCAAGACCATCGAACCAGTTGCCGTGTCCGTGGCGCCGACGCGCCATACCGATCCGGCCAAGGTCGAAAAGTGGTTCAAGCGTAATTGCACCGAAGTATTGGGGCGCGAATGCACCGCGCAGGAGAAAGGTGACTGGCTCACCTTTGTGATTGGTCAGTAATTCGAAATAAAGGAGACTCCCGTGCGCATTCCCCATCGCCCGCTTGCCATCGGCCTCATGACCTTGGCCTTTTCTGCCCTTGTGTTAGCCCGTGCCCAGGCCGGTGATCGCCATTTCTTCGCGCCGGTTACCGACCCGGTCGTCAAGGAAGAGTGCGGTAGTTGCCACCTGGCCTTTGCCCCTTCGATGCTCCCGGCGCGATCCTGGCAACGCATGATGGGCGAACTGGACAAGCATTTCGGCGACAACGCCAGTCTGGATGCAACCACCGCCGAGAAGATTGCGAGCTATCTCGTTGCCAATGCCGGCGATGCGGGCGGCCAGCGCTACAGCAACAAATTGCTCAAAGGCGTTGCCCCAGGTGCCGCCCCACAGCGCATCACGGAATTGCCCAAATGGGTGAGCGAACATCGCAAAGTACCCGACTGGGAGTGGCGCCACAAGGATGTGCGCACCAAAGCGAACTGTGTCGCCTGCCATACCGCAGCTGAGCAAGGCTATTACGAAGAATGACCATTCAGACACTTTCCTGAGCAGGAGGATTTCACCATGCGACCATTAACCATCACTGCACTGCTTGCCACTGTTTTCTTCTCCATTTCGAGCCATGCCCAGGATGTCCGCTCTGGCAATGCCGACAAGGCGAGATGGCTATCGATTCCCGAAGTGCACGCCAGACTGGAATCCGCCGGCTATCGAAATATCGAGAAGATCGAACGTGAAAGCGGCAGCTATGAGGTCAAGGCCACCGACCAGGCGGGCCGGCGGATCAAGCTGTATGTGCATCCCCAAACGGGCGAAGTCATCGACCAGCGGCAGCGTGACAAATACGACGGTGGCTATGCGAAAAGCAATCAGCGCAATTCTTCTGACTGCAACGAGCGACGCTGCCGTGATGACTTGCCCAAAACGGGACCCATCCAACCCTTCGGAAAATGATCCATAAGGAGTTCTGACATGAAAATCTTGCTCGGTTTGCTTCTTGCCATCGTCTCACTGGCCTGGGGAATGGATGTACTTGCCACGGGCGGTAGCAGTGGCGGAAGTCTGCCATGGGTAATCCGGCAGGAAGCGCTCTATCTGAGTGGCCTGCTATCGATCGCCTTGATGTCGCTGGCGATGTTTTTGTCCACACGTCCCGCCTGGCTTGAAACCCCGCTCGGCGGCATGGATCGAGTCTATCGGACCCATAAATGGGCCGGCATTCTCGGTGTGAGCTTTGCCATCGTGCATTGGCTGGTCGAGGAGGTGGTCGGGAAAATACTCAAAGCGATGGTCGGCCGCGAAGGCCGCATACCCAAGGAGCAATTCACGGGTTTCCTGGAAGTGATGCGCGACCTGGCGAAGGACATGGGGGAGTGGGCGTTCTATCTTGTGCTGGCGATGCTGGTCATCACCCTATGGAAGCGGTTTCCCTATAAAACCTGGCGGGTTATGCATCAAGCCATGCCGGTGCTTTATCTGATGTTGGCGCTGCATGCCGCTATGCTCGCTCCGACTGATTACTGGACCCAGCCCGTCGGCATTCTCATCGCGTTGCTTGGAGCTGGCGGGATCTATGGCGCCCTGTACTCGCTGGTCGGTCGCATCGGGAAAGCACGCCGCGCTAGCGGGACCGTGACAGCTATCGAGCAAGCTGCACCGGACGTGCTTACCGTCAGTTGCCAGCTCGACAACAACTGGCGTGGCCATCGTCCCGGTCAGTTTGCATTCATTACCTTCGACGAGAAAGAGGGGGCGCATCCATTCACGATCGCCAGTGCGGATCGGGGTGATCGAAGCATCAGTTTCCAGATCAAGGCACTTGGTGATTACACCCGCACCCTGGGCAAGCGACTGGAAGTTGGTCATGCCGTCAAGGTTGAGGGGCCTTATGGTCGCTTCGACATGGCCCGGCAGGATTCGAACGCCCAACAAATCTGGATTGCCGGCGGGATCGGAGTGACGCCGTTCCTCGCCTGGCTGGATGCCTTGCAACAGGCGTCGAGCCCAGTTTCCGCAGATCTTCACTACTGCACCCGTGATCGAGCGAATGACCCCTTTGTCGCCCGCCTCGAGGCAAGCTGCGCCGCGTTGCCTGGCATCCATCTGCACATTCATGGCGCCCAACAGGGTGAAACATTGAGCGCTGCCGATGTAACTGCGGCGCAGGCCGGCTTACGCCGGTCCGAAATCTGGTTCTGCGGGCCTCAAGGTCTGGCCGAAAAGCTCAAGCAGGAGCTCGGGCGAATTGGGCAAGGCCGATTCAGCTTTCATCAAGAAGCATTTGAAATGAGGTGACACCCGTTATCCATCTGACCAAGGGAAATGAAATCATGAAAGCCATCTCGACCATCCTGCTTGCTCTGTCCATGACGACCGTACATGCCGCCACCCCAGAGGCCCAAGCGGAATCCTGCGATCAAATCAGGGAACAGATCCGGGCGCATACGGGCACTCCGGCCAAACCCAATACGAACCTGCTGGGTAAGGTGGGTGCAAACAAGAAATGCCGTTTCACTTCTGCCGAGGCTTATCGTGCGGCCTGGGGTGACAAGCCATTGCCCAAGGATGATCGACGCGATCGTCGCTCGATAGGGCGCGAGCACGATGATGATTGAAGTGGATGCCAAGCGGATTATGATTAAGGGCTCCTTAAGCTGAATGTGAAAGACTGACAGAATCATGACGCCACCTGTAATGACCTCTGCCTCCTTGCTTCTCTGGATCGTATTGGGGATTGCACTGCAAATCGCGTTGTGGCTGAGTATCAGCTTCTGGAGACATTGGGGTGAGTATCAGGCGCTACGCACGGGCGTGGGGTCTGATGGGGGAATGCCCGCTTCCGTTAATGCAACTTTGCCTTCAGCATCCGAGCCGGCATCTGTAGCGGCGTGGAGTGGTTTCAGGAATTTTCGGGTTGATCGCAAGGAAACTGAGGACGGCGCCCAGTCCATCTGCTCGTTTTACCTGGTACCGGAAGACAAGCAGCCACTTCCGGTATTCAAGCCTGGTCAATTCCTGACGTTTCGCCTCGACGTACCCGCGCCCGACGGTAAGGCAGAGCAGATTACTCGCTGCTACTCCTTGTCTGATGCACCCCACGCGGGGTATTACCGGGTCTCCATCAAGCGCGTACCCGCACCTGCCGGCAGCACTTATCCACCGGGCCGCTCGTCGAATTACTTTCATGACCACATCCAGGTCGGTGACCAACTGCAAGTCCGCGCGCCTGGCGGTCATTTCCATATCGACCGCAGTGATGCACCGGTCGTCTTGATCGGTGGCGGCATCGGGATTACTCCGGTGCTGTCCATGCTCAACTGGTGCGTGGCCGAGCAGTCTGGCCGGGAAGTCTGGCTCTATTACGGCGTTCGCAACAGCAGCGAGCCGATCAAGCGATCCCATCTCGAAGCGCTTGCCGCGACTTACCCGAACTTCCATCTGCGACTGTGTTTCAGTGATCCCTTGCCGGGCGATCAACTGGGGCGCGACTATCACCACCAAGGGCGCGTGGATATCGCGCTATTCAGGACGGAACTCCCTCTCAAGCCTTACCACTTCTACATCTGTGGTCCGACACCGATGATGGAAAGCCTCGTCCTTGGCCTGGAAGGCTGGGGCGTGCCGGAGAATCGCATCCATTACGAAGCCTTTGGCCCGGCATCGATCAAGCGTTCGGCAAACCCCACAGCCATTGAACCTGTGGCGGCAATGCAAAGCGACATCGTCGTCACCTTTGCCAAGTCGGGCAAACAGATCCCCTGGCAACCTGGCATGGGGAGTTTGCTGGAGTTTGCCGAGGCGAATGGGGTAATAGTTGAATCCAGTTGCCGGGCCGGAAGTTGCGGATGTTGCCAAACCACGATCAAAACAGGCGAAGTGGCTTACGGTCATGCGCCAGACTTTGATCCCGAACCGGGGAGTTGCCTGCTCTGCAGTTGCACCCCGAAGACCAGCGTGACTCTGGAGGCCTAGATGACCAACAACCTCTGGCGCAATCATATCCTTCCCTTTACGCTGCTGGTGGGCCTGCTCGGTGTAGCAACCTTGGTGGGCGACTATCTGCTGCACCGCTTTAATCTGGTCTGGGTCGGACGCTACCTGGGCATTCCGGGAACATTGCTGATCATCGGCTCCCTGATCTACTCGTTGCGCAAGCGCAAGATGATCACATCGGGCAACATGAAATCCTGGCTCAGCATGCACGAAGTCGGTACCTGGCTGGGTTCCCTGATGGTCTTGCTGCATGCCGGCATTCATTTCAACGCCATCCTGCCCTGGCTGGCCACGGTGGCAATGGGCGTGAATGTCATCAGCGGCATGGTGGGAAAACTACTTCTTGGCCGTTCGCGTGAGCATGTCCTGGGACAGCGTGACCACTACCAACTGCGGGGGATGTCCAAAGAGGACATCGAGCGTGCAGTGTTCTGGGATGCCGTCACCCTGGATGCCATGACCAAGTGGCGCAAAGTCCATATCCCGATCTTCATCGTCTTCGCCGTCCTGGCGCTGGGCCACATCATCAGCATCTTTTTGTTCTGGGGCTGGGCATGAGCCGCACACTCAAGTGGATCCTTGCCGCCAACCTGATTGTGTTGGCCGTTCTTGCCTTCGTCTATCCCAACCTGATGGTTGGCCCCGGCAAGTTGATTCCCGGCCATGCAAAACTGGAATCGGACTGTTTTGCCTGTCACGCCGGATTCACTGGTGCCGAATCAGAACGCTGCGTCAGCTGTCACAAGCCGGAGGAGATCGGCAAGCTCACCACTACAGGTCTGCCAGTCCAGAAACCTCTGACGTCGACACCGTTCCACCAAAAACTCGTCAGTTCGGACTGTATCGCCTGCCATAGCGACCATGCCGGGGTGAAGCGTTTCCGTCCGATCGGGAAGTTCAATCATCGGTTGTTGGAAAAGGCGACCCGCGACGAATGCCAGGGTTGCCACAAGTCACCCAAGGACAGCCTGCACCAGCAGATCACGGGTAATTGCAGTCAATGCCACAGCCAGGACAAATGGACGCCTGCCACCTTCGATCACGCAAAGTATTTCGAACTGGATCGCGATCACAACGTTAAGTGCGCGACTTGCCATGTCCGCAACGATTACAGCCGCTATACCTGCTATGGCTGTCATGAACACTCACAGCAGAAAATCCGTCGCAAACATATCGAGGAAGGAATCCGCGATTTCGACAACTGTGTCGAGTGCCACAAGAATGCCGACGAACACGATATCCGAATGCCAGGAAGGGAGCGTGAGGGAAAAGGGAAGCAAGGCAGGAAACATGATAATGACTGATCCGGGCGTACCCAGCCTGCAACGCTATGCGTGGATTTCCATTGGGGCGGCGATTGCGACCATCTTGCTCAAGGTGGTGGCATGGAAGCTTACTGGCTCGGTCGGTTTGCTTTCGGATGCCATCGAGTCGCGTGCTACCATGCCGCGCCCGCCATGTCCGATCCCATTCCCGAAATTGACCGCATCTTCGCCCCCGGGGGGCCGCTCGCCGCCGCCGTGCCGGGCTTTCGCCCGCGGCCGCAGCAGCTGGAGATGGCGCAGCGCATCGCCGCGGCGATCGCCGGCAACCTGGCGCTGGTGACGGAAGCCGGCACCGGCACCGGCAAGACCTTCGCCTACCTGGTGCCGGCGCTGCTCTCGGGCGGCAAGGTGATCGTCTCGACCGGGACCAAGACCCTGCAGGACCAGCTCTTCAACCGGGACCTGCCGACGGTGCGCGCTGCGTTGAAGGTGGGCGCGTCGATCGCGCTGCTCAAGGGCCGCGCCAACTACGTCTGCCCTTATCACCTCGAACGTGCGATGGACGCCGGGCGCCTGGCTTCGCGCGAGGAAGCGGCGCACCTGCGCAAGATCGCGCGCTTCGCCGAGCGCACCAAGACCGGCGACAAGGCCGAATGCATCGACGTGCCGGAAGAGTCCGGGGCCTGGGGGCTGGCGACCTCGACGCGCGAGAACTGCCTGGGCCAGGAATGTCCGCACCAGAAGGGCTGCTTCGTGCTGGCGGCGCGCCAGGAGGCGCAGACGGCCGATGTGGTGGTGGTCAATCACCACCTGTTCTTCGCCGACGTGATGCTCAAGGACGAGGGCATGGGCGAGCTGCTGCCGGCCTGCAACACGATCATTTTCGACGAGGCGCACCAGTTGCCCGAGGTGGCCGGGCTGTTCTTCGGCGAGAGCGTGTCGACCAGCCAGGTCATCGAGCTGGCGCGCGACACGAAGAACGAGGCCATCGTCGCCGCCAAGGATTACCCTGCGCTGCAGGATGCCGCGCTGGCGCTGGACAAGGCCGCGCGCGACCTGCGCCTGGCGGTGAAGGGCGAGAACCTGCGCCTGCCGGCGGCGCGGGTCGAGAGCGAAAATGAATTCGCCGCGGCGCTGCAAGGGCTGGCCGATGCCATTGCCGAACTCGGCCGCCACCTCGACACCCAGGCCGAGCGCGGCGAGGGCCTCGCCAACTGCCTGCGGCGCGCGCAGGAACTGGCGGCGGCGCTCAAGCGTTGGCGTGGCGGTAGCGCCGATCCGGAGGTGGCCGGCGGTGATGATGTAGTGAAATGGGTCGAGGTCTATTCGCAGGCGATGTCGCTCAACCTGACGCCGCTCGACATCGCGCCGATCTTCCGGCGCCAGATGGAGGGCCATCCGCGCGCCTGGATTTTCACCTCGGCGACGCTTGCGGTGGGCAGCAATTTTGCCCACTACTGCGGCGAGCTCGGGCTGGCGGAGGCCGATACCGCGGTATGGGGCAGCCCCTTCGATTACGGGAAGAATGCGCTGTTGTATGCGCCGACCGGGATGCCCGACCCCAACAGCGCCTTCTACCAGGAAGCCGTGGCGGAAGCCGCGTGGCCGGCGATCCGCGCTTCGGGCGGTCGCGCCTTCGTGCTGTGCACGTCCTTGCGCGCGATGCGCCGCATCCGCGAACTGCTGCAGGAGAAGCTTGCCGCCGAAGGCCTCGAACTACCCTTGCTGATGCAGGGCGAGGGTTCGCGCTCGGAACTGCTGGAGCGCTTCCGTTTCCTCGGCAATGCGATCCTGGTTGCCAGCCAGAGCTTCTGGGAGGGCGTCGACGTGCGTGGCGAGGCGCTGTCGCTGGTGGTGATCGACAAGCTGCCGTTCGCTCCGCCGGACGACCCGGTGCTCTCGGCGCGCATCGACAAGCTGCGTGCGGCGGGGCGCAATCCCTTCATGGAATACCAGTTGCCGCGCGCCGTGATCAACATGAAGCAGGGCTCGGGGCGGCTGATCCGCGACGAGGATGACCGCGGCGTGCTGATGATCTGCGACCCGCGCCTGACCGGCAAGCCCTACGGCAAGGCCATCTGGCGTTCGCTGCCGCCGATGCGTCGCACGCGCGACGTGGCCGAGGTGGAGGACTTTTTCCTGCGCGCGCTGCCGGTAGAATTGCCGCATGAACAATCCCAGCCCTGACAGCATCGAACTCGCCGACCGGCTGAATGCCGGTTGCCAGTGCGTGTCGCTCGACCGTGACGGACTGGAAGCCGAGCTGGAGCGCGTCAGTCCCGGTTTCCACGCCGAGGTGATGGCGGGGCGGCCACACCTGTTTTCCTCGTCGGTGGCCTTCGTCAGCGCCGAGCACGTGCAGCGCATGGCGCGCCTGGTGGCCGCGGTGGAGCGTGTCGTTGCCTTGCCGGCATATCGCGAGCATGTGCTGGCCTGGGCGCCTTCGAGCGCGCGGCATCGCTGTGCGGCGCCGGGCGTGTTCCTCGGCTACGACTTCCATCTCGGCAACGGGTTTGGCAAACTCGGACCGCAGCTGATCGAGATCAACACCAACGCCGGCGGCGGCCTGCTCAATGCCCTGCTGGCGCGCGCGCAGAAGGCCTGCTGCGACGACGTCGAGGCGCTGCTGCCCGGCGATCTCGGCTCCGATACGCCGGAACACCTGTTCCTCGACATGTTCCGCGCCGAGTGGCGTGCCGTCGCCGCCGCAAAAGTCGGCGCCGGCGATACGGTGAAACGCATCGCGATCGTCGACGAAGCGCCGCTGACGCAGTACCTCTATCCCGAATTCGTGCTGTTCCAGCGCCTGTTCGAGCGCGCCGGCATCGAGGCGGTGATCTGCGATCCGCAGGCGCTGGCGTTTCGCGACGGCGCGCTTTGGTACGGTGGGCATGGCGGTTCGCGCATCGATCTGGTCTACAACCGGCTCACCGATTTCGCCCTTGAAGCGCCGGCCAATGCGGCCCTGCGCGAGGCGTGGCTCACCGATGCCGCGCTGATCACGCCGCATCCGCAGGCGCATGCCCTGTACGCCGACAAGCGCAACCTGGTGGCCTTGTGCGATGACGCCCTGCTGGTTGCATGGGGCGTCGATGCCGAAACGCGCGCCACGCTGGCGAACAAGATTCCGCGCACTGAACTGGTCCTGCCGGCGCACGCCGACGACCTGTGGGCGCGGCGCAAGCAACTCTTCTTCAAGCCGGCGGCGGGCTACGGTTCGAAGGCCGCCTATCGCGGCGACAAGATCACCCGGCGCGTGTTCGACGAGGTGCTGGCCGGCAACTACATCGCCCAGGCGCTGGTACCGCCGTCTTCGCGCACGCTGAAAGTCGGCGAGGCCCCGGTGGAGCTCAAGCTCGATCTGCGCAACTATGTCTATAACGGGCATGTGCAACTCGTCGCGGCGCGCCTGTGGCAGGGCCAGACCACTAACTTCCGTACCCCTGGCGGCGGCTTTGCGCCGGTGCTGACCGTACCGTCGGTGCTTTGACAGACATGAATCAGCGAAAGGCATTTGATCCGCAGATTTCGCAGATTGACGCAGATGGATCGGGGCGTAGTCCGGCCGCTTGCTTGTTTTATCTGCGTAATCTGCGAAATCTGCGGATTGAACCGAGGTTTTCTGAATGAAAGTTTTCGGCCTCGCCGGCTGGTCCGGGTCGGGCAAGACCACGCTGCTGGAAGAACTGATTCCGCGCCTGACGGCGGCCGGCCTGCGCGTTTCGCTGATCAAGCACGCCCACCACCGCTTCGACATCGACCACCCGGGCAAGGATTCCTACCGGCTGCGCGAGGCAGGCTGCGCGGAAGTGCTGCTGATTTCCGACCAGCGCTGGGTGCTGATGCACGAACTGCGCGGCGCGCCGGAGCCGTCGCTGGAGGAACAGATCGCGCGCTTTTCCGATTGCGACCTGGTGCTGGTCGAGGGTTTCAAGCAGACGCCGATCCCCAAGCTGGAAGTGCATCGGCCGTCGGTGGGCAAGCCGCTGATCGCCGGCACCGGCGTCGAAACCATCGTCGCCGTGGCCACCGATGAGCCGGCGGCGCTGGCCGGGCAGACCGCGCTGCCGCTGCTGGCACTCGACGACCGCGACGCGATCGCGGATTTCATCTTGCGTCATCTGGGGTTCAGGAATGCTTGATTACGAAGACGCGTTGGCGCGCCTGCTGGCGGGCGCCCGGATGGCGACGGATACCGAAGCGGTGCCGACCCAGGCTGCCGCCGGACGGGTGCTGGCCGCCGGCCTGCGTTCCGCCATCGACGTGCCGCCGCTGGACAATACCTCGATGGACGGCTACGCCGTCCGTTGCGCGGATGTGCCTGCCAGCGGAACAACGCTGGCCGTGGCGCAGCGCATCCCCGCCGGCTGCGTCGGCCATACGCTGGCGCCGGGCACGGCGGCGCGCATTTTCACCGGTGCGCCGCTGCCGGCCGGCGCCGACGCGGTGGTGATGCAGGAGCTGTGTGCGCCGGACGGCGATGCCGTCACCGTGAACCATGTGCCGCATCCCGGCGAGTGGATCCGCCGTCGCGGCGAGGACATCG
>JADYZH010000231.1 GCA_020853215.1 Sulfuritalea sp. | reverse complement strand
GGCGGCTGCCCTTCGGTCCGAGGATTTCGATTTCGGCGGCGAGCGCGATCAGGGCCGGCGCCACGTCGCCGCTGAAGGCGGCGTAGCAGCGCTTGGATTTCTTGGCGACGCGGCAGCCTTCGCCCTTTAGTTTCATGCAGTAGTCGTTGCTCTCGCGCCAGAATTCGCTCTGGTTGTAATAGACGCAGCGCGTGTCGAGGCAGAGGTTGCCGCCCAGCGTCGCCGCCGCGCGGTGCGTCGGCCCGGCCACCGCTGCGGCGGCTTCGGCCAGCGCGGTATGGCGGGCGCGGATCGTCGCATCGCCGGCGATGGCCGCCAGCGTGGTACCGGCACCGATGCGCAGGGCATCGGTGCCGAAGTCGATGTACGCCAGCTCGGCGATGCCGCCGAGGTCGATGACGACGCCGGGCTCCGCCAGGCCGCGGCGGATGTTGGGCAGCAGGTCGGTGCCGCCGGCGATGTAGCGGCTGGCGGCGTTGGCCGCGCGCATGGCGACGGCATCGGCGGCGGTGGTCGGCCGCAGCAACTGGAAATCGGGCATGCTCATAGTGCTTGCTCCTCGTTGGTGGCGGCGGCTGCTTCGTTGCGGGCCTCCTGCAGGGCGGCGAACACGCGCGGCGGAGATATCGGCAGCGCCTTCACACGCAGGCCGGTGGCGTCCTCGACCGCGGCGGCGACCGCCGACATGATCCCGGACAGCGGGCCTTCGCTGGCTTCCTTGGCGCCGAAGGGGCCGTTGGGGTCCATGCTTTCGACGATATGCACCTCGATGTCGGGCGATTCGACGATGGTCGGCACGCGGTAGTCGAGCATGTTGGGCACCATGTGGCGTCCGTTTTCGTAGATGGTTTCCTCGCACAGGGTCTGTCCCAGGCCCATCCAGACGGCGCCCTGCACCTGGCCTTCGACCGCCATCGGGTTGATCGCGCGGCCGCAGTCGATGGCGGCCCAGACCTTGTCCACGGTGACAATGCCGAGGTCAATGTCGACGCTGACTTCGGCCGCCTGGGCGACGTAGGAGAAGCCCATCGAGGAGCCGACGGCGCCGCCGCGCTGCTTGCCGCCCTGGAATTCCGGCGGGCAGGTGAAGGTGCCCTTGACGTTGAGCGTGCCGGTGCCGACCAGGGCTTCTTCGGCGATTTCGGCGAAGGGGATGTGCCGGTCGGGATCGCTGGCGATGGCCGCGGCTTCGCCGTACCAGATCACGTCGGATTCCTCGACCTTGAGCCGGCGCGCGGCGGCGGTGACCAGCAGGCGCTTGAGGTTCTCGGCGGCATCCAGCGCGGCATTGCCGACCATGTAGGTGACGCGCGAGGAATAGGAGCCGTTGTCCTTCGGCGTCACGGCCGAATCATTGGCGACGACGCGGATGCGGTGGTAGTCGATGCCCAGCACTTCGGCGACGATCTGGGTGACGACGGTCGACGAACCCTGGCCGATGTCCGAGGCGCCGGTGAGGATGGTCACCGCGGCGTCGAAGTCGAGCTTGAGCACGATCACCGCGTGGGGTTCGCCCGACCAGTGCACCGGCTTGGCCGAGCCGCTGACGAAATGCGAGCAGGCCATGCCCAGTCCCTTGCGGACGTTGCCGTTGCCGCCCAGCTTGCCCTTGCGCGCGGCCCAGCCGCTGACATCCTCGACCCAGTCGATGCATTCGCCGAGGCCGTAGGAAGTGACGCGCAGGCCGTTGATGGTCTCGGTCGGCGCCTTGAGCAGGTTGCGCCGGCGCACGGCGATCTGGTCGAGGCCGAGTTCGCCGGCCATCGAATCGAGCAGGGATTCGAAGGCGAAGCGGATGGTCACCGTGCCGTGGCCGCGCATGGCGCCGCAGGCCGGGGTGTTGGTGTAGACCCGGTAGCCGTCGTACTTGACCGCCGGGATGTCGTAGAGCCCGTTGATCAGCGCGCCGGCATAGAGGATGGTGACCAGGCCGTAGCCGCCGTAGGCGCCGCCGCGTTGCACCACTTCGGCCTGGCAGGCGGTGATGCTGCCGTCGCGCTTGAGGCCGAGCTTGATCCGCATCTGGCTTTCGGGGCGGCCGCGATGGGCGAGGAAGCTTTCCTCGCGCGTCTGCGCCAGGCGCACCGTGCCGCGCGCGGCGCGCGCCAGCAGGCCGCAGATGACCTCGAAGTTGAGGCATTCGGTGCGATGGCCGAAGCCGCCGCCGCTGAACGGCTTGATGACGCGGATGTGGGCCGCTTCCATTTTCATGCAGCGCGCCAGCGTCAGGTGCACGTAGTAGGGCACCTGGGTCACCGACCACAGCGTCAGGTGGCCGCGCTCGGTGTCCCAGGCGGCGAGCGCCGCATTGGGCTCCATCATGGCGTGGTGCACTTCTGCGCATTCGTAGGTTTCCTCGCGCACCAGGTCGGCGGCGGCGAAACCGGCGGCGACGTCGCCGAACTCGTTATGCACTTCGCGTTCGATATTGCCCTGCTTCTTTTCGTGCAGCAGCACGGCGTCGGCCTGGCGCGCGTCGGCCGCCTTGAAGTAGGCCGGCAGTTCGCGCACCTTCAGGCGGATGCGGGAAATCGCCAGGCGCGCCGTGGCTTCATCGACCGCGGCGACGGCGGCGATCGGGTCGCCGATGTAGCGCACCTTGTCGCGCGCCAGCGGAAATTCGTTCTGCGCGATGGGGATCACGCCATAGGGCATGTCGCACTCGTCGCCGGTGATCACGGCGCGCACGCCGGGCAGCGCCAGCGCCTCCGAGATGTCGACTTCCAGCAGTTCGGCGTGGGCATAGGGGCTGCGCAGCAGCAGGCCGACCAGGGCGTTGTCGGCCGGCAGGTCGGCGGTGTAGCGCGCGGTGCCGGTGACCTTCTCGACGCCATCAACCAGCGGCCGGCGGGCACCGACGCCGTGCGGCGCGGAGGCGTTGGCGATTTCCTTGACCTGGGTTTCCGGCGCGTTCATGCCGAGGCTCCGGCGGCGGCTTCGACCGATTCGATGATCTTGACATAGCCGGTGCAGCGGCACAGGTTGCCGGCCAGGGCACCGCAGATCTCGTCGCGC
>JADYZH010000230.1 GCA_020853215.1 Sulfuritalea sp. | reverse complement strand
GTGGCGCAGGGTGTGGATGCCGGCGGCGGACAAACCGGCGGTAGCGCAGGCAGCGTGATACATGCGCTGGGCCGTGGTGTCGCCCATGGGGCCGTCGCCGGTCTTGTTGGGGAACAGCCACGGGCGTGGCCGTGTGGTTTGCCAGTACCGGCGCAAGGTCGTCAGGAGTCGGGGCGAGAGCAGGGTATAGCGATCCTGCCCGCCTTTGCCCTGGCGAACCTTGAGGCACATCCGATCCGGCGCGGACTCGATGTCGCCCACCTGGAGGGCACAGACTTCGGAGAGCCGCAGCCCGGCAGCGTAGGTGGTCATCAAGACGGTACGGGCGCGCAGGGTATCGCAGGCGGCGAACAACCGTCCGATCTCGTCGCGCGAGAGCACCACGGGCAGACGCTTGGGCACTTTGGCCATCGGAATCTCGAACCAGAGCTTGCGTTGCTGCAAGACGTTGCCGAAGAGGAAGCGGCAGGCGCAGGCGGCTTGATTGACGCTGGCGTAGGCCAGCTTCTTCTCTTGAATCAGGTACAGCAGGTAGCTCTGGATCTGCTGGGCGTCGAGCCGATCCGGCGAGCAGCGGTAGTGCTTGGCCAGTCCCGCTACGCAGGCCAGGTAGGTCTCCCGCGTGCGCAACGCAAATCCGCGCAGGACCATGGCATCGTCCATCCGCTGGCGCAGTTCAGTCATGTCGTTCTCCTTGTCATGTCGGGAACATTCCCGACGACAGGATGGGCAACACAACGACCAAAAACAAAACGCGGCGGTGACTCGCGCCACCACCGCGTCAGCGGTTTAGTTCAACGTAATGTCGGCTGCCTAAATGACGGAAAACAATCCATCAAATAGGCTGAATAGAAATCCTGGCACTTCATGATTTCCATACTCATCAATGCCTTGTCCCAATTTAGTGGGGCCTAAAACCCGGGAGTGTTACCGGCGCAAAAAATCCCGTGTGCGCGCAGGCAGAGTTGCCGGCTGATCCGGACTAAACGATTTATCCGGCATTTCTGCAAGCCGGCGCCGTATCGCCAGCGCCGACTTTTGAAAGTCGGCGCCGGCGGCACGGCGGACAGGCCTTGCTGCCGACGAAGCCGCATTGCGGCAACCTAGTTCAGATAGTCCAGCCGCAGCCGCTGCTGCAGCGTGCGCGCCTGGCGGAAGGCTTCCTTGAGGATCTGCCGGTCGAGCCGGTGCAGGCGATCCGGATTGATCCGGTTGGTGGCGGTGGGAAACTCGCCGGAGACCTGGTTCTGCAGGCGCAGGCGCTGGATCTGGTAGAAGGCGGCCACCATCGCCGCCGCCTCCTCGAGCGGCATGCCCAGGGCCTGGCGCACGCCGCGCAGGCGCTCGATGGTGTTGGTGTGCGCCACGCCGTGCGCCAGCGCCAATATCCTCACGGCATCGACGAAGACGCGGATGCCCTGGCCCTTGAGGTCCAGCGTGTGCGGAAATTCCTTGCCGCCGCCGAGGCGGAAATCGCGCCACCAGGAAAGCGGCGGTTCCTGCCCGAGCGCGTTGCCGGTCATGGCGCGGAAGAAGGCGGCATTGCCCTTGACCTTGCGCAGCAGCCAGTGCTGCAGGTCGGCCACCAGTTCCTCGCGGCCGTAGAGCGGACGGAAGTCGAAAAAGATGCTGGCATTGAGCAGGGCTTCCGGCTCCGGCACCGCAATCCAGTTGCCGAACTGCCGCTTCCACTCATCCAGCGAAAGGCACCAGGCCGGGTTGCCCGCCATGACCTGCCCACCGCACAGCGGGAAGCCGCAGGCGTCGAGCGCCTCGTTCACGGCCCGGGCGAAAGGCAGGAACTGCCGGCGCAGTTCTTCCGCCTGCTCGCTCGATGCCGCCGCGAAGACGATGCCGTTGTCCTGATCGGTGAACAGCGTCTGTTCCAGGCGCCCTTCCGAGCCGAAGACGATCCAGCACCAGGGCACATAGGGCAGGTCGAATTCGCCTTCCACCAGCTCGATGGCCTGTAGCGCGATCAGGTCGTTGAGCGCCGAAATCCACTCGCACAGGGCCTCGGCGCCGCTGCCTTCGGCCAGGCGACGCGCGGCAAAGCGCCGCACGGCCGTCGTCTGCGCCGCCAGCTCGGCGATGCTTGCTGTCGCCAGGATGGCGTTGGCCAGGCTGGCCGAGTCGGCCGCCTGCATGCCGTACAGATCGCCCTGCGATACCACGTTGAACAGCTGGCCGTCGGTCCCGGTCAGGATCAGGTGGCGCATGCCGCGGCGGAACATCAGCACCGTGGCCTGATGCACGGTGGCATCGGCCGCGAGGCTGGCCAGCCCGCCGGTCATGATGCTGGCGATCGGCCCGCCCAGGTCGCACCCCTCGTTGACGATGCAGCGCAGCGCGTCGCGCAGGGTGACGATGCCCAGCGGCACCGCGCTGGCGTCATCGACGATCACCGCCACCTCGACCCCTCGCAGATCCATCGCACGCAGAGCATCGCGCACCGAAGTCGCCGGATCCAGCACCACCGGCGGCGTCAGCGGCAGGTTGCACAGCGTCGTATTGAGATTGACCGACACCGCATCGAACAGGCGCGCGTCGGTGTCAGTAGGTGATCCGGGCATGGTAGGTTTTCTCGCTCGCCTCGCGCGCCTGGCCCAGGGTGCGGATGCCCTTGTCGGCCAGCAGCGGCAGCATCTTGAGAAACACTTCTGCCGTGACGATGGCGTCGCCGACCGCCGTGTGGCGGCCCATGACCGAGACGCCGAGACGTTCGGCGATGGCTTCGAGGCGATGCGTTTCCTGGTTCGGAAACAGCACGGCGGAGAGCAGGAAGGTATCCAGCACCGGACGGTCGAAGCGGATGCCGGTGGGTGCTTCCTTCAATTCCAGAAAACGCATGTCGAAAGCGGCGTTGTGCGCCACCAGCACGGTATCGGCGACGAAGGCACGGAACACCGGCAGCACCTGCCCGATCGGCGGCTGGCCGGCCAGCATTTCGGCGGTGATGCCGTGGATCTTCACCGAAGCCGGCGGCAGGCTGCGTTGCGGGTCGATCAGCTGCTCGTAGGCTTCGTGCCGCAGCAGGCGGCGATTGACGATGCGCACCGCGCCGATCTGGATGATCTCGTCGCCCGCCGAGGGTTCGAGGCCGGTGGTTTCAGTATCGAACACGGTGAACGCGAGTTGCGCCAGGACGCGGTCGTCCAGCGCGAGGTCGGTTTCCTCGCTCTTGAACAGGTCGAAGTCGTAGAACTCGGGACGGCTGTCCGCCAGCGCCGCGCCGGCAGCGGTGACCACCGCATCCTGCGCACTGATGGCGGGCAGCAGGAAGCGGAAGTAGGCACGGTAGGCGGCGTGGTCGCGCTGGAACCACACCTCGCCGCCGTTGCGCTCGACGATGTCGCGCACCGTCAGCGGCGACGACTCGCCGGCCACCGTCAGCGCGTCGAGTTCCCATTGCATCACGGTCTCCGTACTCATGAAGACGCCGGACCAGATCAGGTCCACATACGCCATCGCGCCATCGCGGCCGAGGCGCAGTTTCAGGTCGCGGATCTGGTATTCGTCGCGCAGCCGCGCGGCAAAATAGGTCATCGCCTGCAGCATGGAAAAACCGTCGACCTTGAGCCATACCCCCGCATCCACATCCTCGATGCTGACCTGCAGGCCGCAGCGGTCGGCGATGCGACGGCGCGCGGCGGTCAGCAGGTCGGCGCCGAGCATTTCCTCCAGCGGCCAGCGCGCCTTGAGCACCGCGGCGAAGGTGCGCGCCGCGGCCTCGACCCGCGTCGCCAGTCCCGCGGCTTCGTCGCGCACCACGGCGAGGAAGCGCTGCTGCTCCTCGGCGCTCATGTCGCCGTAGTCATAGAGCATCTCGGCCGCGGCGCGCAGGTTACCCACCGGCCCGCGGCTGCTCTCGGTCAGGTCCTGCAGCAACTGGTCGCGCTTCGATTCGCTGTCGAAGGCCTCCGTCATGTCCTCGATCATGGTCATGTAGCCGGAGAAGCCGCCCGCTGCCGGCCCATCCGCCGCGGCCGCCCCAGCCTCGGGGATGGGCGCGACCAGCACGCGCAGCAGGCGACCTGACGCCGTCACCGCGACGAAATGGCGGTGCGTGTTGCGCCGCGCATCGAAGTTCTCCAGCGCATAGGCGATCAGGTGCCGGTCGAAGATGCCGTAGATCGAACGCCCCAGGCCCAGCGCCGCCATGCCTTGCCCCGCTTCGCCGGCGAACAGGGCGCGGGCGCGCCGGTTGTAGAGCAGCACGCGACCATCCATGTTGCAGACGATGACGCCCTGCGCGAGTTCCGCCATGAGCACGGCGAAGCGGTTGCGGTCCGCCTCGGCGGCGGCGTTGGCGGCGCGGATGCGCGCCTCGATTTCCTCGTCGCGCGCCTGGTGCTGCCCGGCCAGGCGATTGACGGCGCCGATCAGGGCCTGCAACTCGGCGCTGCCCTGCAGGTTGAGGCGGGTCGCCGGCTGCGTCAGCATCGCCCCCGCCTCCTCGGCCGCCCGCGCCGGCGGCAGCACCAGGAATTCATGAACGGCGCGCAGGATCAGGAAGAGGAAGACGCAGGCGAACATCACGACCAACACCACGACACCCAGGCGACGCTCCAGAATGGCCTCGATCACGGCCCGCTCCTGTCCCTCCAGCCCGGAACCGAGGACGGTCAGGGACGCCGCCAGCACGGCGACGAGGCAGGCGCAGGCGATGACGACGGCGGCGACCAGCTTCATGCGGGAATTCATGGTGCGCTCGACTTTCTGAAACGGCGGCCGGACCTCAAACCCGTTCGAGCAAGGCCTTGACCTTGGCGATCAGGTCGCGGGTAGCGAACGGCTTGGTCATATATACGTCGGCGCCCAGCGCGAGGCCCTTCGACACCTCGGTGTCGCGCCCCTTGGCGGTCAGCATCATGATCCGCAGCGTCTTGAACTCGGGGTCCTGGC
The DNA here is from genome assembly GCA_020853215.1 of Sulfuritalea sp. Taxonomy (GTDB): domain Bacteria; phylum Pseudomonadota; class Gammaproteobacteria; order Burkholderiales; family Rhodocyclaceae; genus Sulfuritalea. Next base: position 2,329 of record JADYZH010000230.1, on the reverse strand, counting down.
GCAGGTCCTGGCACACCTCGAAGCCGTTGCGATGCGGCATCATGACATCGAGGATCGCCATGTCGGGCCGCTCGCTGCGGATGCGCTCCAGCGCCTGCGCGCCGTCATGGGCAACGACCACCTCGTAGCCTTCGCGCTTGAGCAGGAATTCGAGCGATATGACGATGTTCGGCTCATCGTCGGCGATCAGGATCTTGGTGGCCATGGCTCCCTCCGGCATAGGCATGTAATTCTTCTGGGCGCAAGAATACACCGCGCCGGACCCTGCCACAAACCCGCGGTCGATCGCCGGGGCGGTGCCGCCGCGCCAAAAGAAAAGCCCACCGCGAGGGTGGGCCCGGCGCGCCGCAACGGGGGTGGGGAAATCAGGCGGCCGCTTGTGCCGGAATCTGCCGGCTGTGGTGCGTGATGCGGTTCCTGGCGTCGACGTACACCAGGTCGGGCTCGAAATTCTGCAGCTCGATTTCGTTCATCGCGGCATAGCTGGCGATGATCAGCAGGTCGCCGGTGGCGGCCTTGCGCGCCGCGGCGCCGTTGACCGAAATCGTGCCGCTGCCGCGCTCGGCGCGGATCGCGTAGGTGCTGAAGCGCTCGCCGTTATTCACGTTGTAGATGTCGATCTGCTGGTATTCCTTGATGTCGGCGGCATCGAGCAGGTTCTCGTCGATGGCGCAGGAACCCTCGTAGTGCAGTTCGGCGTGGGTCACCGTCACGCGGTGGAGTTTCGATTTGAGCATCGTGCGCTGCATTGTCAGACCTTTCTCATGCAAAGGCGGCAATAAATCAGGAACGTTCTAGCAGGAGCAATGTTCCCGTCTCGTTCGCTTCTGGCACACCGCCGGCATGAGCGCATCGCGGTGGCCTAAACTTCCAGATTGTCGATGAGGCGCGTGCTTCCCAAACGCGCCGCCGCCAGCACCACCAATCCGGAATCGTGAGCGGACGGAGATTGTAGATCAAGTTTTTTGCGGAAGGCAACATAATCGGGAAGCCAACCGTTGATTCTTAATATATTCATTGCCCTGGCTTCGAGGTCGGCGAAGTTGCGGGCGCCGCTCCTGGCCTCCGCGGCAAGCTCGGAGATCACCCGGTACAGGCGCGGCGCCTCGGCGCGTTCGGCTTCCGTCAGGTAGCCGTTGCGCGACGACAGCGCCAGGCCGTCAGGCGCACGCACCGTCTCGCCGGGAATGACCTCGATCGACATGCCGAACTCGCGCACCATGGCGGACAGCACCATGAATTGCTGGTAATCCTTCTTGCCGAACAGCGCCGCCTGGGGCTGGACGATGGAAAAGAGCTTCATGACCACGGTGGCGACGCCGCGAAAATGGCCGGGGCGGAATTCGCCCTCGAGGATGCTGGCGTGCTCGGCCGGCGGCTCGATGTAATACGACTGCGCTTGCGGATACAGCTCGACCTCGGCCGGCGCGAAGAGATGGTCGACACCCGCCTCGACCATCCGCTGGCAATCGGCCTCGAAGGTGCGCGGATACTTGTCGAAGTCTTCGCCGGGCCGGAACTGCAGGCGGTTGACGAAGATCGACGCGACCACGGCGTTGCCGTGGGCGCGCGCCTGCCGCATCAGCGCGATGTGGCCGTCGTGGAGGTTGCCCATGGTCGGCACGAACACCACGCGGCCGGCCGTCCTCATCGCGGCGCGCACGCCGGCTATGGTTTCGTGGATCTGCATCTTGGAATTTTTTTAACGTGGGGCTGCGAAATGGGTCGCTGGTAATGTCGAGCACAGCGAGCCGTTGCGGAACCCCCCGCGAGGGGGGCGAAGGGGGGCGGGCCGAGTTTGCTCGCCCATGGACCGGCAAGGATGCAAGCGCTTCATGATTTGCAGGTGGATGTCGCCATGGGCGTCAGGATGTCAGTAGCTGTGCTCGGGGCCGGGATAACTGCCGTCCTTGACGGCGGCGACATAGGCCTTGACGGCGCCTTCGATGCTCTGCGCCTCGGCCATGAAGTCGCGCACGAAGCGGCCCTTCTTGCCCGGGTAGAGCCCCAGCATGTCGTGCAGCACCAGCACCTGGCCGTCGCAGTCCCTGCCGGCGCCGATGCCTATCGTGGCGCAGGCGGTGAGCTGGCACGTGATCTCGCCGGCAAGCGCGGCAGGCACCATCTCCAGCACCATCAGCGCGGCGCCGGCCTCCTCCAGCGCGCGGGCTTCGCGCTTCATGCGGGAGGCCGAGGCATCGTCCCGCCCCTGCACCCGGTAGCCGCCCAGCGCATGCACCGATTGCGGCGTGAGGCCGATGTGGGCGCAGACCGGGACGCCGCGCTCGACCATGAAATGCACGGTCTCGGCCATCACCTCGCCGCCTTC
>JADYZH010000229.1 GCA_020853215.1 Sulfuritalea sp. | reverse complement strand
CTTGGTCGCCACAGCGGTGGATTCCTTACGCTGCGACAAAGGTAAAATCCTTGCCATGAGACACGATACCAGCTACCCGGAAACGGGCCCCGAAACCCCGGCGACGAAGTTCCTGCACCAGCACCGCATCGCCCACTCCAACCACCTCTACGAGTACGAGGAGCATGGCGGCACCAAGGTGTCGGCGCGCGAACTCAACGTCGCCGAGCACGCCGTGGTCAAGACCCTGGTCATGGAAGACGAGAACGCGAAGCCGCTGATCGTGCTGATGCATGGCGACCGCAAGGTATCGACCAAGGAGCTGGCGCGCCAGATCGGCGTCAAGAAGGTCGGCCCCTGCAAGCCCGAGGATGCGCTGCGCCACACCGGCTACATGGTCGGCGGCTGCTCGCCCTTCGGCACCAAAAAGCCGCTGCCGGTGCATCTGGAAAAATCCATCCTCGACCTGCCGCTGATCTACATCAACGGCGGCAGGCGCGGCTACCTGGTCGGCGTCCACCCGCACGACATCCTGCGCGTCTTGCAGCCGAAGATCGTCGAGTGCGCGCTTAAGGAGTGATTCTTTTTTCCGCAGATTACGCAGATTTTCGCAGATCAAAATTCGGAAATTCTTTGGGTTGGATGCCATCACCGGGAAACTCGACGAGTGATGGGCATGGCGCGCCATGCGTATTGATCCATCTGCGAAAATCTGCGAAATCTGCGGACAAAGACTTTCGAAGATGATCAGCGCGACCTGTAGGTCGGCAGCCTGAGCCGCCAGCGGATCGCCGCCAGGCGCAGACCCAGAACCACCGCGGCGCCGGCCGCCGCCGCGACCGCGTCGCCGAGGCCAAAGTGCAGGGCGCCGAGCAGGGTCAGCGCGCCGAGCCAGGAGGCCGTGGCGTAGAGCGTGCCGGGACGCATCACCAGCGGCACTTCATTGACCAGGATGTCGCGCAGCATGCCACCGACGACACCGGTAATCACCGCCAGCAGGGATGCGGCGAGCCAGTGCACGCCTGACGCGACGGCGATCTGGCAGCCCACCACGGTGAACAGGGCGAGGCCGATTGCGTCGGGCACCACGAACAAGCCGGGGCGCACCCGGATGCGCCGCGCCACGACGAAAGTGAGGCCCACCGCCAGCAGGCCGCAGATGAGGTAGGCCACGTCAACCAGCCAGAATGCCGGACGATCGAGCAGCAGGTCACGCAGGGTGCCGCCGCCGAGGCTGGTGGCGAGCCCGACCACCACGGCGCCGACCAGGTCCATTTTCTTGTCCTCGGTTTCCAGCACCGCCGAGGCGGCATTGACCGCCACCGCCGCCATGCCGATGGCGTAGATCAGTTCGGCCGGCGCGGGCAGCGGCGTCATCGCGAACGTTCTATCTGCACGCCGACGCGGCGCACGCCCTTCATGATGCCCATCTTGGCGATGCTGATCTTGACCCAGGGTGCGCCGAATTCGTTCAGCAGCAGGCCGATCACGTATTCGCCCAGCGTCTCCAGCAGGTTGAAGTGGCGCGCCGCCAGCTCGGCGCGGATGCGCTCGATCACCGCGTCGTAGCGGATGGTCTGCTCGATGTCGTCGTTCTGCGCCGCGGCGTCGGGCACGCCGAAGGTCAGGCTGATTTCCAGCGTCTGCGGCGCCGCCTTCTCGCGCTCGAAGATGCCGACGTGGGCCTCGACCCGCATGTCGTCGATGAAAATGAAGTCCATCCAGCCTCCAGTAGAATTGCGGACATTCTATGGATTCCGCGCTGAACCTGCTCGTTTCCGCCGTGCTCGGCTACCTGCTCGGCTCTGTGCCCTTTGCCGTGATCGTTTCGCGGGCGTTTCGCCTCGCCGATCCGCGCAGCTTCGGCTCGGGCAATCCAGGCGCCACCAACGTGCTGCGCAGCGGCAGCAAGGCCGCCGCCCTGCTGACGCTGCTCGGCGACGCGGCCAAGGGCTGGCTGGCCATGCTCGTCGCGGCAAAAGTCGGCGCCGGCGACACGGCGGTCGCGGTGGCCGGGCTCGCCGCCTTCCTCGGCCACGTCTTCCCGTTCACCCTCGGGTTCAGGGGCGGCAAGGGCGTGGCGACGGCGCTGGGGGTGCTGCTTGGCTTCTCCGGGGCACTGGCGGGGGTCACTGCGGCGGTCTGGCTGACGGTCGTCGTGTTCACGCGCTATTCGTCGCTGGGGGCGCTGGCGGCGGCGGCGGCGGCGCCGGTGGCCAGTTGGTGGCTGCTGGCCAGCGGCGAAATCACGGTGACCGTGACCGTCATGTGTGCAGTCCTGGTCTACCGGCACAAGAGCAACATCCGCAAGTTGCTGGCCGGCAGCGAAGGCCGCATCGGCGGTCCGAAATCGCCACCGGCGAAAAACGTATAATTTTTTCCTTCCGTCTGAAGCAGGACAAGACCGCATGGATGATCTGGACTTCATGGGCACGCCGCCGGCGAAACCGGCGCCGCCCCCCAAACCCGCCGCCGCGCCGGCGGAGCCGGCGTCGCTCTACCAACCCAGGCTTGCGCTGGAATTCTTCAAGCTCGGGGGCAGCCTGGAGCAGTTCTCCGCCGGCAAGCAGATCTTCGCCGAGAACGACAAGACGGGCGGGCTGTTCTCCAAGGGCGCCCGCATCTACCTGCTGCTGGATGGCGACGTGATGCTGACACGGGGCGGCAAGCCGCTGGACCTGGTGCCGCCAGGCGAGATCTTCGGCGAGATGGCGGCGATTGCCGAAGCGCCGCGCAGCGCGACGGCCATCGCGCACAAGAATTGCCGCGTGCTGTCGCTCGACGAAAAGCAGTTCCAGTCCGCCTTGCAGAAAATGCCCGAGTTCGCCCTGATGCTGATGAGCGTCATGGCCCAGCGCCTGCGCCGCGGCGTGGCGCGGCTGGCTGCTGCGAAAAAAACCGCGGTCGAGGTGCTGGAGCACAGGAACACGCTGGACAGAAAAATGCTGGCCGAGTTGCAGCGCGCACTCGGCGACCCCAAGCCCTCGACTGCCGCCGCCGGCAAGACCGTGGTCACCAAGGGTGCGGTGGGCGCCTGCATGTTCGTCGTGACCAAGGGCCGCATCGCGATCTCGGTCGACGACCGGGTGATCGAGCACGTCGGGCCCGGCGGCGCCTTCGGCGAAATGGCGCTGGTCGAACGCTCCGGTCGCTCGGCCACGGCGACGGCGGAAACGGACAGCGCCTGGCTGCTGGTCGGCAAGGATGAATTCGTCGAAATGGTCCGGGCGCGGCCGGCCTTCGGCATCGCGCTGATGCGCTCGATGAGCGCGCGCGTGCTGCACATCGGCAAGCTGCTCGGCAGCTAACGGAGTTCGTCGAGGGGCCAGCGCGGGTGAACCGCGAAGGCGCCACCGCGATTCGGCGCCGTGCCCTGCAGCAGGCGCTGGCTGCCGGCAAAGGCGATCATCGCACCGTTGTCGGTGCACAAATCCAGCGCCGGATAGAACACCCGCCCGCCGATCTTCGCCATGTCACGGTCCAGCCGTTCGCGCAGGCGCCGGTTGGCGCCGACGCCACCGGCCACCACCAGCGAAGAAAGTCGGCTTTGGCGACACGCCGCCACGGCCTTGGCGGACAGCACTTCGGTCGCCGCTTCCTGGAATTCCGCGGCGAGGTCGGCGCGGTCCGCATCCGAAAGTTCCCGCGCCCGCACGGCAGTGAGCACCGCCGTCTTCAGCCCGGAAAAGCTGAAGGACAAGTCGCCGCTGGCGAGCATCGGTCGCGGCAGCTTGAATCGTCCCGGTGCGCCCGACTCGGCCAGCTTTGCCAGCGCCGGCCCGCCCGGGTAGCCCAGACCCAGCAACTTGGCGGTCTTGTCGAAGGCTTCACCCGCCGCGTCGTCGAGCGATTCGCCGAGCAGTTCGTAGTCGCCGACGCGCGCCACGCGCATCAACTGCGTATGCCCGCCGGATACCAGCAGCGCGATGAACGGGAACGCCGGGGCATCGTTGGCCAGGAGCGGCGAGAGCAGGTGGCCTTCGAGGTGATGCACCGGCAGCACCGGCACGTCGAGCGCGAGCGCCAGCGACTCGGCGAAACTCGCGCCGACCAGCAAGGCGCCAGCCAGGCCCGGGCCCGCCGTGTAGGCGATCGCATCGATGTCCCGGCGCGCGCACCGCCCCTCGGCCAGCACGCGCTCGAGCAGCGGGATCAGGCGGCGGATGTGGTCGCGCGAGGCCAGTTCCGGCACCACGCCGCCGTAGGCCTCGTGCATCGCCACCTGGGTATGCACGGCATGGCCGAGCAGGCCGCGCCCGGTATCGTAGAGCGCGACGCCGGTTTCGTCGCAGGAGGATTCGATGCCGAGCACTATCATCGGCGGCATTCTACCGGCTGACTATAATCGCCCGGGTCGCTCCTCCCGAAAGTCGGCGCCGGCCACACGGCGATCCGCAACAACCGCATGACAAAGAAGATCCTGCTCCTCTGCCACGACCTGACCACGCGCCTGCGCCTGACGCATGTCTGGTCGGCGGCCGGCGTCACGATGCTGAAGCGGACCGATACCGAGCCGCCCGACTGCATCGTCATCGACCTGAGCCGGCGCGACGCATTGGCCGAAATTTCCCGACTGCGTGCGATCCATCCGCAAACGTGCATCTTCACCTGCGCCGCAAACTTCGACCAAACCCTGGTCGAGGCCGCGCAGCAAGCCGGGGCGACGGAATTCGCCGCCCGCAGTTTCGTCGACAAGCGCGTCGCGCGTCGCCTCCAATTGCCAGGCTGAATCCGGATGCACCTGCTGGTCGATATCTCGGCCCACGGCCTGGGCCATCTGGCGCAAATCGCACCGGTGCTGGACGCGCTGCGCGGCCTGCTGCCCGGCTTGCGCCTGACGGTGCGCAGCGCCCTGCCGCACGAGCGGCTGGCAACCCGCATCGGCGGCGACTTCGAGCATGTGGCCGAGGCGCGCGACTTCGGCTTCGTCATGAACAATGCGGTGGATATCGACCTGGCCGCCAGCGCCCGGCGCTATCGCGAGTTTCACGCCGGCTGGCCGCAGCGGGTCGCGGCCGAGGCGGACTGGCTGGACAGGCACCGGATCGACGCCCTGCTCAGCAATGTCGCCTACCTGCCGCTTGCGGCGGCGGCGCAAGCCGGCATCCCCGCCGTGGCATTGTCTTCGCTGAACTGGGCCGACCTGTTTGCCAGTTATTTCGGCGGCGAAACCTGGGCCGCCCCCATCCATGAACAGATACTGGCGGCTTACAACACCGCCCGTTGCTTCCTGCGGATCAGCCCGGGCCTCCCGATGGCCGGTATCAAGCGGCGGCACGCGCTTGCGCCGGTCGCCCGGATCAGCCGGCCCGATCGCCCGAGAATCTCAAAAATGCTTGACCTGAACGAGAGTGAGCGCTGGCTGTTGATCGCCATGGGCGGTATGGAATTTCGCCTGCCGGTAGAAAACTGGCCGCAAATTCCGGGGCTCAACTGGCTGGTGCCGCGCGAATGGCAAATCGTGCGGCAGGATGTTCGCGGTTTCGACCTGCCCGGCCTGAAGTTCACCGATCTGCTCGCCAGCGTCGATGCGGTGATCAGCAAGCCCGGCTATGGCACCTTCGTCGAGGCGGCCTGCAGCGGCGTCCCCATCCTGTATCTCGAGCGTCCGGACTGGCCGGAAACCCCCTGGTTCGCAACCTGGCTTGCCGCCCATGCGCGCGCCGCGGTGCTGACGCGGGAGCAACTGGAGCGCGGGGACGTGGTCGATGGCCTGCATCGGCTCTGGCAGGCGCCGCCACCCATCCTGCCTGCGGCCGGCGGCGCCACCGAGGCCGCACAACTGCTGCTACGCGAACTGGGACTGGCCTGACGCACGGCCGAAACAATTGACATCAATGGCAAAGTGTTTAGAATGCGCGCCTTTCCCGCTTCTCCAGGATTAATTCAATGCCGGGTATTCGCCTCAAGGAAAACGAGCCGTTCGAAGTCGCAATCCGCCGCTTCAAGCGCGCGATCGAAAAGACGGGCCTGCTGACCGAACTGCGCGCGCGCGAGTTCTACGAAAAGCCCACGACCGAGCGCAAGCGCAAGGCGGCCGCTGCCGTCAAGCGCCATCACAAGCGCATCCGCAGCCAGCTTCTGCCGCCGAAGATGTATTGATCGCCCGACGGCTCGCAGTTTCGAGCCGTTGCAGTGAATCCCATGGAAACCGCCTCCCGGCGGTTTTTGTGTTTTCCAAGGAACCGACATGAGCCTCGAAACCCGCATCGACGACGACTGGAAAGCCGCCATGAAGGCCGGCGACAAGGCCCGCAAGGATGCGCTGAGCCTGCTGCGCGCGGCGATCAAGCAAAAGCGCGTGGATGAGCAGATCGAGATCACCGACGCGGTGGTGGTCGCCGTGATCGAGAAAATGCTCAAGCAGCGCAAGGATTCGATCACCCAGTACGAAGCCGCCAAACGCCAGGATCTGGCCGATGCCGAGAAGTTCGAGGCCGGCGTGCTGGCAGGCTACATGCCGCAGGGCCTGTCCGCCGCCGAAGTCGAATCCGTCGTCGTGGCGGCCGTCGCCGAGTCGGGCGCCAAAGGCCCTGCCGACATGGGCAAGGTGATCGCGCTGGTCAAGCCCAAAGTCGCCGGTCGCGCCGACATGGGCGAGGTCTCGAAGCTGGTCAAGGCAAAACTCGCGGGGGCATAATCGCCCCGTGATCCCAGAAAGCTTCGTCCAGGAACTGCTTGCCCGCGTCGACATCGTCGACGTGGTCGAGCGTTACGTCCCGCTGCGCAAGTCGGGTGCCAATTACAGCGCCTGTTGCCCGTTCCACTCGGAAAAATCCCCGTCCTTCACGGTCAGCCCGTCCAAGCAGTTCTACCACTGCTTCGGCTGCGGCGCGCATGGAAGCGCGATCGGCTTCCTGATGCAGCATGCCGGCATCGGCTTCATCGAGGCGGTCGAGGACCTCGCCTCGTCGGTCGGCCTGCAGGTGCCACACGAGGAGCGAAACGCCGAGATACGCGCAAAGAAGGCGCCGCTGACAGAACTGATGGCGCGCGCCATGATGTTCTATCGCGAGCAATTAAAAGTTTCACCCAAGGCGGTCGATTACCTCAAGAATCGCGGTTTGACGGGTGAAATCGCCGCCAAATTCGCCCTCGGCTATGCCCCCGACGCCTGGCAGGGCCTGCAGCAGGTCTTCCCCGACTACGACGACCCGGCCCTGGTCGAGTGCGGCCTGGTCATCGTCAATGAACAGGGCCGCCGTTACGACCGCTTCCGCGACCGGGTGATGTTCCCGATCCAGGATCAGCGCAGCAACGTCATCGGCTTCGGCGGCCGGGTGATCGGCGAGGGCGAACCGAAATACCTGAATTCGCCGGAAACGCCCCTGTTCGAAAAGGGCCGCGAACTGTACGGCCTGCCGCAGGCGCGCAAGGCGATCCAGG
>JADYZH010000228.1 GCA_020853215.1 Sulfuritalea sp. | reverse complement strand
TCGTCGCCTGTCAACGGCATTCCTGAATGGCCTCCATGGCCATAGCGTACCGCGGAAGCCAACCTCGCAGGCTGGCGAAGGCACGGTCTGAGTCATAATCCGGGCAAACCCGACCACAGGACACCCCATGGGACACCGCCTCTCGAAAATCTACACCCGCACCGGCGATGCCGGCACCACCGGCCTCGGCGACGGTTCGCGCACCGCCAAGGATTCCGCCCGCATCACCGCCATGGGCGACGTCGATGAACTCAACTCGCTGCTCGGCGTCATCCTCTGCGAAGACCTGCCCGCCGATGTTCGCGAACTGTTCACCGGCATCCAGCACGACCTGTTCGACCTCGGCGGCGAACTGTGCATCCCCGGTTCTGCCTTGCTGAAAGCCACGCAGCCGGCGCGACTGGAAGCCGCCATCGACCATTACAACGCCGACCTCGGCCCGCTCAAGGAATTCATCCTGCCCGGCGGCAATCGCGCCGCAGCCCTGACCCATCTCGCGCGCACCGTCTGCCGCCGCGCCGAACGCATGACGGTGGCGCTGGCCACCGCCGAGCCGGTATCGGACGTCGGACGCCAATACCTGAATCGCCTTTCCGATCTGCTTTTCGTGCTGGGCCGCTGGCTGAACAAGGCCGGCGGCGGCGGTGACGTGCTGTGGCAGAAGGGCAGGAACGCCTGAGCGAGGCAGGAAAGCCCCCCCGCCTGAATATGATATTTTGAGGACATAGCGTCATAGCGGCTGGAGGGGGAATGAAAAAGCCAAGTGCGGGCAATCGGGATACGCTGCAAACCATCATCGATTTCCTGCCTACCGGAATAACGATGTTCAACGCGGAACAGCAAGTGGTGGTGTGCAACCAGAACTTTCGCACCCTGCTCGACTTTCCCGACTCGTTGTTTGTCGACGGAATGCCATTTCTGCGCGATCTCGCCCTGTTCAATGCCAGGCGCGGGGAATATGGCGAAGGCGACCCGCAAACACTGGCCGACCAGGTCTGCGAACGGGCGCGCGGCATGCAGCCGCATGTTTTCGAGCGGCAACGGCCGAGCGGCGTCATACTCGAAATTCGCGGCGAACCCCTGCCCGGCGGCGGTTGGGTCAGCATCTATACCGACATCACGGATCGCAAACGCAATGAAGAGGATCTGCGCCGGGTGAAGGACATGATGAGCGCCGCCATCAATTTTTCCCCGACCTTCATCTGGGAGACCGACGCGGCAGGAAATTACACCCGTCTGCAGGGCATCGAGCACATCCTCGGCTACGCTGAAAGCGAGTTGCTCGGGCACCAACGTTGTTCCACCCTGTGTGACGCCGACCACATTGCCGGCTGCGAAGTGGAAATGCGCATGGAGGCGCGGGAAGCCATCGAGCGTCAGGTGGTGGAAACGCGGACCAAGACCGGCGGCATTGTCTGGCTATCCACCAGCGCGCAGCCGATATACGATCCGCGCGGTGCTTACCTTGGCTATCGCGGCGTCGATGTCGACATCACCGAAATCACCCGGGCGCGGCAGGCGCTGGAACAACTGGCCCTGCACGATCCGCTCACCGGCCTTGCCAACCGTCGCAAGTTTCAGGATCGCTACCAGCTCGAATGCCGACGGCAGGGCCGCGCCGGTCTGCCGCTCTCGCTGGCGCTGGTCGATGTCGACCACTTCAAGCAGGTGAACGACACCTGGGGCCACATCGTCGGCGATGTCTGCCTGAAGGCGGTCGCCGATCTGCTTGTCAGCCAACTGCGCACCACCGATCTGGTAGCGCGTTTTGGCGGCGAGGAATTTCTGGTCCTGCTGCCGGATACCAACAGCAGGGAAGGCGTATTGGTCGCCGAAAAGCTTCGCCGCGCACTGGAAATCAGCGTCATCGATATCGGGCTGACGGCACAACCCACGCTGAAGATAACGGCCAGCTTTGGTGTCATGACCTTGCTGCCGACGGAAAAACTCTCGCTTGAAGCCGCCATCGAGCGTGCCGATCACGCCGTGTACGCCGCCAAACGCGGCGGACGGAATCAAGTATGCGCGGCCGGGAGCGCTGTACCGGAAACGCATGCAGCTGACGGTCCATCTTGAGTGCAGGCCAAAAACCAACTTTTTCAGTATGGTTTTAAGTTTATGATTTATAACTGATTCACATCAATTTCCGGATGATCGGGATGATGCATAGTACCTGCACTCCAACCCACAGGTAAATCGCCATGCACGTTCATCTTTCCCCCGATTCGATCTATCCCTTCGATGCCCGCGGCATTGCCAAGCGTTTCCGCCACGCCGCCATTTTCGGCGCGCTGGACGCCCTGCGTGCCGGCGAAACCATGCGCTTCGTCAATGACCACGATCCGCTGCCGCTGCTCGACCAGCTCGTGCAACGCTATGGCGAGGCAGTGGAGATTACCTACCGCCAGCGCGAACCGGGCAACATCGTGATCGACTTCATCAAGAAGCAATAAACCCGTGCAGACGCCGGCCTTTTACGATCAGGTACGCAGCCTGAACGTATATGACCCGCTGGCCGAGTTCCTCGGCGCCGCCGGAAGTGGCCGCATCGAATACCGCTACCTCGATGCGGTCAAGCTGGCCGGCCACTCCTGCCCGACCGTGGCCGCCGCCTACTGGATGACGCTGAAGGCGCTGGAACACCTCTACCCCGGTGCGTTGCCGCAGCGCGGCGGAATCCGCGTCGAATTCCGCGAGGATCAGCTGTCGGGCGTGACCGGCGTCATCGCCAATGTCGTCGCCCTGCTCACCGGCGCCACGCATGACACCGGCTTCAAGGGACTCGGCGGGCGCTTCGACCGGCGCAAGCTGCTGTATTTTTCCGCCGGCATCGCCGAAGAAATCCGCTACACGCGGATCGACACCGGCCAGGCGGTCGACGTCGCGGCGCGCATGCAGTCGGTGCCCTTCGCGCCGCAGACCTTCGACCTGATGCAGAAGTGCCTCGACGGCAGCGCCACACCGGCCCAGTCCGCCGAATTCCGCGAATGCTGGCAGGCGCGCGTGCGCACGCTGCTGCTCGAGCATGGCGACGATCCGGAGGTGTTTGTACTGCGGCCCGTGGGCTAGCGCCGCGAGCAGGAAGCAACCGAAGAAATCGCCCCCCAAGGGGACTTCCTTCGGGGCGTAGCCGCTGGGCCGCAGCGGGGTGCGGCCGGAGCGCAGCTACCGGAGCATATGTTGTTATATGCGAGGATAGCCGGGGTTGCCAAATGAGCCGCCCAATCCCCGATCCGGCACGCGCAGTAGATTTCAGCGGATCCGCGAACGCCGGGCTTCCATGCAGTCCAGAAGTTGCGAACTGACGCTGCGCAGTCGCTGATTGAGCAGCATCAGCAGTTCCATCATCAGCTTGACGCCGATGCGCGGCTCTTCCGCGATCAGGCGCGACAGGCTCTCGCGGTCGAGCACCGCAACGGTCACCGTGTCGAGCGCGACGCAGCTGGCGAAGCGCGGCTCGCCGTCGATCAGCGACATTTCGCCGAGGGTCTTGCCCGGTCCGGCGGTACCCATGATCTGCGCCAGGCCGCGTACGTCCTTCTTGACGATCTCTACGCTGCCTTCCAGCAGCAGCAGCATGAAGTCGCCGGTGTCGCCCTCCTGGATGATCTCCGCTCCGAGTGGAGCCCGGTAACAACGCATGTAGCGGGCGAGTCCATCCAGCTCCGACGCCTCGAAATCCTCGAACAGCTTGATCACCTCGATGATCTCGCGGATGCGGCCGACGAAAGGCACGGCATCGCCGAGAAACTCGATACTGCGCATAGTGTCGATCGAACTCATGGTCCGGTGATTATAGACCCGCCCGGCAAGGCGCAGCCAGCCCGATCAAGGGTACCCGCGACGCGGAATCAACGTTCGGCCAGCGCCACGCGCCGGGCCTTCACTGCCTTGGCCAGGATGTCCAGCGCGACCAGCGTGTCGTCCCAGCCGAGGCAGGCATCGGTGACGGATACGCCGTACTCGAGCGGCTTGCCGGGCGTCAGGTCCTGCCGGCCCTCCTTGAGGTGGGACTCGATCATGACACCGAAGATGCGGTCCTCGCCCGCCGCCAGCTGGGCGCCGACTTCGCGAGCGACATCGAGTTGCTTCTTGAACTGCTTGCTGCTGTTGGCGTGCGAAAAGTCGATCATCACGCGCGCGGCCAGCCCGGCCTTGCCCAGTTCAGTGCAGGCGGCATCCACCGCCGCCGCGTCGTAGTTGGGCGCCTTGCCGCCGCGCAGGATGACGTGGCAGTCCTCGTTGCCGTTGGTCGACACAATCGCCGAATGCCCGGCCTTGGTCACGGAGAGGAAATGGTGCGGGCTGGCTGCGGCCTTGATCGCATCGACCGCGATGCGCAGGTTGCCGTCGGTGCCGTTTTTGAAGCCGACCGGACAGGAAAGCCCCGAGGCCAGTTCGCGGTGCACCTGCGACTCGGTGGTGCGCGCGCCGATCGCACCCCAACTGATCAGGTCGGCCGTGTATTGCGGCGTGATGGTGTCGAGGAACTCCGTCGCCGCCGGCAGGCCGAGTTCACCCAGTTCCCACAAGAGCTTCCTCGCCAGGCGCAGGCCCTCGTTGATCTTGAAGCTGCCGTCCATGCGCGGGTCGTTGATCAGACCCTTCCAGCCCACCGTGGTGCGCGGCTTCTCGAAATACACGCGCATCAGGATCAGCAGGTCGTCCGCCAAACGGGTCGCTTCCTGCCTCAGCTTGCGCGCGTATTCCATCGCGGCGTCGAAATCGTGGATCGAGCAGGGGCCGACGACGACGGCCAGGCGGTCGTCGGCGCCGTGCAGCACGCGATGCAGGGCCTGACGGGCCTCCCAGGTGGTCGCCGCTCCTGCATCGGTGGCGGGAAACTCGCGCAGGATATGGCCGGGCGGCGACAATTCCTTGATTTCGCGGATGCGGACGTCGTCGGTGATGTGTTTCATGGCGGGCAAATGGCGTCAAAAGACGCGATTCTACCGGAGGCGCATGCGCAGCCCTGTCGGAGGCAGGGTCGGCGAAAGCGATTCCGCAAGCAAGGCTTCCCAAATCCGGTTCGCCAAGGGTATGCTTCCCGCGGACAGGACGGAGGACAAATAATGTTCCAGGTACGCATACATGGCCGTGGCGGTCAGGGAGTGGTGACGGCGGCGGAAATGCTGTCGATCGCCGCATTCGAGGAAGGCCGCCACGCGCAGGCCTTCCCCAGTTTCGGTTCCGAGCGCACCGGCGCCCCGGTGGTGGCCTTCTGCCGCATCGCCGACAAGGAAATCCGCCTGCGCGAACCGATCATGGCGCCCGACGCCATCATCATCCAGGACCCGACCCTGCTGCACCAGGTCGATGTCTTCGCCGGCCTGAAGAAGGACGGCTACATCCTGATCAACACCACCAAGACCTTCGAGCAACTGGGCCTCGGCGACTTCGTCCGCGACTGGCATGCAGAGCGGCTATGCACCGTTGCCGCGACCGACCTGAGCCTCAAGCACGTCGGCCGCCCGGTGCCCAACGTGCCGCTGCTCGGCGGCTTTGCGGCGGTGTCCGGCATCATCAAGCTGGAATCGGTGGCCATGGCGATCCGCGACAAGTTCTCCGGCAAGATCGCCGAGGGCAACATCGCCGCCGCCACCGAGGCCTACGACATCGTGGTCGCCGAAATGAAGGAGGCCTTGACCCATGCTTAAGCAATGCGAAGGTTCCCACGCGGTGGCCGAGGCCGTCGCCCTGTGCCGGCCGGAAGTCATCTGCGCCTACCCGATCTCGCCGCAGACCCACATCGTCGAGGGCATCGGCGAGATGGTGAAGGAGGGCTCCCTCAAGGACTGCGAGTTCATCAACGTCGAATCCGAATTTGCCGCCATGTCGGTGGCCATCGGCTCCTCGGCCGCCGGCGCCCGCACCTACACGGCCACCGCCTCGCAGGGCCTGCGGTTCATGGTCGAGGCGGTGTACAACGCCTCGGGTCTCGGCCTGCCGATCGTGATGACCGTGGCCAATCGCGCCATCGGAGCGCCGATCAACATCTGGAACGACCACTCCGATTCGCTCTCGCAGCGTGACTGCGGCTGGGTCCAGCTGTTCGCCGAGACCAACCAGGAAGCGCTCGACCTGCACATCCAGGCCTTCAAGCTGGCCGAGGAGATCTCGCTGCCGGTGATGGTCTGCATGGACGGCTTCATCCTCACCCACGCCTACGAGCGCGTGGACATGCCGACCCAGGAACAGGTCGATGCCTTCCTGCCGCCCTACGAGCCGCGCCAGGTGCTCGACGTCAATGAGCCGGTGTCGATCGGCGCCATGGTCGGCCCCGAGGCCTTCATGGAAGTGCGTTACCTCGCCCACGCCAAACAGATGCAGGCGCTGGAACGGATCCCGCAACTCGCCGCCGAATTCAAGTCCGTCTTCGGCCGCGAGAGCGGCGGCCTGATCCGCACCTACCGCACCGAGGATGCCGAGACCATCGTCATCGCCATGGGCTCGGTGCTGGGCACGATCAAGGACACGGTGGACGAAATGCGTGACGCCGGGCACAGGATCGGCGTGCTCGGCATCACCAGCTTCCGCCCCTTCCCGCTGGTCGAGGTCGCCGCCGCGCTGAAGAATTGCAAGCGCTTCGTGGTGCTGGAAAAGAGCCTCGCCGTCGGCATCGGCGGCATCGTCGCCACCAACGTGCGCATGGCCGTCACCGGCATGGGCCTCAAGGGCTACACCGTGGTCGCCGGACTCGGCGGCCGCGCCATCACCATGAAATCCTTGACCGGGCTGTTCGAGAAAGCCGGGCGCGACGAACTCGACCTGGTCAACTTCCTCGACCTCGACTGGAAAGTGGTGAACAAGCAGCTCGAACGCGAACGCGAAAAGCGGCGCACGGGCCCGGCGGCGGAAGCCATGCTGCGCGATGTCGGCGCCGTCGCCGCGCGCAACTATTGATCGGGAGGAACCATGTCCGCACTCCAGACCGTCAAGTTCTACCAGACCGGCACCTTCACCGTCGGCAACCGCCTGCTCGCCCCCGAAGAGCGCAGCGTGCAGGCCAACATGCAGCGCACCAACTCGCTCAACTCCGGCCATCGCGCCTGCCAGGGCTGCGGCGAGGCGCTGGGCGCGCGCTACGCGATCGACGCGGCGATGAACGCCACCAACCGCCAACTGATCGCGGCCAACGCCACCGGCTGCCTCGAAGTCTTTTCCACACCCTACCCCGAGACCTCCTGGCAGATCCCCTGGATCCATTCGCTGTTCGGCAACACGGCGGCGGTCGCCACCGGCATTGCCGCCGCGATCAAGGTCAAGAAGCAGAAGGGCCAGGGCCAGGATGTCCGCGTGGTGGCCCAGGGCGGCGATGGCGGCACCACCGACATCGGCTTCGGCTGCCTCTCCGGCATGTTCGAGCGCAACGACGACGTGCTCTACATCTGCTACGACAACGGCGGCTACATGAACACCGGCGTGCAGCGCAGCTCGGCCACGCCCTCGGCAGCACGCACGGCGACCACCATGCCGCTAGGCCCGGAACCCGGCAATCCCTTCGGTCAGGGCAAGTTCGTCCCGGCGATCGCCATGGCCCACGAAATCCCCTACGTCGCCACGGCCACCGTGGCCGACCTGCGCGACCTGGAATACAAGGTTACCAGAGCCATGGGCATCCGCGGCGCGCGCTACATCCAGATCCTGGTGCCCTGCCCGCTGGGCTGGGGCGCTGCCTCGCACGACACGATCCGGCTGGCGCGACTGGCCAAGGAAACCGGAATCTTCCCGGTGTTCGAAGCGGAATTCGGCGAGATAAAGTCGGCGCTGGCGATACGGCGACAGCAACCGGTGGAGGAGTATCTGAAGCTGCAGAAGCGCTTCGCCCACCTCTTCGGCAAGAATCCAGCCGTCGCAACCATCGCCCGCATCCAGGCACAGGCAGACAAGAACATCCGCCGCTACGGCCTGCTGTCCAAGGAGGCCGCGTGATGGACAAGCCCTTCGCAATCACGCTGAACCCCGGCTCCTCGCTGGCCAACCACACCGGCTCCTGGCGCACCGCGCGCCCGGTTTACCTCGACCGCCTGCCGCCCTGCAACAACCAGTGCCCCGCCGGCGAGGACATCCAGGGCTGGCTGTTCCACGCCGAATCCGGCAACTACGAAGCCGCCTGGCGGCATCTGACGCGCGACAATCCCTTCGCCGCGATCATGGGCCGCGTCTGTTACCACACCTGCGAATCCGCCTGCAATCGCGGCAAGATCGACGAGGCCGTCGGCATCAACTCGGTGGAGCGCTTCCTCGGCGACGAGGCGATCAAGCGCGGCTGGAAGTTCGCCGCGCCGGCAAGTGAATCCGGCAAGAAGGTGCTGATCGTCGGCGCCGGCCCCTCGGGCATGTCGGCCGCCTACCACCTGCGCAAGCTCGGCCACGCCGTCACGGTCATGGATGCCGGCCCCTACATGGGCGGCATGATGCGCTTTGGCATCCCCAAGTACCGCCTGCCGCGCGAAGTGCTCGATGCCGAGATGCAGCGCATCGCCGACATGGGCGTCACGGTCAAGCTCAACAGCAAGGTCGTCAACATCCTTGAACAAATGAAGGCGGGCAGCTTTGATGCCGCCTTCCTCGCCGTCGGCGCCCACATCGGCAAGCGCGCCATGATCCCCTCCGGCGACGCGGCCAAGATCGTCGACGCGATCTCCGTGCTGCGCAGCATGGAAGGCGAGGACAAGCCCATGCTCGGCCGCCGCGTGGTGGTCTATGGCGGCGGCAACACGGCGATCGACGTCGCGCGTTCGGTCAAGCGCATGGGCGCCGAGCCGATCATCGTCTACCGCCGCACCCGCGACAAGGCGCCGGCCCACGACTTCGAGATCGAGGAGGCGCTGCAGGAAGGCGTCATGGTCAAGTGGCTGTCCACCATCAAGCAGGCCGGCATGGGTGACGACAACCGCCAGATCACCATCGAGAAGATGGCGCTCGACGACAAGGGCTTCCCGCAGCCCACCGGCGAATTCGAAACCCTGGAAGCCGACTCGGTGGTGCTGGCGCTGGGCCAGGACGTCGATCTCGGCCTGCTCAACGGCGTGCCCGGGCTCGACGTGACCAGGGACGGCGTGGTCAAGGTCGGCACCGACCTGATGACCGGCCACCCCGGCATCTTCGCAGGCGGTGACATGGTACCCGCCGAGCGCAACGTCACCGTCGCCGTCGGCCACGGCAAGAAGGCGGCAAGGAACATCGACGCCTGGCTGCGCGGGGAAACCTATGCCCCGCCCCCCAAGCACGAGATCGCCTTGTTCGAGAAGCTCAACCCCTGGTATTACGCCGACGCGCCGAAGACCGTGCGCCCCATGCTCGACATCATCCGCCGCCAATCGACCTTCGAGGAGGTGCAGGGCGGGCTGGACGAAAGCACCGCGCTGTTCGAGGCGCGGCGCTGCCTCAGTTGCGGCAACTGCTTCGAGTGCGACAACTGCTACGGCGTCTGCCCCGACAACGCCGTGATCAAGCTCGGCCCCGGCAAGCGCTTCCAGTTCAACTACGACTACTGCAAGGGCTGCGGCATGTGCGTCGCCGAATGCCCCTGCGGCGCGATCAAGATGGAGGCGGAGGAGATATAGAAAAGTCGGTGCCGGCGGTACGGTGATTTCGCAGAGCACCGTCTGCACTGGCGCAGACGGCGGACCATGCAGGGCCGACGACAGGGGAGGTGGCGCTTCCGGCCTCGCGCCGATTTCCGTCCGCTTCGCATGCCACGGCAAATCGGAGACCTTCATTCGCGCGGCGGCCCGCGCCGAAGGTCGCGTCCTACCTCTTCGAAGAAGACGCTTTGGGATCGTAATACTGGATCGAATTGCGGCCGGCGCGTTTTGCCTGGTACATCGCTATGTCCGCCTGCTTGAGAACGTCCTCGATGCTGAATTCGTGGTTGATGAACAGAACCACGCCGATGCTTGCCGAACAGTGATAGGTGAGCTCGGACTCGGCACCGCCGATCGTCTGCTGTTTCAGGACATATGGTTTGGCCAGGATTTCGCGAACCTTTTCGGCCACCACGTTGGCCTGGATATTGGACTCGGCCCGGTCCTTTTCCAACTGACCGAGAACCAGCACGAATTCATCGCCGCCAAACCGCGCTACCGTATCCGTTTCGCGCAAGCACGTGGTGATACGGCGCCCGACCTCCTTGAGCAGCGCATCCCCCATGTTATGGCCATGGATGTCGTTGAGTGCCTTGAAATTGTCGAGGTCGAGCAGCATTACCGCACCGTGCTCCCCGCTGCGCTTGCTGGCGGCCATCGCCTGCTCCAAACGGTCGGACAGGAGACGCCGATTGGGCAGTTGCGTCAATGCGTCGTAAAAAGCCAGGTTGTAGATCTTCTCTTCGCTTTTCATTCGTTCCGTAACGTCGCGCGAGACGACGACAACGCGCAACGGCGTTCCCTGGCTGCTTCTTATCAGCACGCCACAGGATTCCATGACGCGAATGACGCCGTCTGCCAGCACAAAGCGGAAACTCAGACGATGACTGTGGCCGGTTTGTACGGTTTCACGAAACGCCGCCTTCACGCTCTCTCGATCTTCCGGATGTATTTCGGCGAAGGAATCCGAGCCTTTCATGTGGTCGATATCGCCAAACAGCTGCGCATAGGAGGGGCTGTTGTAGAGCCGTCGCCCATCGAGGTCCAGGACGGCGAACAGGTCTTCGCTGTTCTCGACGATCAGGCGGAAGAAATCGTTACTGGGAGGTTCCGGAGGATCCTCTGCAAAGGCGCTCAATTATTGCTTCCCCCATAGTGGCAGCCGGAAATCGCCAACCAACCACCGACTGCCGGCTTTCGTGAATGCAACAGGCCAGCCAGGAGGAGTGGAATCCCCAACCGATAGCGGACATTATGCAGGCAAGCCAATGTTGTCAATAGCCCGAAAGAGTCACCTGACGGCTTTCCGGATTCCTGATGTGGGGGGCCCTGTCTCACCTGCCGGCGAAGGATGCAACGCCCATGCGACCATTCCAGCCGGATCGAAAAACGGTTCATGATGCCGATCCGCGACGACGAAGTTGTCGTCCAGAGCGCCCGCGGGGCGACGGCAGCCCGCAAGCCGGCCCTTGCTCCCGGCTCTGCCCGCTTCGGGCCCGGCATTTGCCGACTCGACAAGGTATCGTTGCGGAATTGACGAACCCACACGCAAGGGCAGCCGCGAAATGGCAACAAGCACGCGTTGGACGCTCCGGTTCATCAGGCAGGCGGGCTTTCCCGAACTCGTTCTGGCGGGATCCGGCCTCGCGGTCCAGACGGCAGAACCGCTGCCCCGACTGGTGGCGAGCCCCGATTCGGTGACGGTCTCCGGCCTGTCTTCCGGAGCCTACATGGCGGTTCAGTTGCAGGCTGCCCATTCGCACCTGGTACGCGGTGTCGGGGTCATTGCCGGGGGCCCATACGACTGTGCCAGAGGATCGACATCGCGCAGTATTGAGGAACTGCATGTCGCCTTCGAGGGATGCCCCACCGCCGAGCATCGACGACCAGCGCAAGCGGATTGCCGAGGCCGAAAGGACGGGCGCAATCGACCCGGCCGCCAACCTCATGCACCACCGTGTCTGGCTGTTCTCCGGCGCCAGCGACAGGACCGTCGCTTCGCAGGTTGTCGACGCGCTGGCCGGTTTCTGCGGAGCGCATGCTGGCGCTGCAAACATTTTTTTGGCTTTTTGGTAACTGGAGGCAAAATTCCGTATCCGGCTCAGGCGCAACCGGCCGGCGGGAACCCGGCAGTTTCCTGCGCGGTCCTGCCGGATGTAGCGGGCCGTGACGCCGGCAAGGGCTGGTTGTCCCAAAGGAGAATACTGAATGCGAAAAAAATTCCAGGGTTCGTTGTTGATGGCACTGGCCGGCATATCGGTTGCCACAATGGCCCAATCCGCCAGGCCGGTTGCCGTGCCCAGGCATGTGCAGGACATCATCACCGGGCGCTGTGCGCTGTGCCACGGTCCCGAAGGCGAGAGCGCGAGCGCCGTCTATCCGCGCCTGGCCGCCCAGCATCCGGATTATCTGCAGAAACAGCTCAGGGACTTTCGTGATGGCCGGCGCGTGAGCGACCCCATGAGCGAGATGGCGAAGGACTTGAAGGATGACGACATCGCAGCCCTGGCAGCGTTTTTCGCCAGCAGGAAGGCCGGCGCGCGCCAGCCGGGGGACGTCGAGCTTGCCAACGTGGGCAAATACATCTTCAATCGCGGCAACGGCTATTCGGGCGTTGCGGCTTGCGCCTCGTGCCATGGCGCGAAGGGCTATGGCACCGAGCAATTGCCGCGCCTGGCCGGCCAGCACCCCGCATACGTCGAAACCCAGTTGAAGGAGTTCAACAAGCGCGCGCGTACCAACGACAACGCGATCATGCACTCGATCGCTTCAAAGTTGACCGAACTCGAAACCCGCGCGGTTTCCGTCTATATCGGCGGCCTGGAATAGGCATCCGACATCGGGCAGGGGTTGGCGCCGGAGGGGGCGTGATACCCACGAGGATACGCCTGATGAGCCGGGATCGGACGTACTCGGGCCAGGCCCTCCCGATCTCCTCCAGGCAGGCGCCTATGTGCCGTTAAAGCGCTCAGCGGCAGATGTCAGGATGCGCCGCCCAGGGTCGCCGACAGGGTCTTGCCGGCCAGCGCCGGGCGCTCGGCGCGGTTGCGGCCGCGGAGGATGGTCCATCCGATGTTGATCGCCTCCGATTCAGGGCCGCGGAATTGCGAGGCGCGGAAACTGTCGTAGTTCGCTTCGCTGGTCACCGCTGACCCGGCCTTCAGGGATTGCCCAGATAATCGCCCTTGCCTATCTCCACCCCGTTGTGGCGCAGGATGTTGTAGGCCGTGACCAGGTGGAAGTAGAAGTTCGGCAGGGCGAAGTCCAGCAGGTAGTCCCGGCCGGTGAAGGACCAGTCCCTGCCGCCGACGCGCAGCGCGATGGGGCGTTGTTCCGAGCCGTCGACCTGTGCGGCCGCAAACGATTCGACGAAGGCGATCGTTTTGGCGAGGCGGGCGCGCAATTCGTCGAAGCCCTGCTCGGTATCTTCGTAACGCGGCACCTCGGCGCCGGCCAGCCGGGCCACGGCGCCCTTGGCGTGGTCGGTCGCGATCTGTACCTGCTTGACCATAGGCAGCATGTCGGGGAACAAACGCGCGCCCAGCAACACCGCCGGATCGATTTTCTTCACCGCGGCATGGGACTGCGCCCTGGCGAGGATGGCATCGAGGTTGCGCAGCATGCGCGCGAAGCGCGGGGCACTGGCGTCGTACATCGAAAGGCTCATCGCGGGTCTCCCGAAAAAACTTGATTCTGCCACCGCGGACAGCATATATCGAAGGCCTTCTCGGCAGGAAAACCACTACGCCGGCGGGGCCTCCCCCGGCGCAAGCTCGATTAAGCTTGGCCGACACGTACCCGAAACGACCACTCATGCCAGACGCTCCGTTCAGACTCGACAACAGCTACGCCCGCGAACTGCCCGGCTGCTATGTGGCCTGGCCGCCGGCGCCGGTGCAGGCACCGCAACTGCTCTACTTCAACCGCGAGCTGGCCGCGGAGCTGGGCATCGAGCCCGGCGCGCACGACGAGAAAGAGCTCGCTGCCCTGTTCTCCGGCAACGCGCTGCCCGAGGGCGCCACGCCCATCGCCCAAGCCTATGCCGGCCACCAGTTCGGCAACTTCGCGCCGCAGCTCGGCGACGGACGGGCACTGCTGATCGGCGAAGTCATCGACCGCCACGGCCACCGTCGCGACCTCGCCTTCAAGGGTTCGGGGCGCACGCCCTTCTCCCGCAACGGCGACGGCAAGGCCGCCGTCGGCCCGATGCTGCGCGAGGTGCTGGTAGGCGAAGCCATGCACGCGCTGGGCATCCCGACCACGCGCGCGCTGGCGGTGATCGCCACCGGCGAACCCGTGTATCGCGAAGAGACCCTGCCCGGCGCGCAGCTGACGCGCGTCGCCGGGAGCCACCTGCGCGTCGGCACTTTCGAGTATTTCGCCGCACGCGACGAGCGCGAACGCGTCGGGCAGCTTGCCGACTACGGCATCGCACGCCACGATCCCGGACTTGCCGGCACGAACGACCGCTACGCGCGCTGGCTGGGCGCCGTTGCCGAACGCCAGGCGGCACTGCTCGCGCAATGGATGAATGTCGGCTTCATCCACGGCGTGATGAACACCGACAACATGAGCATCGCCGGCGAGACCATCGACTTCGGCCCCTGCGCCTTCATGGAGGCCTACCACCCAGGCACGGTATTCAGCTCGATCGACCGGCACGGGCGCTATGCCTATGCCAACCAGCCCGTCATCGCGCAATGGAACCTGGCGCGCTTCGCCGAGGCCATCCTGCCGCTGCTGGCCGACGACGCGGACGCGGCCGTGGACATCGCCAGCGACATCCTGTCCGGCTTCGGCAGCAGCTACCGCCGTCATTGGTTGGCCGGCGTGCGCGCCAAGCTGGGCTTGCACGCCCAGGCGGCGGACGGCGACAGCCCCGACACCGCCCTGGCCGAGGACTGGCTGTCGCTGCTGCAGGCCGGCCGCGTCGATTTCACGCTGGCCTGGCACAGGCTGGCCGATGCCGCCGAGGGCCGGCCCGGGCCGCTGCGCGAGTTGTTTTCCGACGCGCCGGCGCTGGACGCCTGGCTCGCGCGCTGGCAAGCGCGCGCCGAAGCCGAAGCGCGGCCCGCCGCGCAGCGCGCGCAGGCGATGCGGCGGGTGAATCCGCGCATCATCCCGCGCAACCATTGCGTCGAAGAGGCGCTCGATGCGGCCTCAGGTGCGGGCGACCTGCGTCCCTTCGAAAACTTGCTGCAGGCCATCAAGCGACCCTTCGACCCGGACCCCGCGCTCGCCCGTTATGCGGAACCCGCCCCGGCGGCTTATACCGAGGGCTACCGCACCTTCTGCGGCACCTGAGCCCGCCTATCGACGGCAAGCAGCACGGGGGTTGCGCAGTCCCTCCACCGTGGGCTCTGCATGGCCCACCGGCTGCGCGGGCGCAGGCCGTGCCCCTTGAAACCCCGGCTACGCCCAGAGCCCGCGCGGTGCGTCCCGCGGGGGAGGTTCAGGCCGCTGCGCGATGCCGGGCCTGCAGTTGCCCGCACCCTCCGGCGATGTCCTGCGCCGCGGACTGGCGCAGCTTGGCGAGTATGCCGTGGCGATACAGGTGCAGGGTCATCGCCTCGCAGCGCTCGCGTGACGGGCGGCGAAAGCCCTCGCCCTCGATTTCGTTGCAGGGAATGAAGTTCATTACCGCGTACTTCCCCTTGAGCAGGCGCACGATCGCGTCGAGTTCGTCGTCGCCGTCATTGATGCCTTCCAGCAGCGTCCATTGGTATTGCACCGGGTAACCGGTGGCGCGCGAATAGGCATCGGCGAGCTCGACCAGTTCCGCCGGGTCGATGGCTTGCGCTTTCGGCAGCAGTTGCGCACGCAGTTCGGTGTGCGTGGTGTGCAGCGACAGGGCCAGCGCCGGCTTGACCGTTGCCAGCGGCAAACGCTCAAACACACGACGGTCGCCGACCGTGGAGAACACCAGGTTCTTGTGCCCGATGCCGCCTTCCGTGCCGAGCAGTTCGATGGCCTCGAGCACGTTGTCCAGGTTGTGCGCGGGCTCGCCCATGCCCATGAACACGACCTTGCCCACCTTGCGCCGCCGCCGCGCCAGCACCACCTGGGCAACGATCTCGGCGCTGCCGAGCTGTCGCTGGAGGCCGCTGCGCCCGGTCATGCAAAATCTGCAGCCGACTGCGCAGCCGACCTGGGTCGACACGCACAGCCCGTTGCGCGGCAGCAGGACGCTTTCGACGGCCTGGCCGTCGGCAAGCTCGACCAGCAGCCGCACCGAACCGTCCCCGCCCGGATGCTCGGCCCGTACCCTCGCCAAATCATCGAGTTCGGCACCGAGCGCCGGCAATCCGGCGCGCAAGGCGGCGGGGAAAAAATCGGCGGCCGGAACCGGGCCGTGGTCCAGCGGCATGCCGCGCGTCCACGCGCGCAGCATGCGTTCGGAATGCAGGGGTTTGGCGCCGGCCGCGGCCAGACGCCGGCGAATGTCGTCGATGCGCATGGGTCGGATGCTAGCACCGCGCCGTGGCGCCAGCGCCGACTTTTCCCGCCTCGGCAGCCGCCAAACGCGGTAACGTTGCGCCACCATGCTGGAAGACCGCTACCGCCGGACCGCCCGGCTGCTTGACGAGATCCGCGTCGAGGCCGAGGCCACGGCCTATCGCACCGGGCGCACCGCCTTCGCCGAGCGCGTCATGCAAGCGCTGGCCCGGGTGCCGCGTGACGAATTCGTGCCGACGGAACATGGGTACCAGGCCTGGGCCAACCACCCCTTGCCGATCGGCCGCGGGCAGACGATTTCGCAGCCTTTCATCGTGGCCCTGATGACCGATCTGATCGATCCCGAACCCGGCGACGTGGTCCTTGAAATCGGCACCGGTTCCGGCTATCAGGCAGCCGTGCTGGCCGGACTGGTGAAACAGGTCTATACGATGGACATCATCGGGACACTGGCGACCGAAGCGGCCCATCGCCTGAGCCGGCTGGGTTACGACAATGTCGAAGTGCGCAGCGGCAACGGCCGTCGAGGTTGGCCGGAGCATGCCCCCTACGATGCCATCCTGGTCGCCGCCGCGGCACATTCCGTCCCGCCGGCGCTGGTCGGGCAACTCAAGCCTGGCGGCAAGCTGGTGATCCCCGTCGGTGAGCCCGGCGAATCGCAGGAATTGCTCCTGTTGTCCAAGGATGCCATGGGTCGGGTGCGTGAGCGCAGCGTGCTGCCGGTGGTCTTCGTTCCGCTGACGGGGACCGCAGGCGGCTGATGGACTCGGATTGATCTTCGTCACACCCCGCCACGCCGGTTTGGCGGATACTGGCGGTCTCGTGCGGTCCGGGATGCGAGACATCTCCTGAGTCGCATTCGTGGCTTGCGGACTTTCCCGGGCACAATTTCGCTAGGAGGATCAAGCATGGGAACACATGAAAACAAGACCAAGGTAACGCTGCTGACGGGTTCCTACCGGATCAAGGGTTACATCGACCTGTTGCCCGGCGCACGAGTCACCGACTTCATGAATGACTCAAAGGAATTCGTCGTGGTTGTGGATGCCGAGGTCTGCGAGGCGCAAGAAGCTGGCCGCCAGGTGCTGGTCGCGCCCTTCATCAACGTGAACCGCAGCCACATCGAGATCATTACCCAGGGCTGAACCCGCCACAGCCTGTGGCGGACTGCCTCAGACGCAACCGGTAGGCTTGGGCATGCCGGCGTAACGCGCGGCCTGCTTGGCCGGGCCGTAGGGGAACAGGTCGAACAGGTATTTCTTGTCGCCGAACTGCTCGCCGAGCGCGCCGCCGATCAGCTTCGACATCACGCGCAGATTGGGCGCCGT
>JADYZH010000227.1 GCA_020853215.1 Sulfuritalea sp. | reverse complement strand
GCGGCGATGCCGCCCCAGGCGCCGCACAGGCCGTGCAGCGGCCAGACGCCGAGCACGTCGTCGATCTTCCAGCGGTTCTGCGTCAGCGTGAACATGACGACGAAGAGGCCGCCGGCAACGCCGCCGGTGATCAGCGCGCCGATCGGGTGCATCAGGTCCGAGCCGGCGCAGACGGCGACGAGGCCGGCCAGCGGGCCGTTATGCACGAAGCCGGGGTCGTTCTTGCCGACCACCAGCGCGACCAGGGTGCCGCCGACCATGGCCATCAGCGAGTTCATGGCGACGAGGCCGGAGATCTTGTCCAGGGTCTGCGCGCTCATGACGTTGAAGCCGAACCAGCCGACGATCAGGATCCAGGCGCCCAGCGCAAGGAAGGGGATGGACGAGGGCGGATGCGCCGAGATGCCGCCGTCCTTGCTGTAGCGGCCGCGCCGCGCGCCGAGCATGAGCACGGCGGCGAGCCCGATCCAGCCGCCGACGGCGTGCACCACCACCGAGCCGGCGAAGTCGTGGAACTCCTCGCCGAAGCTGGACTTGAGCCAGGCCTGGATGCCGTAGGCCTGGTTCCAGGCGATGCCCTCGAAGAAGGGATAGACGAAGCCGACCAGCAGGACGGTGGCGGCGAGTTGCGGGCCGAAGCGCGCGCGCTCGGCGATGCCGCCGGAGACGATGGCCGGGATCGCGGCGGCGAAGGTCAGCAGAAAGAAGAACTTGACCATGTCGTAGCCGCTCTTCTGCACCAGGGTTTCGGCGCCGGCGAGGAAATTCACGCCGTAGGCAATGCCGTAGCCGATGAAGAAGTAGGCCAGGGTCGATGCCGAGAAGTCGCAGAGGATCTTGACCAGCGCGTTGATCTGGTTCTTCTTGCGCACCGTGCCCAGCTCGAGGAAGGCAAAGCCGGCATGCATGGCCAGGATCATGATGGCGCCGAGCAGGATGAACAGTACGTCGGCGGATGTCTTGAAATTCTCCATTGTGGTGCTCCCCTGAGTCTGATTGCACGAATGGAAGGCATGAAAGCAATGAGCGTTCCCGCGACGGAAGCTGTGTCGAATCATGGGGATGGGAAAACGGCGTGGCGGAGGGTGCACCGTGTTGGTGCCGATGCGTCCGCGGCCGCACCACGATGGGGAGCTGCCTCCCCTTGTGGGGCCGACTTCAGTCGGCCACGGTGGATGGCAATGTAGGGCCGGTTTCAACCGGCCAGGGGCGGATGGCAATGTAGGGCCGGTTTCAACCGGCCAAGGGTGGATGGCAATGTAGGGCCGGTTTCAACCGGCCAAGGGTGGATGGCGTTGTAGGGCCGGTTTCAACCGGCCAAGGGTGGATGGCAGACTGAAGTCTGCCCTACGACCTGCCCTACGGTCTGCTCTACAGTCGGCGCTGGCGCTACGGCGTTCCCGGCACAAAGCCGCGCGGTAGCAGCACCCACATGCGGCCCTGCTGGCGCATCTTGCCGGCCTGGTTGCCGGCGGCCGTGCCGCTGCCCCAGTAGAAATCGGCGCGCACCACGCCGCGGATCGCGCCGCCGGTGTCCTGCCCGACCATCAGGCGGTTGAGCGTTTGCGTGCTGTTGGGCCTGGTCGTCGCCAGCCAGATCGGCGCGCCCAGCGGCACATGGCGCGGGTCGACGGCGACCGATCGCTCCGGCGTCAGCGGCAGGCCCATGGCGCCTTGCGGGCCGCTGCCGGTCACCGGCAGTTCGCGGAAGAAGACCAGGCTCGGGTTGGCATTGAGCAGTTCCGCCAGCCGCGCCGGGTTGGCCTTGGCCCACGCCTTGATGCCCTGCATCGACGCCTGCTCGGCTTTCAGTTCGCCCTTGTCGATCAGCCAGCGGCCGATGGAACGATACGGATGGCCGTTCTGGTCGGCGTAGTTCAGGCGCACGCGGCTGCCGTCGGCGAGCTGCACCTGGCCCGAACCCTGGATCTGCATGAAGAACAAATCGATCGGGTCGTCGATCCACAGGAGGGCCTCTGGTGAGCGCTTGCTCTCCTGCGGCGCCCACTCGGCACGTGAATAGTAGGGCACCAGCTTGCGGCCTTCGAGGCGGCCGCGCAGGCGCAGGTGCTTGAGCTCGGGGTAGAGCTCGGCCAGCTCGACGACCACCATGTCCTCCGGCGGGCCGAATACCGGATGGTTGTAGCCGCGCGCTTTCTGCCGGCTGCCCTTCAGTATCGGTTCGTAATAGCCGGTGATCAGCCCGTTGCGCGAGCCGTCCGGATTGACCAGCGCCCAGGGCTGTGTGTGCGCCTCGAACCAGGCGCGCAGGGCGGCGGCGGATTTGTCGGTGAGTTCGCG
Source organism: Sulfuritalea sp. (assembly GCA_020853215.1). Taxonomy (GTDB): domain Bacteria; phylum Pseudomonadota; class Gammaproteobacteria; order Burkholderiales; family Rhodocyclaceae; genus Sulfuritalea. Next base: position 5,171 of record JADYZH010000227.1, on the reverse strand, counting down.
CGCCGAGGCGCAGGCCGGTTTCCAGTGCGCCTGGCGTTCCAGGCTGCGGCAACCGGCGACGAAGGCGGTGAAGGCGGCGCCGGGATCGTCCTGGTTCCAGTCCGGCAGCTCGTTCCACTCGGCCGACTGCAGGGGTTTTTCCGGCGGCTTGGGTGGTTCGACGACCGGGCACACCGGGCAAACGGGGCAGGCGGCGGGCGCGGGACAGGCGGCCGCGGCAGGAGAAGTCGGCGCCGGCTCGACGCCGATTTGCGCGCAGCCGGCCATGGTCAACAGCGTCAGCAGGGCAATCAGGGCGGGGATGGATCGATACATGAATCTGCTAAAGTTAGGCGCTCTCAATGGCCCGCAAGCTTACCCGATGTCCGATCCCGCCCGTGACTTTGCCCCCCTGATGGATCGCCTCGATGCGCTGTTCGATCGCATCGAAGCGGCCCTGCCGCCTCCCCTGCCGGCCACCGACTGGTCGGCCACGGCCTTCCGCTGGCGCACCCGCGGCGGGCGCGGCTGGCTGGAGGCGGTCAAGCAGCCGCACCACATCCGCTTCGAGGACCTGCAGGGCGTCGATGACCAGAAGCAGCGCATCGCGCAGAACACCCGGCAGTTCGTCGCCAAACGCAGCGCCAACAACGTGCTGCTGACCGGCGCGCGCGGCACGGGCAAGAGCTCGCTGGTCAAGGCGGTGCTGAACCAGTTCGCGGCAAAAGGCCTGCGCCTGATCGAGGTGGACAAGGATGAGCTGGTGCACCTGCCGGAGATCGTGGACCTGGTCGCCGCCCGCCGCGAGCGCTTCATCATCTTCTGCGACGACCTTTCCTTCGAGTCGGGCGAGCCCGGCTACAAGGCGATGAAAAGCATCCTCGACGGCTCGATCACCGGCATGCCGGACAACCTGCTGGTGTATGCGACGTCGAACCGCCGCCACCTGATGCCGGAAAAGATGTCGGAGAACCTCGAGGCCAAGCACGACGCCGACGGCGACATCCACCCCGGCGAAACCACCGAGGAGAAGATTTCGCTGTCCGAGCGCTTCGGCCTGTGGCTGTCCTTCTATCCCTTCGGCCAGGATCACTACCTGGAGATCTGCGCGCACTGGCTGGGGGAATTCGGCGTGCCGGCCGACAAGGTCGAGGCCGCGCGCGGCGAAGCGCTGCAATGGAGCCTGATGCGCGGTTCGCGCAGCGGCCGCGTCGCCTGGCAGTTCGCCCGCGATTACGCCGGGCGGCATGGCGGCAAGACGGCCCGGACCCCGGCAAAGAAATGAAACTGACCGAAGTCGCCGCCGCCGTCATCGAGCGACGCGCGGCGGATGGTGTCTTTGAGTTTCTGCTCGGCCAGCGCGCGCCGGGCACCTTCTATCCCGGCTACTGGGAATTCCCCGGCGGCAAGGTCGAGTCCGGCGAGACGCCGCATGCCGCGCTGCTGCGCGAACTCGGCGAGGAGCTGGGCATCGGCGTCACGCGCGCCGACCCCTGGCTGCGCCGCGAGCATGTCTACGAGCACGCCCACGTGCGGCTCAACTTCTTCCGCGTCCGCGACTGGTGCGGCGAGCTGCACGACCATGTGCATAGCGCGCTGGCCTGGCAGCGCGCCGACGGTCTGACGGTGGCGCCCATGTTGCCGGCCAATGCGCCGGTGCTGGCGGCACTGGCCCTGCCCGATTTTTGCGCCATCACGCACGCCGGCGAGATTGGCATCGACGCGCAACTGATGGCTCTCGCCCATGCGCTGGAAAGCGGCCTCAAGCTGGTGCAACTGCGCGAGCCCAAGCTCGATGCCGCGCGCCGCGCCGCCTTCGTCCATGCCGCGGTCGACCTCTGCCACCAGTACAGCGCGCGGGTGCTGGTCAATGGCGATCAGGCGCTGGCCGCCGGCGCCGGGGCGGACGGGGTGCATCTGCAGGCGCGGCAGTTGGCGGCGCAAACCGCGCGGCCGGATTTCGCGCTGGTCGCCGCCTCCTGCCATACCGCGGCGGAACTCGAACTGGCCGCCAAACTGGGCTGCGATTTCGCGGTATTCGGCGCGGTGCGCACGACTGCCAGCCATCCAGGTGTGGCCGGCATCGGCTGGGAGGGTTTGGCCGCGGCGCTCGCCGTGCCGCCACTGCCGACTTTTGCCCTGGGCGGTTTATTGCGCGCGGACCTCGATGCCGCCCAACGCGCCGGCGCCCACGGCATCGCCGCGATCCGCGGTGCCTGGGACATGACTGTGGGGCCGACTTCAGTCGGCCAAGGCTGGCTGGCGGAGTAGGGCCGGTTTCAACCGGCCGGGGTGGATGGCAATGTAGGGCCGGTTTCAACCGGCCGGGTTACGATGGCGATGTAGGGCCGGTTTCAACCGGCCGGGTTACGATGGCGGACTGAAGTCCGCCCTACGCCCGCCCTACGCCCGTCCTACTCCGACTGGTCTTCCGGCTTCGGCTCTTCCTTGGCCGCGATCCGGTACTGGTCCGAGGCCCACGCGCCAAGATCGACGCCCTTGCAGCGCGCCGAGCAGAACGGCCGGTAGTGGTTCTCCGCCACCCACTCGACAGCCTTGCCGCAAGCCGGGCAGGTGACGATGCGAGCTGCGGCGCCAGCAGCGTGCGTCGTCTCAGGCATGTGCCCCACCGTTGCTCGAAGCCCCACGTATTCCCTTGATGCTCTCGAAAGCCTTGCCCATGGCAACGCCTATGCTGCGGTCAGTACGGCCCGGCGGACCTTCGGCTTTCCGGCCTGGCGCGCCTGCCATAAGTCATACGCGGCCTGCTGCGAAATCCACAGATCGGCGCGGCCGCCGTTCTCGACACCCAGCCAGCCTTCCAGCCGCAGCGCCATTTCCGGCGAGATTGCGGCCCGTCCGTTCAGCACGCGGGACAGGGCGGCGCGCGTAACGCCAAGCTGCTCGGCGGCATCGGTCACGGTCAGGCTCAGCGCGGGTAGTACATCCTCCCGCAGGATTTCGCCGGGGTGCGGCGGGTTGTGGATTCGGGTCATGCGCCTTGCTCCTGGTGGTAGTCCTGATAATCGACCAATACGGCGTCCGCTCCTTCGAAAGCGAAGGTCAGGCGCCAGTTGCCATTCACCCAAACCGACCAATGTCCATTCGAAAGCGGGTGCAGCTTCCAACCTGGGACGTTCATATCCTCCGCCATGGCGGCCAGATCAAGCCGCGTCAATTGTCGCGCCAATCGGGGTGCGTGGTGCGGCTGGATACCGGCTTTGCTGCCTGTCTCGAAAAAGGCTTGCAGCCCTTTATGGCGGAATGTCTTGATCACGGCCAGGGTGTATAGCGTAACGTTACGCTTGGCAAGGCCTCGCATGCGGCTACCCGTGTAGCTACACGAATGTTGGTCACTGCCCGGCGAAGTCATGAACGGTCCGGAAACCCGCAACGGCGGGGCTTTGTGGGGGTTCCTGCGACGTTCTGAAACGTCCTGAAAAGCGCCTAAAGGTTACACAACGTCAGTTCGAAGTTCACCGATGAGTCGATCTGGCGCGGGCGCTGGTCCATGTCGGGGCGCAGGAAGCGGATGTTGATGGCGAACTTGCCGGCGGAGATTTCCGGCAGGCAGGGCTCGCCCTGCACTGTCTTGAGCCGGATCAGTTGCGCGCTGCGACCGCCCAGCATCAGCTGGAAGGCGCCGCGCTGCGCCGTCTGCTGCTCGCTGCGGCCCGAGGCGCGCAACAGGCGCAGCACGATCGCCAGCCCGGCGCGGATCGGCAGCATCGGCGCGATCCAGTTGCCAAGGTCCTGCTGGCGCAGCGCCGAGTCGCGATGCCGCCAGTAGTGGTAGCCGGGCAGGTCGAACTCGCAGACGCCGCCGGGGATCGCGGCGCGGTTCTTGATCGCCATCAGCCATTCGTTTTCGCGCAGGTAGTGGCCGATCTTGCCGTGCATCGCCAGCAGCAGCGCGCTGGCCTGCTCGATTTCGTAGAGCGCGCCGGAGAGCGCGTCTTCGGAAATGTCGGGATTGTTGCGGAAGGAAAGCAGGATCTGGCGCTGGCGTTCGAGTTCCTGCACCAGGTCGAACTTCAGTTCGGCGCGGCCGGCGACCTCGAGGATTTCGAACAGCGTGACCAGCGCGACGTGGTGCTCCATGGCGCCTTCGGCGGTCGCAAAATGGGTGACCTTGTCGAACAGATCTTCGAGCCGCAATAGCGTGCGAACGCGCTCGCTGAGAGGGTATTCGTAAGTGATCACACGCTTGCCGAATGGGGAGCCGGGTGGGGAAAATTGTCCGGATTGTGACCCAAATCAGTGCAAATCTCAACCAAACTGCCGCGCCAGCGCCAAATAGTCCCCGTGCAGATGCCCGACCCGGGGCGGCAGGGCGGCGATGTCGCCGTCGTTGTCGATCACGTCGTCGGCGGCCGCCAGGCGCTCGGCGCGCGTCGCCTGCGCCGCGAGGATGCGCTCGACTTCGGCCCGCGGCAGGCCGTTGCGGCTCATGACACGGGCAACCTGGGTCGCTTCGCGGCAGTCGACCACGGCAATCCGGTTCACCCGCTCGCGGTAGCTGCCAGACTCGACCAGCAAGGGCACCATGAGGATGACATAGGGCGACGAGGCGGCGGCGATGCGCCGTTCGCTTTCGGTGCGGATCAGCGGATGCAGGATGGCTTCCAGGCGCTTCTTCGCCGCGGGGTCGGTGAAGACGATGGCACGCATCGCGGCGCGGTCGAGCGCGCCGTCGGCGGCCACCACGCCGTCGCCGAAGCCGGCGCGGATCGCCGGCATCGCGGCGCCGCCGGGCGCGGTCAGTTCATGGGCGATGGCGTCGGTGTCGACCACCGCGATGCCTTGCGCGGCGAACAGGTCGGCAACGGCGCTCTTGCCGCTGCCGATGCCGCCGGTGAGGCCGACCACCCAGGTCACGACGGACAATCGCCGATGGTGGCATCGGCATGGGGCGCGATCAGCTGCGGCAGCTGCCGCAGCAGCTCCGCCGCCGGTCCGCGGGCTTCGATGCGAACCTTCGGCGGCGGCAGTTGGCGGCTGTCAACGCGCGCCGACTTGACGCCCCGCTTCACCAGCCCCTGCAGGAAATCGCGCGCTTCCGCCTCGGTGGCGAAGGCGCCGAGGACGATTTCGTGGCCGCCGCCTTCAAGTTCGGTGGTGACCTGTTCGGTGACGCCGAAGCGCTCCAGCTCCGCCAGCTTTTTCTCCACGGCGGTCTTGTTGGGCAGGTC
>JADYZH010000226.1 GCA_020853215.1 Sulfuritalea sp. | reverse complement strand
GCACGACGCCGATGGGGGCCACCCAGAAGTGCACTTCGATCAGCTTTTTCGAGTGCATCTCGGGTTTGCCGAACAGACGCGGCAGCAGGTAGTAGATGGAACCGATCGAAATCATCGCCACCCAGCCCAGGGCGCCGGAATGCACATGGCCCACGGTCCAGTCGGTGTAGTGCGACAGCGCATTCACCGTCTTGATCGACATCATCGGGCCTTCGAAGGTCGACATGCCGTAAAAGGACAGCGAGGTAATCATGAACTTCAGGATCGGGTCGTCGCGCAGTTTGTGCCAGGCGCCCGACAAGGTCATGATGCCGTTGATCATACCGCCCCAGGAAGGCGCCAGCAGGATCAGCGAGAAGACCATGCCGACGCTCTGAGTCCAGTCGGGCAGCGCGGTGTAGTGCAGGTGGTGCGGGCCGGCCCACATGTAGGTGAAGATCAGGGCCCAGAAGTGCACCACCGACAGGCGGTAGGAATACACCGGACGCCCGGCCTGCTTCGGCACGAAGTAGTACATCATGCCGAGGAAGCCGGCGGTGAGGAAGAAACCGACCGCATTGTGGCCGTACCACCACTGGATCATCGCATCCTGTACCCCGGCATAGGCCGAGTAAGACTTCGGCGTCAGGACGCCGGCTGAAAACACCGGAATCGCCGCGCTGTTGACGAGGTGCAGCACGGCGACGGTCAGGATGAAGCCGCCGAAGAACCAGTTCGCCACGTAGATGTGCGATACCGTGCGCTTGACGATGGTGCCGAAGAACACCACGGCATAAGACACCCAGACCAGCGTGATCAGAATGTCGATCGGCCATTCGAGTTCCGCGTATTCCTTGGCCTGGGTGAAGCCCAGCGGCAGGGACAGCGCCGCCGCCACGATGACCACTTGCCAGCCCCAGAAGGTGAATGCCGCCAGTCCCGGCGCGAACAGCGGTGCATGGCTGGTGCGCTGCACGCAGTAGTAGGAAGTGGCGAACAAGGCGCAACCGCCGAAGGCGAAGATCACGGCATTGGTGTGCAAGGGACGCAGGCGTCCGTAGCTCAGGAACTCGTGCACGTTCAACTCCGGCCAGACCAGCTGGGCGGCGATGATGACGCCCACCAGCATGCCGACGATGCCCCAGATTACGGTCATCACGGCGAACTGGCGCACGACTTTGTAGTTGTAAGTCGCTTGCGATTGCATGATGGATTCACCTCACATTAAAAAAGAAACCTTGTTCCATACCGCTTTTGATGCGGTGCAGTATGTGAATTTCCGGGAGATTACACGCTAAATATTTGCGCTGTTTGATACATATCAAAATATATCCGACTTCAATGAAATTAACAATAACATCAGTATGGTTTATGGCTCGATGGGTGGAATTTCTTCAGTGTCGACGAGCGGGCCGACAGGGTCGCCGGACGAAAAAAAAGGGTGCGCAACGCGCACCCCTAACCCCAACAGAGAGCCTTCGGGCAACGGCGCGAAGCCATCACCATAAAACCCGCCGCCAGTATGGTTACTTGCCGCCCATCGAGCCTTGATCTGAGTCAACAGTGCTGCGATTTTTCCGACTGTCGGTCCGGTCGTCGTCCATCAGGATCCGGTGGCCCGGTCCTTCGAGATCTTCGTACTGCCCGCTCTTCAACGACCACCAGAACAAGGCCGCGATGACGAAGACCAGCACCAGGGAAAGCGGGATCAGGAGATACAGGATATCCATTCAGTCCATCATCCACGTTGCAGGCGCAAGGCATTGAGCACCACCAGCAGCGAACTGGCCGACATGCCGATGCCGGCCATCCAGGGGGTCACCCAGCCCGCCATGGCCAGCGGGATGACCAGCAAATTGTAGGCGAAGGCCCACACCAGGTTCTGCCGAACGATGCGCACGGCGCATCGTGCCAGCGCCAGCCCCGCGGGCAGTGCCTGCAGGTCATTGCCGAGCAGCACGATATCGGCGCTGGCACGGGCCAGGTCGGCGCCGCCGCCCATGGCGATCGATACCTGCGCCCGGGCCAGTACCGGCGCGTCATTCACGCCGTCGCCGACCATCGCCACGGTTTCGCCGGCATCCTGCAGGGCTTTCAGCGCGGCATGTTTCTCCTCCGGCGACAAACCGCCGCGGGCGTCCGGAATTCCCAGCGCCGCGCCCACCCGCGCCGCGGCAGCGCAGGCATCGCCGCTGAAAATCGACAGACGGATGCCGGCCGCTGCAAGCCCGGCGCTCATCGCGACGGCCTCCGGCCGCAGGGCATCGCTGAGGCGGAAAAACGCCTGCCATCCCTCGTCATCGCCGAGAGCGATCACCGTATCGCCGGCGCCGACGTTTGACCCGATCCCGGGCGGAATCGGAATGCCATGCGGCGCACCGACGAACTCCGGGCGCCCCAGGCGCCAGCTGCGCCCGTCGATCAGGCCTTCGACTCCGGCCCCAGTGGTGGCGCGCGCTGCGGTGACCGAAACCCCGGCGTCGGAATCATCCGCGGTCATCGCCCGCGCGATGGGATGCTCGGAACCACGTTCGAGCGCTGCCGCCATCGCCAGCGCGAACGCGGCTTCGCCGCGGACCGGAATGACCTCAACCAGCTCAACCTGTCCCGCGGTCAGCGTGCCGGTCTTGTCGAAGATGAAGCGATCGGCCCGCGCCAGAGCCTCGATCGCATGGCCGCGCGTCACCAGCACGCCGCGGGCGGCCAGCGCACCGGTCGCCACGGTCAATGCGGCCGGCGTCGCCAGCGAGAGGGCGCAGGGACAACTCACCACCAGCACGGCGACAAAAATCCACAGCGCGCGCGACGGGTCGATCCACCACCAGGCCAGTGCCGTCACCACCGCCAGTACCAGAAGGGCAATGACGAAATGTCCGGCAACGCGGTCGGCCATTTCCACCAGGCGCGGCTTTTCCGCGGCGGCGCGTTCCATCAGGCGCTGGATGGCCGCCACCCGCGTCGCCTCGCCGACGCGCTCGACGCGCATCACCAGCGGGCTTGCCGTATTCACGCTGCCGCCGATCAACGCATCGCCAGCCCGCTTGGGCACCGGGCGGCTCTCGCCGGTCAGCAGGGATTCGTCCGCTGCGCTCTCGCCGTCGAGCACGCAGCCATCGGCCGGCACCGTTTCGCCGGGTCTTATCTGCACCACATCCCCGGCGCGTAACTCGACCACGGCGACCCGCTCGCCCGCGGTATCCGGCCATGCCGCGAGCCGTGTGGCGAAGGCCGGAATGGCGCGCGCCAGCGTCTCGACGCTGCGCGCCGCCTTCTGCCGCGCCATCATTTCCAGATAGCGCCCCGAAAGCAGGAAGAAGACGAACATGGTGACCGAGTCGAAATACACCTCGCCCGCGGCGATCAGCGTGGCCCAGACGCTGGCCGCAAATGCAGCGCCGACCCCCAGCGCCACCGGCACGTCCATGCCGACGCGAGAGAGCTTCAGGTCGCGCCAAGCGCTGGTGAAAAAAGGCGCGGCGGAGTACAAGACCACCGGCACGGTGAGGATCAGGCTGGCCCAGCGCATCAGTTGCTCGATGTCCGGCGTCATGTCGCCGTCGGCGAGATACACCGGTACGGCATACATCATCACCTGCATCATGCCGAAGCCGGCGACGAACAGGCGCCACAGCGCGGCCTTGCGTTCCTTCTGCGCCAGTTCCTCGGAACGGCCGACATCGTAGGGGTGAGCCCGATAGCCGATTGCGGCGATGGCTTCGAGGATGGCCGACAGCTTGGTCACGCGCTCATCCCAGCGCACCCGTGCACGGCGCGTGGTGTAGTTGATGTCGATCGACGTCACGCCGGGTTGGCGGCGCACATGCGATTCGTTAAGCCAGACGCAGGCGGCGCAGGTGATGCCCTCGAGGATCAGCGCCGCTTCCTGTTCATGTTCGCCAGCCGCGCCTTCGGCCCGGCGCACGAAGTTCCTCTGCACGTCGGGATGGTCGAACAGGACGAAATCGGCGACGATCTGCGGCAGCGCTTCGCGCGGACTCTCCGGCATCGCATCACGATGCCGGTAGTAATCGGCCAGACCGTTGGCGACGATGGCCTGTGCCACCGCCTGGCAACCGGCGCAGCACATCTGGCGCCGCTGTCCGCCGATCTCGACCGCAAGGTCAAGGCCCGCCGGAATCGACAGGCCGCAGTGGTAGCAGGGCTCGCTATCGGCCATGATCAGGCCGAGCGAACTTACTTCGGCGCCATGCGGATGGCGCCGTCGAGGCGAATGACCTCGCCGTTCAGCATTTCGTTCTCGATGATGTGCCGCACCAGCGCCGCATACTCGGCCGGCTTGCCCAGGCGCGAGGGAAAGGGAACCATCTTGCCCAGTGCATCCTGCACTTCCTGCGGCATGCCCAGCAGCATCGGCGTCTCGAAGATGCCCGGTGCAATGGTCATGACGCGGATGCCGAAGCGCGCCAGTTCGCGCGCGACCGGCAAGGTCATGCCGACCACGCCGCCCTTCGATGCGGCGTAGGCGGCCTGGCCGATCTGGCCGTCGTAGGCCGCCACCGACGCGGTGCTGACGATGACGCCGCGCTCCCCCGCCGCATTCGGTGCCCCCTGGCTCATCGCCTCGGACGCCAGGCGGATCATGTTGAAACTGCCGACCAGGTTGACCGTCACGGTCCTGGCGAACACGTCCAGGGAATGCGGGCCGTTGCGGCCCAGCACTTTCTCGGCGGGCGCGATGCCGGCGCAATTGACCAGGCCGTGCAGGCCGCCGAACGCCGCCAGTGCCGCTGCCACGCACGCTTTGGCGCTGGCCTCGTCGGCGACGTTGGTCGTCACGAAGCGTGCATTGGCCCCCAGCTCCGCCGCCAGCGCATTGCCGGCCGCCTCGTTCAGGTCGGCCAGCACCACCTTGCCGCCCTGCTCCACCAGCATCCGCCCGGTGCCCGCGCCCAGACCCGACGCACCGCCGGTGATGATGAAAACACTGTCCTTGATCTGCATGCAGGCCCCCTGAAAGGATCAAGGCCTGCCGACCGGAATGGGGGCAGGCCTCGAAAATTGGTGCTGTTGGCCGGAATCGAACTGGCGACCTACTGATTACGAATCAGTTGCTCTACCAACTGAGCTACAACAGCGTCCTGAAAGGATGGGAATTATACCTGCGGCCCCCGACCCGTGGCAACGCGCCCGGCGCTTGCCGTCTCAGGCCAGCAACTCTTTCGGCAACGGGAAATTCACGTTCTCGGCGACGCCGTCCAGGGTCTCGACGCTGCCGGCACCCAGCGCCCGGATCCGCTCGACGACACCATTGACCAGGATTTCGGGCGCCGACGCGCCGGCCGTGACGCCTACCCGCATACCGGCGCCCAGCCACGCGACGTCGATCTGCTCGGCCCCGTCGACCAGATAGGCGGGGATGCCGCCGATCTCGGCCACCTCGCGCAGGCGGTTGGAGTTGGAACTGTTCTTCGAGCCGACCACGATGACCACATCGACCTTGCCGGCCATGGCCTTGACGGCATCCTGGCGGTTCTGCGTGGCATAGCAGATGTCGTCCTTGCGCGGCCCGATGATCTTCGGGAAACGGTCCGTCAGCGCATGCACGATCACCCGCGCATCATCCACGGACAGGGTGGTTTGCGT
>JADYZH010000225.1 GCA_020853215.1 Sulfuritalea sp. | reverse complement strand
GTCGTACTGGCGAGTGACGCGGTGGAGAAAGGCCCGAGCCGCGCGTTCGGTGGTGGGTTCGATTGCGGTCATGAACTCGATGATAAAGGAAAGTGCCGACCGATTGAGTCGAAAAGCGGTTTCGCCTCGGCTGGACGGCCACGCGCAGCCTCGACGACATGTGCCGCGATGCCTGGAACTGGCAACGCAACAATCCCCAGGGCTTTGCCTGAGGGTCCGGCGCCGTGTCGCCGGCGCCGACTTTCTGGAGGGATCAGGGCAACCGGCCGGCGGCGACCATGCGGTTGAACAGCGCGCTCTTGGACAACCAGAGCAGCTGATCGTCGAATGTGGTGGCTTGCTGCGCGTTGACGAAGGCGCGATCGGCGGCGATGGTGGATTGCGGATTGGGATTGTGGTTTTCGTCTGCGCCGGTGCCGCCCGTGCCGGCGTTCTTGCCCGGTGAATAGATCACTGCGACGGCATCGGTGGTTAATACTGTCGGTACAAAATCCGGCCCGATTGGAACTGGGCAGTCGGCTAGACGCAAGCCCGCGCTCTGCATGCCAGTTCCCCTGCTGCAAATCCGCAGGTCCGGCAAGAGACTTGTCATTGAAACTGCCTTCATTCCGGACAAGTAGGTAAACGCAAAGGCCGCCCCAGTGCTTGAAAAGTCAGACTGATAAGGCGGGTAGTTGTCGTTGCTAAACGGGCTGTTTGTGGAAACCGCATAGCGGATGCGATGCAATGTTTCACCGCCCCAACCATCGAGCGCGTAGCCTTGGGCGTCGATGGGCGTGAAGCCGAGCGCCGCCGCTGGAAAGAATCCGTCGTAGGGGTTCGAGCAGCGGCCATGGGGCTGAACCTGCAATGGCAATGTGACCACGCAGGGGCCAGAGGCGCTGTCACAGAAGCTTTCCAGTCCGTTGCTGGTGGCCGAAGCTGGACAAGGCAGCCGTTCATGGACCGCAGCGAAGCCGAGCAGAGCATCCCGAGCTTCGGCAAGTATCTTCTGAGTGTCGCCAAAGCTGCGGATGTCCTGCTGTCCGGCCAGCGGCAACAGCATTCCGCCGAGCAGCAGGGCGATGATGAACAGCACGATCGCGAGTTCGATCAGGGTGAAGCCCTTGGCGATGGAAGTCGGCGCTGGCGGGACGGCGGTCAATCGAGCCATGTGGTGAAAAAATCCCTAATCGTGAAGGTTTGATCCGTTAAGGAGGTGCGCTGGCCTACCGTGAAGCCCAGGCGCGCATTGCGGAAAGGATAACCGATCGTCGGCGTATCGCGTAGCTGAGATACGAAACTCGGGGAGAGGACGCCCATGGGGCGTGTGGTGTTCTTCATCGCGGCAATCCTGTTTGCGTCCGTGGCGCTTTCCGGAAGTATCCAGATTTCGATCAGGAATCTTGGCGACCGGTCGATTGCAGTCCAGGAAACTGGATTGGCGCCCAATGTGCCCGTGGCTGCCAGGGCGGATTGGCGAAACGCGCGGCCGGTGTCGGTTCCAGTCAGGACATGGGTGAGCGCACCTGCGAGTTCCGCGGCGATGTCGGCGTCCGTCGCACGCGTCATGGCGCTTGACGAACCGTTCCAGAGGTAAATGCCGTTTTCGGCTGAACCCGCCTGTGCCTTGACGAGAACCCGGTCACCGGCCGCAAGGGAAATGCCGTCGATACTGGCTCCGGGGTTAGCTAAATTGACTGCAGATTGGGTGGCGACATGGACCGCTAAGCGGCCCCATGACGTGCCGTCATACCGCCACCATGCAGTGGCGTCCGACCCCTGTTGGACCTGAACGACGATGCCGGTCAGCTTTGCAGGCGTATCGGCATCGGGCGCCCGCGTCATGGTGGTCGATGGACCTCTCCAGAGGTAGATGCCGTTGTCGGCGGCCATCGTCTGTGCCTTGACGAGGACGCGGTCCCCATTCGCCATCATGATGCCGTCCAGGATTGTGCCGGGGCTGGCGAGATCGATATTCGTCTGCGGGGCAAGCTTGACCCGGACGTTGGTCCAGTGCAGGGGATCGGTGCCGAGCGCCGGGTTGGTGGCTGTCTGGCGCCAGATGGTCCGTGCGTTTTGGCTGCCCTGCTGGACCTCGACAAGGATTCCGGCGAGTTCCGTCGTCGAATCCGCGTCAGCGGTACGAGTCATGGGGAGGAGGGCGCCATTCCAGATGTAGATTCCGTTTTCGGCCGGAGCCGCCTGTTCCTTGACCAGAACTCGGTCGCCGATGGACAGGACGACGCCATCCACCGTATTCCCGGGCGGGGTTAGATTGAGATTGGCTGTGGTTGCCACCCGTACCATGGGCAGGTCGTAAGTTGCCGCTGGACGGGTAGTCTCGACGCGCACATGGATATCCTTGTTGGTGGGAATGCCGCTCAGTCCGGGATCGAGCTTATATACGCCTGCCGGCGTATCCGGAGGTACAGCCGGGGCCGTGGCAGGTGCGACAGGATTGGCGGGAGGCGGGGGAAAGCTGGTTCTCGCATTGGCGGGCGTCCCATGGACATTGTCGTCTTCCTCCTGCGGCAGGTAGCAGTCGCTGCCGACAGCGAAGCGGGGAGCGGTGCATGGCGGGAAGGTGCCGACAGCAGTACCGGTCGCAAGGATGGGCGCCTCACCGCCCCAGTATTGGATGGCAACATGCCCGCCGTTGTAGTTGGGATCATTGCGTCCGTTGCGTAAAGGGTCGGTCACAATGGGGTTGAAACCACTCTGTTGCCTTGGGTCGATCTCCAGGGCAATCTTGGGCGAGACGATGAAGGGTGTATCGAGATTGTTGCCCGAGTATCCAAGGTGCTGGCGCGCGGCGCCGCAGGCATTGGTGCCGTTGTTGTCGCCATCTACAATAGCGAAGGTAAATCCATCCAGTGGTGCGGAACTGAATCCAGCATCATTTATTCGAAACAAGAAGTAACTTCGCAGTCCGCCATTCATCGCACGAGTTTCGGGAGTCCACGCGCAACCGAAGAGATCGGAGGCGGAACCCGCAGGCAGGCTTGCCGCTACCTCCCTTCCGAGCGTCAAGGTGCGCGTGCCGGGCGCGTAGCTGGCAATCTGACTAAGTCCCGCCGCTGCGAGGCCTGGTGACGGAGTCATTAGGAGTGATGCTCCGAATGGAATGCATCGAACAATGTCCTGAGCCGCCGATTGGGACGAAGAAATCCGCTCGAACTTTTCGGGACCGGAAAATGTGAGGCAGTCGCTCCCCGGTGGGCAGGCGGTACTGGGATTTGTGAAACTGATCAGGTTTTCTCCCTCAAGATAATTGCCTACGATGTTCTTGTCCTTGATCCCAGCACCCGCGGTGATCCTGACTTGTCCGGGCCCACGCTGGCTGGCGAACAGCACGGTTCCGGCGCAGGCCTGCCCATTTACCGAGAGTGCGCCGGCATTCGGCTTGGCGACAAAAATCAGTTCCTTATAGTGACTGTAATAGCCTTTCGGGTTAATGTCATCGCCGTAACAGGAGTCGTTCGCGGGTATGCGACCGGCAGTCTTGTCTCCCGCTATTCCTTGAAGATTCGTGCTATCGGGTGACCAAGCACCGCCTGCAGCAAATTGATCACGCAGACAGCCGACCATGCGATCGAGCACGTTATTGAAGTCGGTACGGAAGTTGGTATTTTTTCGAATTGCACTGAACAGGGTATCGCTGGTGATCGGGAGGCCAATGTCGTTGACAGCCAATTCGCAATTTGGGCCGGTGCAGCCGCCAGGCAAATAGTTGGTACCCGACTTGAATACTTTGCCATGCAGCAGCATCGGCTTCTTCAGTGCGTCATCCGGGTCATTCGACGTGTCGGAGTCACCAGTCAATGCGCTGGCATCGTTTGGTCCCGCGAGATAGTTGGTTATGACGCCAAGAGCTATTGGGCTGGCAGGGTCGAGATAGTTGGTGACCCCGTAATTGCCCCCGCACTGGGTAACATCGTCACCAGCAGGTGGTGCGGAAGACGGAGGTTTTCGGTTCTGGCCGGGCAAGGGCGGACCAGGGGAGAAGATGATCGCAACCGGACGATCATGGACAGCCAGTGCGCTTGACAATGCGTTCGTTCCGTTGGCGGTGACGATGTCGAGTTGTCCGAGCGTATCCCAGTTCATTGCTGGCTGGATGGCTGGCGGAGTAGGTGGCAGGGGGGCCTGCTGAATCCTGCCGTGCAGTGATGAAACGATTAACCAAAGGCATTCGCCGTGGCCATCGCGCAGCGGTTCAATGCCGAGAGTTCTCCATGGGAGTCGGCCTACGACAGTCGGGCCGATGCCGTTGGCGTCGAAAGCAATACCGTTGAAGGTGTTCGCATCGCAGCCTTCCAGGCGCGGACTGTTGATGTCGTTCGGATCCTGCCGGCAATTCGGGTCGATGTTCTGGTTGCGGCTGGAACCAAGATCTGGCAGCGGCAAGTAACCGTACATGGCACGGTCGTCATCGCCGGTATCATTTGCATCCTTTGCAGCCTGAGCATCCCGGTATTGCAGCGCATAGCCAATCAGTGCATCCCGCGCCTGCACCAGAGCCGCCTCGGTGTTCTTCTGCCGGCGTGCTTCGATCTCCTCGGGTGACAGATTACTGATGAAGAAATACAAGCCGCCGATCACCAGAATGGCCACCAGCGCTATGAGAACGAAGCCATTGTTACTGTGGCGCCGGGGGCGCCAGGCATGGCGTCGAGCGGTAGTCATGAAATTTGCCCTCACGGCGTTTCGGGGGGCATGTTCAATACCGCCAGTGCTCGCTCCAGAACCATGCGGTCGGCGACATCCTTGTCACG
>JADYZH010000224.1 GCA_020853215.1 Sulfuritalea sp. | reverse complement strand
CCGGCACGAAGCGCGCGGAGATGCGGTCGGCCAGCTTCTGCACCGGCAGCTTGGCCGACTGGGCGTGGTCGACCATCTTCACGATGCCGGACAGCACCGTATCGCCGTTCACCGTGGTGGCGCGCAGCGTGAAGCTGCCGGTGCCGTTGATGCAGCCGCCGATCACCGCGTCGCCCGGCGCCTTGGCAACCGGGAGCGATTCGCCGGTGACGAGGGATTCGTCCACCGCCGAGCGGCCGTCCACGACGACGCCGTCGATGGGCACGCGGTCGCCCGGGCGCACGCGCAGCAGGTCGCCGACCTGCACCTCGTCGATGGGCACGATTTCCTCGACGCCTCGGCGCAGCCGCACCGCGGTGTCGGGCTGCAGCTCGATGAGCTTGCGGATCGCCTCGCTCGCCCGGCCCTTGGCGCGCTCTTCCAGGTAGCGGCCGAGCAGGACGAAGGCGACGATGCCGGCGGCCGATTCGAAATAGACGTGGTGGTGGCGGCGCAGCACGCCGGGCAGGCTGTAGATCCAGGCGGCGCCGGCGCCCATGGCGATGAGGGAATCCATGTTCGCTTCGCGGCTCTTCGCCAGCATCCAGGCCTTGCGGAAGATGTCGCCGCCGGGGCCGAACACCACCAGCGTGGACAAAGCCAGTTCGACGAGGCGCAGGGTCGGCGAGCGGTGCATGAGCATGCCGCTGACCATCACCGGCGCAGTCAGCCAGGCCGCCTGCAGGAAGCGCCGCTTCGACTCGGCCAGGCGCGCGTGCTCGCGCTCCACCAATAGGCGCCGCTGCGCCAGGGTGTCCATCGGCCGCGGCACGTAGCCGAGCCGCGCGACGCGGGCGGAGAGCGCCTCGCGCGTGAGCTGCCCCTGCACCGTCGCCGTGCCGGCGGCGAAGTTCACGCTGGCGCTGGCCACTTGCGGGTCGCGTTTGAGGCGCATCTCGATCAGCAGGGCGCAGGATGCGCAGGTCATCCCTTCCACCGCGACCGAACATTCCACTTGCGGCCCTTCCGGCACCTGCGCGGCCGCGGCGGGTTTCGGCGGCGGCGCTTCGGCGAGGTTGCCGATCACGGCATCGACGATGGCCAGCAGGCGTTCCTCGGCAAGCTGCGCCGGATCGTAATGCACGGTCACCGAGCCGATGCCGGCGACGACGCGCACGTCTTTTATCGCGGCGTGCTTGCGCAGCAGAATTTCCAGCAGGTAGCCGCGCTCGGTCTGCCGCAGCAGCGAGGGCGCGACGAAGCGGACGCGGCGCGAGAGGCGGTGCGCGACCTGGAAGTGTTTCGGCGTCACTTGTTCAGCTTCCGGTAGCGCACCAGCAGGTACATCAGGTAGAAGATCGCCAGCCAGCTGTCGGCGTGCTTGAGCGGCTCGCGCATCCAGCGCTTGGTGATCAGCTCCCAGTGCACTTTGATGAGGTAGAAGGCGATCAGGTCGTTGAGGAAATTGATGATCGCCTTCTCGGTCAGCGCGTTGGCGACGACCGGCTGCAGGCGCGCGGCGAGCGAGCCTTCCTTCGCCGGCGCCTGGCGCAGCCTCGTCAGGGCGAGGCGGAACCGGGCAAGCTTGCGGCGGGCGCTCTCGCCGATCCGCTCCTTCGTCGCGTGCAATGTCTGGCCGAACTGTTCGGCGGCCGGCTGCAGCGTCTGCACGAGCGGGCCGGGCAGGCGGTCGAGCTGCGCGCGCAGGGCCAGCCCCACCTCACGTTCATTGGCCTGGTGCGGGTCGTAGCGCAGCGACAGCTTGCGCGCGCTGCGGTAGAGCGTGGCGCGGTAGATGCCGGCGCTGCCGACCAGACCACTCTCCAGCGCGTCGGCACGCGGGCCTTCGCACAGCTCGGCCGGCAGCGCGAAGCGCAGGTGGCCCGGCTCGCGGTGGCGCACGACGATGCACCGCGCCCACTCTTCGGCGTGGGACATGCTCACCTCCGGGAAAGTCAGTCCTGGGGAGACGGCGGCGCGTCGGCCGGCTTGGCCTCCTGCTCCTGCGCCTCGGCGACGAGGTCGGAGAGGTGCTCCTTCTGCTGCAGGGCGAAGTCCTTGCCCATGCCCATCGCCTTGGAGGCGGCCAGCACGATCTCCTTCTCGTACTTGTGCACCAGGTAGCCGGCGACCAGGCCGGCGCCGATCAGCAGTAGCGGGTTGCGCAGCAGCACGCCGCCGAGCAGGCCGCGGCCGGCGGCGAAGCCGGTGGCGGCCAACACGGCGCCGTGGGATACCGGGCTGCTCATCATGCTGCCCATCGCGTGGCGGGCGGATTCTTCCATCATCATGGCACGTCTCCTTTCATACGGTTTTGTCATGCTGGCCCGGTTGGTCGGGCGATTCCTTGATCTCGTGCAGTATTTCGTAAATCCCCCGGCAGCCCTCACAGCAGAATTCCAGCGTTTTGCCGGGCAGCGCCAGGGTGAAGGGCTTCACCCCCACCGGCAGGCTGCACAGGTCGCAGGGCCTGTCGGCATCGTTCATTTCAGCAGTTCCAGGGCATGCCGCTCGAAGACGGCCTCGTCGGCCTCGCCGATCACCTTGCCGCGCACCACGCCTTTCGCATCGACGAAATAGGTGGTCGGCAGGCCGACCACGCCGTAGCGTTTGGCGATCGACGAGTTCTCGTCGAGCAGCACCGGATAGGTGACGCCGAGCTTGCCGATGAAGGCGGCGACGGCGGGCCTGTCCTGCCCGGCATTGATGGCGAAGACCTCCAGCCCCTTGTCCCTGTGGCGCCGGTAGACGGCGTCGATGGCCTTCATCTCCGGCTCGCAGTACTTGCACCAGTCGGCCCAGAAGCGGATCACCAGCGGCTTGCCGGCTGCCGCCGAAGGAAAGTCCGCGTCGCCGCCGCCGAGGCGTTGCGTGCGGAAGGCGGGTGCGGGGTCGCCGAGGTTCAGCTTGGCCGTGGGCTCACCGCCGCAGGCGGCGAGGAGGAGAACCCCGATGATCATCCAGCGTGACATTTTGGAGCAATCCGGTGCGATGCCGAATCATAACCCGTGCGGGCCGCCATTCAGTTGGCCGATGAAGGATTGCGGCGAATTGCCGCATGCGACGGCATGTCGTTCCGGGGAAAGTCAGTCGCCGCGGGACGGCGGCTCTCGGCCGGATGAACGCCGGAAGCCCTCGTAGCTCTGGCTTCGGCCCGACGACAGCGGCCAAATATCCTGCGGCTTGGCTAACTCTTCGGATCGGACGCTTTGAAGACGTGCGTAGTGAGGTGCTCTTCCTGCGTGATCGAGTCCAGCATCATCCGATGCCAGATATCCTCGTTCGGTCCGAGATCCATGAAGACCTTCTCTCCCGGCCGTATGCGCTCAAGAGACTGAAGAAAGGCTGAAAGACTTCTTTGTACCAACAGCTTCCGGTTGCTGGGGATGACCACCGACGCAATGCTCAGACCAGCGAAGTTCTGCTGGTAGTACATGTTCTTGTCTGCCGTGACGAAAACATCGAAGCCGGCATCGTTGGCCAGCCGCAGCAGCTTGCCATTCTTGATATTTGCCCATCCGGCTTCCTGGACGGTCGTGGCTTCGTGCATGTCGGAAAGCCATGCCTTCAACTGCTTCGGCAGGCATTCATCGATGAGGATGCGCACTGCCGCTCTGCCTACGCGGCCTTGCGAAGTTCGAGGAGGGATTCCGCTTGATGCAATGCCTCGACCGCCATTTCGCGAGGCAGCGTTGGATATGACTCGATGATCTCGTCGAGGGTCAGGCCATCGGCCAGATTTTCGAAAAGAACCGCGACTGGAACGCGGGTTCCAGTAAAAACAGGTGTTCCGCCGAGAATATCCGGATCGATGGTTACAAGCTGATCGACCATGGCCATGCCTCCGAACTGATCATTGACTTATGTTCTCAGTATAGCAACTTGCCTGGCCCGCCGATCGGCTGACCGGCGCTCCCTGATGGACTGTTGCCGCCCGCGTCGGGCGCGGGATGGCGGCGCTTCTTGCCTGACTGATAAAAGTCAGTCTCCACGGTACGGCGTCATCCTGATCGGCGCCTCCGCATCGGCCTGGAACGATCCTGCTGCATCCATCGGGCATTTGGAGTATCCTTGTTTTCCTTCCGTAAAACGAAAACCAAGCGGAGCGGCCATGGATGATATGCCCCCCCCCCCCGACCTCAGCCGGCGGCTTCCAGGCCATGAAGCGCACCCTCGGCCTGCGCGGCCGCGTGATCCTGCTGATGGCTGCGGTATTCGCCGCGCTGGCCGGCTTCGTCGCCTGGGACTTCGTGGACCACCGTGAAGAACTGATCAACGACGCGTTGAAATACCTCCTGCACAATGCGCAACTGATCGCCGCCCGGCAGCAACATATCGCTGCGCAAGCCGACGCCATCCTGACCGGGCTGATGCTGCTCCCCGAGTTGCGCCCGGACGCCTCCGCCGAGGCGTGCTCTCGACTGCTCGCCGCGCGCCTCGCCCAGGAAAAGGCGTTCGTCCAGATCGGCAGGGCGCTGCCCGACGGGGATGTCGCGTGCGCCGCGGCCCCCCTCCTGGACCGCGTCGGCCTCGCCGACCGGGACTATTTCAAGTCGGCTCTCCGGTCGGACGACATGGTCGTCAGTGGAGTGCTGCAGGACCGCATCGTCGGCAAGCCGGTCATCGTCTTCGCCAAGGCCATGAGAAACGATGGCGGGGATGTGACCGGCGTGCTCTTTCTGTCGCTCGACCTGACCTGGCTGCTCGGCGACCTGGCGAGCGCCCGCCTGCCGGAAGGCCGGCGGCTGGTGGCGGTCGATGCCGGTGGCATCGTGGCCGTGCGCCACCCCGATCCGGAAGGCCTGACCGGAAGGAGCATCGCGCACCTGCCGCTGTTCCAGCGCATTCAGGCCGCGGGTGTCGAAGGCACGACGGAGGACATCGGCCTGGACGGGGTGCGCAAGACCTACGGTTTCATGCCGCTGCTGCAGACGGTGTCCGGCCCCATCTATCTGTGGCTGAGCGAGCCGAAGGCGACGGTCGAGGCCCCCGCGCGGCGGCATCTCCTGGCCAGCCTCTCTTTCGATCTGGCGGCGCTCGCCGCCGCCTTCGGGCTGGTGGTCCTGGGCGGCAACCGGCTGGTGCTGCGCCCTCTGCTGGCCCTGTCGCGGGCGGTGGCCCGCATCAAGGCCGGCGATCTCGCCGCGCGCACCGGCTTGCCCCATGGCGACGACGAAATCGGGCGGCTCGCGCGGGCCATGGACGAGACGGCCGCCGCCATCGAGGAGCGGGAGCATAGGCTGGAACACGCCAACCGGGCGCTGCGCGTGCTTTCCGCCGGCAACCGGACGCTGCTGCATGCGCAGGGCGAACAGATGCTGCTGGAGGAAATGTGCCGGGCCATCGTCGAAGCCGGCGGCTACCGCATCGCCTGGGTGGGCTATGCCGAGCACGACCCGGCGCGCAGCGTGCGCACGGTCGCCGCCTGGGGCGCCGAGGAGGACTTCCTCGACGGCGCCGGAATCACCTGGAGCGAAACCGAATCCGGGCGCGGGCCGACCGGCACGGCGATCCGCCTGGGCATCCCCGTCGTGTCGAACGACATCGCGGCTGACCCGGCCTACGCGCCCTGGCGGGAACTGGCGCGGCGTCATGGCATCGCCTCCTCGCTGTCCTTGCCGCTGCGGCTGGACGGCGCCGTCATCGGCGCGCTGTGCATCTGCGCCGCCGAGACCGGCGCTTTCGACGAGGACGTGGTCGAGCTGCTCGGCGGGGCGGCGGACGACTTGGCTTTCGGCATCGCCACCCAGCGCACGCGGGCCGCGCTGCGGACCGCCGAGGAGCGCTTCCGCGCCGCGGCGGAAGCCAGCCTCGACGCGCTGTTCATCCTGAAGAGCGTTCGCGGCGAGGGCGGCGAGATTTTCGACTTCGAGTTCACCGACCTCAACCCGCGCGCGGAGCGGATGCTGGGCATGGCGCGCGAAAAGGTAGTCGGGCAGAAGCTGTGCGAGCTGCTGCCGGTCAACCGCACGGGCGGCTTCTTCGAAAAATACGTCGCGGTGGCCAGCAGCGGCGTGCCGCTGGAGGAGGAGTTCGCCATCGACACGCCGGGAATCGCCGCGAAGTGGCTGCGCCACCTTCGTCAATCCGGCCGCCGTCGCGATGCTGCAATGGACGCCGGAAGAAGTCGCCGGCCAGTCCATGCACGCCCTGCATCACCACACCCGGGCCGACGGCACGCCTTACCCGCGCGAGGCATGCCCGATCCACGCGGCCTTCCGGGACGGCGCCGTGCATCATGTGGCCGACGAAGTATTCTGGCGCAGGGACGGCACGAGCTTCCCGGTCGAGTATGTCAGTTCGCCCATCCGCGACGCCCAGGGCCGGCTGCAAGGAGCGGTGGTGAGCTTCGACGACATCAGCGAGCGCAAGGCAGCCGAAAAGGCCCTGGCCCGCGCCGTCCGTGCCCTGAAAACCCTTTCGGCAGGCAACGAGGCGCTGGTGCGGGCGGCGAGCGAGGAGGAGCTGCTGCAGGCCGCCGTGCGCATCATCGTCGAGCAGGGCGGCTACCGACTGGCGACCATCGGCTTTGCCGGGGACGATCCGGAAAAGACCATCACGCCGGTGGTCTGGGCGGGGGCGGAGGAGGGCTATTACGCGCAAGAGCGGCTGACCTGGGCCGATACCGAAAGGGGGCAGGTGCCGATCGCGCGCGCCATCCGCAACGGCACGCCGCAGGTCTGCCGCGACATCGCCAACGATGCGGGATTCGCCCCCTGGCGGGAATCGGCGCTGGCGCGCGGCTATGCCTCGAACATCGTGCTGCCCCTGCACGACGGCGGCCGCTGCTTCGGCGGGCTGAGCATCTATTCCGCCGAGAAGGACGCCTTCGACGCGGAGGAGGCACAGCTGCTGACCGAACTGGGCAACGACCTCGCCTACGGCATCGTCACGCTGCGCACGCGCGCCGAGCGCGACCGCATCGCCCATGCCCACGTGCATCATGCCGAGATCCTGCAGAAGAGCCTGGAGCAGTCGATCCAGGCGATCGCCGACACCGTCGAGTCGCGCGATCCCTACACCGCCGGTCACCAGCGCCGTGTCGGCGGGCTGGCGGTGGCCATCGCGCGCGAGATGGGCCTGCCGGAAGAGACCATCCACGGCATCAGGCTGGCCGCCACCATCCACGATCTCGGCAAGATCCACATCCCGGCGGAAATCCTCGCCAAGCCGGGCAAGTTGAGCGACATCGAGTTCATGCTGATCAAGACCCACCCGCAGGCCGGCTACGACATCCTGAAGGACATCGATTTCCCCTGGCCCATCGCCGACATGGTCTGGCAGCATCACGAGAAGCTGGACGGCTCGGGCTATCCGCAGGGGCTGAAGGGCGGGCAGATCAGGCTCGAATCGCGCATCATGACCGTGGCGGACGTAGTCGAGGCGATGTCCTCGCACCGGCCCTATCGCGCGTCGCTGGGCATCGAGGTGGCTCTGAAGGAAATCGAACGCGGCCGTGGCAGCGCCTACGATGCGGCGGTGGCGGATGCCTGCCTGAAGCTGTTTCGCGAGGAAAGATTCACGTTTGCGTCATAAGCGGGTTGAAATACGGATTTCAGCGGTACAAGCCTACCCGATCAAAATCAGGTTGGATTTGACTACCATCGCCGTGGCAATGGCCGCCACCAGCAGGAAGCCGATCGTCGCCACTTTCGCCAGCCGCTTCGACACCGCCGGCACCACCTCGCGCAGGCTCGGCACGCGGCGGAACGGCTGCAGCGCGCCGATGCCCAGCCCGGCGGCGGTGGCGGCGAACAGCGGCAGGTACAGCCAGTAGCCCTGGTGGCCGTATTCCGGCTTGAGGATGCAGAACGGGCAATGGTGGTTGGGGTGCTCGTAGATGTAGAGCGAGACGAAGGAGAGCACGCCGACGACCGTCGCGGCGAAGGCGCCGGCAGAGGCCGCCGCTGCCGCGTAGCCGCCGCGCCCGCTGCGGGCGTGGACAAAAGTCAATCCCGCCGACACGGCGAGAGCGCCGTAGAAGAGCGCCATGGCCGGCAGCGGCTTGAGCGCCGCCACCTCGGCGGCCAACCCCTCGGCCTCGCCGGAGAACAGGCTGCCGCAGCAGGAGGTGATGACGTCGGCGCGCAGGTTGAGGAAGTACTTCAACTGCAGGCCGAAGGCGAAGGCCAGCGCCGGCAGCAAGACCAGCAGCAGGGCGTACTTGATGCGCACCAGCGGGTAGTCCGGCGCGCGCGTGTCGGCGTGGTTCACCGCCAGCCAGGACGCGGCGAGGAAGAACACAGCCATCTGCGCGATCAGCGCCGGAAAGCCGTAAGGATTGACGTTGAGCGTGCCCACCGCGCACATGGCGCCGACGAACATCACCGACATGCTGTCGGCGTTGAAGACGAAGAGCAGCAGGGCCACCAGCTGCACCGCCATCACGAACACGGCCAGGGTCGAGAAGAGGTAGGTGCGCCGCT
>JADYZH010000223.1 GCA_020853215.1 Sulfuritalea sp. | reverse complement strand
GGCGTTACGCCGCAGCTCGGGCCGGACGCCACGGGGGTGGGCTGGGTCTATCAATATGTAGTGCTGGCCAGGGACAAGTCCCTGGCCGAACTGCGCACGATCCAGGACTGGTTCGTCCGCTACCAGTTGACCAAGGCACCGGGCGTGGCCGAGGTCGCCAGCATCGGCGGTTTCGTCCAGCAGTACCAGGTGGTGGTCGATCCGGTCAAGCTGCGCGCCTATGGCGTGCCCTTGATGAAAGTGGTGCAGGCGATCCGCGACTCGAACCGCGATGTCGGCGGCCGCGTGGTCGAAATGGCCGAGACCGAGTACATGGTACGCGGCCGAGGCTACCTGCGCGGCACGGCCGACATCGAGGGCCTGGTGGTGAAATCCGAGCGCGGCACGCCGGTGCTGGTCCGTGACGTCGCCCGCGTCGAACTCGGTCCCGACGAGCGGCGCGGCATCACCGAGCTCAACGGCGAGGGCGAGGTGGTGTCGGGCATCGCCATGGCGCGTTACGGCCAGAATGCGCTCGACGTGATCCGCGGCGTCAAGGAAAAGCTGGCCGAGATCGCGCCGGGCCTGCCGGCCGGGGTCACGATCGAAACCGTGTATGACCGTTCGGAGCTGATCGAACGCGCCATCGCCACGCTGAAGACCACGCTGATCGAGGAAAGCATCATCGTCGCGCTGGTCTGCCTGGTGTTCCTGCTGCACGTCAGGAGCGCCCTGGTGGCGATCATCATGTTGCCGGTCGGCGTGCTGATCGCCTTCATCGCCATGCGCGCGCTGGGCATGAACTCCAACATCATGAGCCTGGGCGGCGTCGCCATCGCCATCGGCGCCATGGTCGATGCGGCGATCGTGATGATCGAGAACGCGCACAAGCACATCGAGCGCCTGAAGGATGGCCATTCCAATGCGGAGCGCGCCGCCGCCATCATAGATGCCTGCAAGGAGGTGGGTCCGGCACTGTTCTTCTCGCTGCTGATCATCACCGTGTCCTTCCTGCCGGTGTTCACGCTGGAAGCGCAGGAGGGCCGCCTGTTCTCGCCGCTGGCCTACACCAAGACCTTCGCCATGGCCGGCGCGGCGCTGCTGTCGGTGACGCTGGTGCCGGTGCTGATGCTGTTCTTCATCCGCGGCAAGATCATTGCGGAGGCGAAGAACCCGGTGAATCGCGTGCTGATCTGGCTCTATCGGCCGATCATCGCCTGGGTCATGCGCTGGAAGCGGACCACCATCGTGCTGGCCGTGGCAACGCTGGCAGTGAGTCTGTATCCGGCATCAAAGCTGGGCAGCGAGTTCATGCCCACGCTCAACGAGGGCACGCTGTTCTACATGCCGACCTCGCTGCCCGGCATGTCCATCACCAAGGCCGGCGAACTGCTGCAGACGCAGAACAAGATCATCAAGAGCTTTCCCGAGGTCGCCTCGGTGATCGGCAAGGCCGGACGCGCCAACACCGCGACCGATCCGGCGCCGACCGAAATGTTCGAGACCGTGATCAACCTCAAGCCCGAGTCGGAATGGCGGCCGGGCATGACCACCGACAAGCTGATCGCCGAACTGGACAAGGCGCTGCAGTTCCCCGGCGTGGCCAATTCCTGGACCATGCCGATCAAGGCGCGCATCGACATGCTGTCCACCGGCATCCGCACCCCGATCGGGATCAAGGTCTTCGGCAAGGACCTGGCCGAGATGGAGCGCCTGGCGCGCGAAATCGAGGGCGTGGTGAAGGCCGTGCCGGGCACCAGCAGCGCCTACGCCGAGCGCATCACCGGCGGCTTCTATCTCGACATCGAGCCGGACCGCGGCGCGCTGGCGCGTTATGGGCTTTCGGTCGGCGAACTGCAGGACACCATAGGCACGGCGCTGGGCGGCGAAATGGTGACGACCACCGTCGAAGGGCGCGAGCGCTTCGGCGTCATCGTGCGCTACCCGCGCGAACTGCGCGCCGACCCGCAGGCCATCGCGCGCGAGGTGCTGATCCCGATCGGCGCTGAAATGGGCGGGCCGCCGGCAATGGTGCCGCTCGGGCAGGTGGCGACGATTTCCATCACCAAGGGCGCGCCGGCGATCCGCACCGAGAATGCGCTGCTCTCGGCCTACATCTTCGTCGATATCCGCGAGCGCGACATCGGCGGCTATGTCGCCGAAGCGCGCCGGGCGGTCAATGACAAGGTCAAGTTCCCGCCCGGCTACTACATCGCCTGGAGCGGGCAGTTCGAGTACATGGAACGTGCCATCGAGAAGCTGAAGGTGGTGGTGCCGGTGACCCTGCTGCTGATTTTCCTGCTGCTCTACCTCAACTTCCGGCGCCTGACCGAAACCCTGATCGTCATGCTCTCGGTGCCCTTCGCGCTGGTCGGCGGCATCTGGCTGATGTGGCTGCTCGGCTACAACCTCTCGGTGGCGGTGGCGGTCGGTTTCATCGCGCTGGCCGGCGTCGCCGCCGAGACCGGCGTGGTCATGCTGATCTACCTGGATCACGCATGGGAAGCCGCACAGCAAAAGTCGGCGCTGGCGGGACGGCGAGCGGACGCGGGCGACCTGTATGGCGCGGTGATGGAAGGTGCCGTGGAGCGGGTGCGGCCAAAATTGATGACCGTGGTCGCCATCATGGCCGGCCTCTTGCCCATCATGTGGAGCACCGGCGCGGGCTCGGAAGTCATGAGCCGCATCGCCGCGCCGATGGTCGGCGGCATGATCTCCTCGACCATCCTGACCCTGGCGGTGATTCCGGCGATCTATGCGCTGGTCAAGGGGTGGCGGCTGGAGCCGGTCCGCGACTGACGGCGGCGCCAGGCGTGGGCCGCTGTTTCAGGCGGGCGGCTTGCGCGTCACGGGCGATGCGTGCGGATCGATGCCCTTGTCGAGGAAATGCCCGACGAATTCGCGGTCGAAATTATTGACATGGTCGACCAGCCAGGTCTGGATGAAACTCGTCAGGCCGTCGGCCACCTCGAAGTCCTGCGCCTTCTTCCTGAGTTTCTCGAGCTGATCCGTCAGCTTCCGATGTTCCTCGACATGGGCTTCCGCGTCGGGAAAGGACAGCAGCCGCATCAGGCTTTCTTCCACCGCGAAATGGATCCGGGTCTGCACCACCAGCTCGGCGAGGATGGCGTCCGCCGCAAAACCGTAGCACTTGTCGGTCGACTGCTTCAGGCGTTCCAGCAGCGCCTGCAGCTGGCGGTGCTGGGAGTCGATTTCGGCGATGCCGATATCCAGTGCAACAGGAATTTCGTGGGGCAGGTTTTTGTTCACGCTCGGATCCCTCCGCTATCCAGTCGATTCATATTACAACAGCACAGGGTAATTCTTTCGGTCGCCGGGCCCGTGCCTTTGCGGGTAGGGGCCGGCATGTTCTGCGGCGGTTCAGGTGGGAAGCACGGGTGCCGCACCGGCTTGCCCGTGGCGCTTCCGGTAGTCGCGCGGGCCGCTGCCGACCCACGCGGTGAAGGCGCGGTAGAAGGCGGCGGCGTCGGCGAAGCCGAGATCGGCGCCGATGCTGCCCAGTGGCCGCCTCGTCTTGGTCAGCCATTCGGTGGCGAGTTCGCGGCGCAGGCTGTCCTTGACGGCGCGAAAGCTGGTGCCTTCGTCTTCCAGCCGGCGGTGCAGGGTGCGCGGCGAAAGAAACAGGCGACGCGCGATGGCCGGTAGGCCCGGTTGCTCGGGCAGGGCGGCGCGCAGGTGTTCCCTGACGCGCAGGGACAGGGCGCGATCGCGGCGGTAGAGCGTGGTGATGCTGGCCGGCGCATCGGCGAGGAATACGCGCAGTGCCGCTTCGTCGCGGCGCACCGGCAGGGTCAGCCATTCGGCGGGGAAGCGCGCTTCGAGGCGCGGCGCGTCGAAGGTGTAGCGCGGGGCGAAGACCAATTCGTAGTCGGCGGCATGCTGCGGCGGCGGATAGGGAAAGCTCACTTCGTCGAGCGGCAGCGGGTGGGCGACGAGCCAGGCGGCGAGGCCGTGGATCATGCGCAGCAGCCATTCGAAGGCGAATACGCGTCCCGCCGCACCGACCGGCAGCGCCTGGTCTTCGCTGATGACGATGACGGCCGCGCGACCGCTGGTTTCCAGCTCGACATCGAGGTCGTCGAGGACCACGTGCAGGAAGCGCGCGATGCGTTCCAGCGCCTCTTTCAGGTTGGCCGCGGAAAGGACGGCGCGACAGAGGAACTCGAAACTGCCGCGATGCAGGGGCCGCGAAAACAGCGCGAAACCCTCGTCGTCGAGGCTCTCGTTGATCAGGCGGTAGAGCGCGGCATAGCGCGCGACGGGAACGCGGGCCGTACGGTCATGCAGAAGGTCGGTGGCAATTTCTGCATGTTCCAGGAGTGCTCCCGGTACCAGCCCGGCCCGCGAAACCCCTGACAAAATACCGCTTACAAAGCCGATCGCGACAGTCGATGGGCTGCCGGCGGACGTGCGCGAGCGTACGGATTTAAGGGCCATGATGGCAAATTATGCATAGTTATCGTCGTTTTGTGTCATGGCGCAATCAACAGGCATTGCCTATGATGCAAAAACTGTCGCAAATACCGGAGCCGTCGCCATGACCGATTTGAGCATTGCCGCAAAACTGGTGCCGTACAAGCCGAAGCACAAGGTGCGTTTCGTCACCGCCACTTCGCTGTTCGACGGCCATGACGCCTCGATCAACATCATGCGGCGCATCCTGCAGGCGACCGGCGCCGAGGTGATCCACCTCGGCCACAACCGGTCGGTCGAGGAGATCGTCAACGCGGCCTTGCAGGAAGACGTGCAGGGCATCGCGGTGTCGTCCTACCAGGGCGGTCACGTCGAGTTCTTCAAGTACATGATCGACCTGCTCAAGCAGCGCGGCGGCGAGAACATCAAGGTCTTCGGCGGCGGTGGCGGGGTGATCGTGCCGGCCGAGATGAAGGAACTGCACGACTACGGCGTGGCCCATCTGTATTCGGTCGAGGACGGCCAGAAGATGGGCCTGCAGGGCATGATCAACGACATGGTGCAGCGCTGCGACCTCGACTTGAGCCGCCGCGCGCCGCAGGAACTGAAGGCGCTGGAAGTCGCCGACCGCGCCGAGCGGCTGCGGAATCTGGCGCAGATCATCACCGCGCTGGAAAACGGGGCGTGGCCGGAGAAGGCAAAGAAGGCCTTGCTTGAAAAAGTCGGCGCTGGCGACACGGCGAAGGTCCCGATCGCGGTTCCCACCCTCGGCATCACGGGCACCGGCGGCGCCGGCAAATCCTCGCTGACCGACGAGCTGATCCGCCGCTTCCGCCTCGACCAGGACGACAGCCAGAAGATCGCCGTGATCTCGATCGATCCCTCGCGCAAGCGCACCGGCGGCGCGCTGCTGGGCGACCGCATCCGCATGAACGCGATCCAGCATCCGAACATCTACATGCGCTCGCTGGCCACGCGCGACACCGGCAGCGAAATTTCCAAGGCCCTGCCCGACGTGATCGCCGCCTGCAAGGTGGCCGGCTTCGACCTGGTCGTGGTCGAAACTTCCGGTATTGGCCAGGGCGATGCGGCGATCGTGCCGCTGGTCGACGTTTCGCTCTACGTCATGACGCCCGAATTCGGTGCCGCCAGCCAGCTGGAGAAGATCGACATGCTCGACTTCGCCGATTTCGTTGCCATCAACAAGTTCGACCGCAAGGGCGCCGAGGACGCACTGCGCGACGTGCGCAAGCAGTACCAGCGCAATCGCGAACGCTTCGGCGAGAAGCCGGACGACATGCCGGTGTTCGGCACCATGGCGGCGCGCTTCAACGACGACGGCGTCACCGCGCTCTACCAGGCGCTGGTGCCGAGGCTCGCCGAGCGCGGCCTCAAGTTCGCCCAGGGGCGGCTGCCGGCCGTTACCGTCAAGGCCTCGTCGGCCGGCCGCGCCATCGTGCCGGCCGACCGCGTCAGGTATCTGGCCGAGATCGCCGAGACCCTGCGCGGCTACCACAAGCAAATCGGCGAGCAGGCCACGCTGGCCCGCGAGCGGCAATCCCTGAAGACGGCGAAGGCGATCTTCGAGGGCTGCGGCAAGAAAGCCGGGGATTTCGACGAGCTGATTACCTGGAAGGACGGCCAGCTGACACCGCATGCGAGGAAGCTGCTGGCGATGTGGCCGGACATGAAGAAGGCCTATGCCGGCGACGAATACGTGGTCAAGATTCGCGACAAGGAAATCCGCACCGGCCTGGTGAGCGAGACGCTGTCCGGCACCAAGATCCGCAAGGTGGTGCTGCCGCGCTTCGACGACGAGGGCGAGCTGCTCAAGTTCCTGATGCGCGAGAACGTGCCGGGTTCCTTTCCCTACACCGCCGGCGTGTTCGCCTTCAAGCGCGAGAACGAGGACCCGACGCGCATGTTCGCCGGCGAGGGCGATGCCTTCCGCACCAACAAGCGCTTCCTCAAGGTCTCCGAGGGCATGCCGGCCAAGCGTTTGTCGACGGCCTTCGATTCGGTCACGCTCTACGGTTGCGACCCCGATCCGCGTCCGGATATCTACGGCAAGATCGGCAACTCCGGCGTCTCGATCGCGACGCTGGACGACCTCAAGGTGCTCTACTCGGGTTTCGACCTTTGCGACCCGGCGACCTCGGTGTCGATGACCATCAACGGCCCGGCGCCGATGATCCTGGCCATGTTCCTCAATGCCGCGATCGACCAGCAGCTCGGCAAGTTTGAAGCCGACAACGGCCGCCAGCCGACCGAGGACGAGGCCGAGAAGATCCGCGAATGGACGCTGTCATCGGTGCGCGGCACGGTGCAGGCTGACATCCTCAAGGAGGATCAGGGCCAGAACACCTGCATCTTCAGCACCGAGTTCGCGCTGAAGATGATGGGCGACATCGCCGAGTTCTTCGTGCACAACCAGATCCGCAATTTCTACTCGGTGTCGATTTCCGGCTACCACATCGCCGAAGCCGGCGCCAATCCGATCAGCCAGCTCGCCTTCACGCTGGCCAACGGCTTCACCTATGTCGAGACCTACCTCGCGCGCGGCATGCACATCGACGACTTCGCGCCCAACCTCAGCTTCTTCTTCAGCAACGGCATGGACCCCGAATACTCGGTGATCGGCCGCGTCGCGCGCCGTATCTGGGCCGTGGCGATGAAGAACAAGTACGGCGCCAACGAACGTTCGCAAAAGTTGAAGTACCACATCCAGACTTCCGGCCGCAGCCTGCACGCGCAGGAGATGGACTTCAACGACATCCGCACCACGCTGCAGGCCCTGATCGCGATCTACGACAACTGCAACAGCCTGCACACCAACGCCTACGACGAGGCCATCACCACGCCGACCGAGGAGAGCGTGCGCCGCGCCATGGCCATCCAGCTCATCATCAACCGGGAGTGGGGCGTGGCCAAGAACGAGAACCCGAACCAGGGCGCCTTCGTCATGGAAGAGCTGACGGATCTCGTCGAGGAGGCCGTGCTCAAGGAGTTCGAAGCCATTGCTTCACGCGGCGGCGTACTCGGCGCCATGGAGACCGGCTACCAGCGCGGCAAGATCCAGGAAGAGTCGATGCACTACGAGCACAAGAAGCACGACGGCTCCTACCCCATTATCGGCGTCAACACCTTCCTCAATCCGCACGGCTCCGGCGTCGCCACCGAGATCGAACTGGCACGCTCGACCGAGGACGAAAAGCAGTCGCAGTTGAAGCGCCTCGCCGATTTCCAGCAGCGCAATGCCTCTCAGGCCGAGGCCTCGCTGGCGAAGCTGCGCCAGGCCGTGATCGACAACGGCAACGTCTTCGCCGTGATGATGGAAGCCGTGCGCCATTGCTCGCTGGGGCAGATCTCGAACGCGCTGTACCTAGTTGGCGGGCAGTACCGGCGCAGCATGTAAAAGTTATGTCTCGGGCGGAGCCGGAGACGGTATCCCTTGCGGACGGCGCCGGCGGCACGGCGACCGGCCCCCGCCTCATGCATTCCTGCCCGGCAGGTGAGGGAACGCGCGAAATAGTGGAGCGTGGGCCATTTCCGCCTAAAACCGGCGATTGACTGCGGCGCCCGGCGTCGGCCATACTGCCAACATGCCATTGGATTTCCTATCCTTCGTGGCGCGATGATGGGCGGAGGCAGGCAAGGTATGGACACCCGTTGGCCCGATGTTCGCACGCATGCCCGGCGCGTGCCGCGCCGCCTGGCCGCCATGCTGGCCGCGGTGCTTGCGGGACTGTGCCTGCTGGCGGCCGGCGCGGCCGGAGCGCAGCAGGCGCCGCTGCGCATGGCGCTGATTCCCTACCTGTCGCCCAACGTCCTGGTGCCGCTGTTCCAGCCGCTGGCGCGGCATTTCGAAAAGGATCTCGGACGCGCGGTGGATCTGTATTCGGCGCCCAGCATCCGCACCCATGTCGAGCGCATCGTCCGGCCCGACTACGACATCGTGTTCACCGCGCCGCACATGGGTCGGCTGGCGCAGCTCGACGGCGGTTACGTGCCGATCGGCAGCTTCGAGCGGCCGCTGACGGGCGTCATTTCGGTGCGCAACGATGGACCGATCAAGAGACTCGACCAGTTGCGCGGCAAGACCGTGGCGATCAACGACCGGCTGGTGCTCAATTCGATCCTGACCCTGAAGGAACTTGAAAAGCGCGGCATCGGCCTGCGCGATCTGGTCATCGTCCCCGCCGCTT
>JADYZH010000222.1 GCA_020853215.1 Sulfuritalea sp. | reverse complement strand
ACTTCCAGCTTCGCCACGTCATCGACGTTTTCCACCAGGTACATGGTGCCGGTAGCCTGGCCCATGGTCCCTTCCACCTCCGGGTGCCCGCGGTGGCCGATCATTACGATTTCGTAGCCCTGCTTGTGCAGGCGCGCCACCTCCAGATGCACCTTGGTCACCAGCGGACAGGTGGCATCGAATACCTTGAGCCCGCGCCGTTCCGCCTCGATGCGCACCGCCTGCGGCACGCCATGGGCGCTGAAAATCACCGTTGCGCCATCCGGCACCTCCTCGAGTTCCTCGACGAAGACGGCGCCCTTGGCCTTGAGGCCATCGACCACGTAGCGATTGTGCACCACTTCATGACGCACGTAGATCGGCGCGCCGAATTTTTCCAGCGCGCGTTCGACGATGGCGATCGCGCGCTCGACGCCGGCGCAGAAGCCGCGGGGGTTGGCCAGGATGATCTGCATCACAGTATCCCTATGATTTCGACTTCGAAGCGCACCGGCTTGCCGGCCAGCGGATGGTTGAAATCGACCAGCACCGCCTCGTCGTCGAGTTCGCGCACGATGCCGGTGAATTTGTCGCCATTGGGCGCGGCGAACTGGATCAGGCCGTGCAACTCGGGGCTGGAATCCGGCGGCAGCGCGGTGCGCGCCATGCGTTGGGTCAATTGCGGATTGTGGCTGCCGAAGGCCTGGTCGGCTTCCAGCAGGAAGACGTGGCGCTCGCCGACATTGATGCCAATCAGGCAGTGCTCCAGCGGCGGCGCCAGCTCGCCGCTGCCCAGTTGCAGCGTCGCCGGTGTCGAGCCAAAGGTACTCACCAGTTCCGTGTCGTCGCCGGTAGCGACGCGATAGTGCAGCGTGATCAGGTTGCCGGCGCGGACAGTCTCGCTCATTTGGAGCCCATTTCAGTTTCCTTGCCAAAGCGGAACTGGTGCCAGAGCATCAGTGCCACGCCGACGGTGATGGCCGAATCGGCCACGTTGAAAGCCGGCCAATGATAGCCGGCCAGGTGGAAATCCAGAAAATCGACCACGGCATCGAAGCGCAGGCGGTCGATCACGTTGCCGAGCGCGCCGCCCAGAATCAGCGACAGCGCGGTGGGCAGCAGGCGCTCCTGGGCGTGGTGCCGCAACAGGCTCAGCAGCCAGGCCGAGATGCCCAGCGCGAGGACGACGAAGAACCACTTCTGCCAGCCGCCGGCGCCGGCCAGGAAACTGAAGGCGGCACCCGAGTTGTAGACCAGGACGAGGTTGAAGAAGGGTGTCACCACAACGCTTTCCAGGTAGCGAAAGCTCGCCAGCACCCAGGCCTTGCTGGCCTGGTCGAGCAGCACCACCAATGTCGCCAACCCCAGCCAGCGTGCCAGCCTAGGCAATCTCGCGTGCCTCGCCGGCGCCGAACAGGTTCGAGGTGCAGCGTCCGCAGAGTTCGGGATGTTCCGCATCCTGCCCGATGTCCTCGCGCCAGTGCCAGCAGCGCGCGCACTTGGCGTGGGTACTTGGTGTCGCCGATATCGCCGTGTCGCCGGCGCCGACTTTTTTCAGCGTCACCTTCGAGCAGATCAGGACGAACTTGAGGTCTTCGCCGAGCGAGGCAAGCAGATCGTGGGTGTCGACGTCGACCCGCAAGCTGACTTCGGCCTGCAGCGAGGAACCGATCTTGCCGGCCGAGCGCAGTTCTTCGAGCACCCTGGTAACATCGGCGCGCACCGCGCGTATCGCCTGCCACCGTGTCGCCAGCACCGACTCTTCAGCCTGTTCCGGCAGCACGTGCCAGGTGGCGAGCATCACGCTGTGGCCCTGTTCGCATTTGCCAGGGATGGTGGTCCAGATTTCCTCGGCGGTGAACGACAGCACCGGCGCCATGAGCCGCGTCACGGCCTGCAGGATGTGCCATAGCGCGCTTTGCGCCGAACGGCGCGCGCGCGAGTTTTCGGCGGCGGTGTAGAGGCGGTCCTTGAGGATGTCGAGGTAGAAGGCGCCGAGGTCCTCGGAACAGAAGTTCATCAGCGCCTGCACCACCTTGTGGAACTCGAAGCGCTCGTAGTCGGCGGTGCACTGGTCCTGCAACTTGCGGGTCAGGGCCAGCGCGTAGCGATCAACCTCGAGCCATTCGGCCGGCGGCAGCATCTGGGTCTTGGCATCGAAGTCCGCGGTGTTGGCGAGCAGGAAGCGCAAGGTGTTGCGCAGGCGACGATAGACCTCGACCACGCGCGGCAGGATGGTCTTCTCGTCGATCGACAGCTCGCCCGAGTAGTCGGTGCTGGCCACCCAGAGGCGCAGGATTTCGGCGCCCAGCGTGTCGGAGATATTCTGCGGCGCGACCACGTTGCCCTTGGACTTGGACATCTTCATGCCCTTGCCGTCGACCACGAAGCCGTGGGTCAGCAGCGCCTTGTAGGGCGCGCGGCCGTCGATCGCGGCGCCGGTCAGCAATGACGAATGGAACCAGCCGCGATGCTGGTCCGAGCCTTCGAGGTAGAGGTCGGCCGGGTAGGTCGACTCCGCCGCGTGCGAGCCGCGCAGCACGGTACGATGGGTGGTGCCGGAATCAAACCAGACGTCGAGCGTGTCCTTCATCTTGTCGTACTGATCCGCCTCGGCGCCGAGCAGTTCGGCGGCATCGAGCTTGAACCAGGCGTCGATGCCCTCCTTCTCGATCCTCAGCGCCACAGCTTCCAGCAGCTCCAGCGTGCGCGGATGCGGCTCGCCGGTTTCCTTGTGCAGGAAGAACGGGATCGGCACGCCCCAGTTGCGCTGGCGCGAGACGCACCAGTCGGGACGGTTGGCGATCATCGCGTGCAGCCGCGCCTTGCCCCAGTCAGGATAGAAGGTCGTCGCCTCGACAGCGGCCAGTGCCTTGTCGCGCAAGGTACCGCCGCCTTCGTCGACCACCCGATCCATGCCGACGAACCATTGAGTGGTCGCGCGATAAATGATCGGCGTCTTGTGCCGCCAGCAGTGCATGTAGCTGTGCGTGATCTCTGAACTGCCGAACAGCGCGCCGACCTCGGCCAGCTTCTCGATGATGACCGCATTGGCCTTCCAGACGAACATGCCGCCGAAGAAGGGCAGGCTGGCGGCGAACACGCCGTCGCCCTGCACCGGGGTGAGGATCTCGTCGTTGTGCATGCCGTGCTTGCGGCAGGAGTCGAAGTCCTCCAGGCCATAGGCCGGCGCGCTATGCACGATGCCTGTGCCGGCATCGAGCGTGACATACTCGCCGAGGTAAACTGGCGAGGCGCGATCGTAGAAAGGGTGGCGGAACTTCACCAGGCCCAGCGCGACACCCTGGCAGGCGCCGAGTACCCGGCCTTCCAGCTGGTAACGTTCCAGCGCGGCGGCGCGCAGTTCGGCGGCGAGGATCAGACAGCCGCGTTCGGTCTCCACCAGTTCGTAGGTGAAGTCCGGATGCATGTTGAGCGCCTGGTTGGACGGAATGGTCCACGGCGTGGTGGTCCAGATCGCCGTCCAGCAGTCGCCCGCGGGCAGCGCTGCGATGCCGAAGGCATGGGCGACGCGCTCGCGCTCGGACGCGTCGAGGCGAAAGCCGACATCGATCGCCGGCGACTTCTTGTCCTGGTACTCGACTTCGGCCTCGGCCAGCGCCGAGCCGCAGTCGAAGCACCAGTTCACCGGCTTCAGGCCCTTGAACAGGTAGCCGGTCCGGTACAGGTCGCCGACCGCGCGGATCTCGTCGGCCTCGTTGCGGAAGGCCATGGTCAGGTAGGGATTGTCCCAGTCGCCGAGCACGCCGAGGCGGATGAAGTCCTTCTTCTGCCGCTCCACCTGCTCGGCGGCGAAGCTGCGGCAAAGTTCGCGTGCCTTGTCGGCGGGCAGGTGCTTGCCGTGGGCCTTTTCGATCTGGTGTTCGATCGGCAGGCCGTGGCAGTCCCAGCCCGGCACATAGGGCGCGTCGAAGCCGGCCAGGGTCTTGGAACGGACGATCACGTCCTTGAGGATCTTGTTCACCGCGTGGCCGATGTGGATGTCGCCATTGGCATAGGGCGGCCCGTCGTGCAGCACGAAGCGGGGGCGCCCGGCGGATGCGGCGCGGATCTTCTGGTAAAGCTTCTGTTCCTGCCATGTTGCGACCCAGCCCGGCTCGCGGCGGGCCAAGTCGCCGCGCATCGGGAAGGGCGTATCGGGCATGTTGAGGGTCTTGCGGTAATCAGCCATGGGTCTTGCCATTGTTGGACTTGAAGTAGGTGCGCACGTCATCGACGTCGCGGGCGATCTGCGCCTTGAGCGCATCGAGGGAATCGAACTTCGCCTCGTTGCGCAGCTTGTGCATGAAATTGACATCGACGTGCCTGCCGTAGATGTCGCGATCGAAATCCAGCAGGTGGACTTCCAACACAGGCTGCATGCCTGCGTCCACGGTCGGGCGCACGCCGATGTTGGCGGCGCCCGGCAGCGGCTGCGCGTCGATGCCCGAAACGGTGACAGCAAATACACCGGACAGCGGCAGGCGTTTGCGCCGGACCTGGATGTTGGCGGTGGGAAAGCCGATGGTGCGGCCGAGCTTCCTGCCGTCCATGACGCGGCCGGCGATGACGAAGGCGCGCCCCAGCAGTTCCTCGGCGTGTTCGATGTTGCCCGCAGCAAGCGCCTCGCGCACCGCGGAACTGGAAACCCGGATGCCGCCGAAATCCACGGTGCGCATCGCCTCGACGACGAAACGGTTTTCCTGCCCGGCGCGCTGCAGCAGGGCGAAGTCGCCGCCGCGGGCCTTGCCGAAGCGGAAATCGTCGCCGATGATTAGATAGCGTACCGAGAGCCCCTTAACCAGGATGCGTTCGATGAACTGCTCGCCGGTCAAGGCCGCGAGCCTGCGGTCGAAACGGCAGACATGCACGCGATCGACGCCGGCCTCGGCCAGCAGTTCGATCTTGTCGCGCAGGCTGGCCAGTCGCGCCGGCGCCTGCTCCGGGGCGAACAGTTCGCGCGGATGGGGCTCGAAGGTGAGCACCGTCGCCGGCAGGGCGAGTTCGCGCGCCTTGGCCGTCAGTTCGGCCAGCAGCGCGCGATGGCCGCGATGCACGCCATCGAAATTGCCGATGGTCAGCACCGTGGACGTCGTCGCCCTTTCGGGAACACCGCGAAAAACCAGCATAGGATTGAAGCCGCAGGGAAAGCGACGGATTATATCAATCCAGCCGTGCCAGCTTCGACTTGGCCAGTGGCGGATTCTTGGCGAAGTAGCGGCGGATGCCCTTCAGGATGGCTTCCGCCATCTGATCCTGGTAGGCCTCGTCGTTGAGGCGCTTCTCTTCCTCGGGATTCGAAATGAACGCCGTCTCGATCAGGATCGAAGGGATGTCCGGCGCCTTCAACACGGCAAAGCCGGCCTGCTCGACCTGCGCCTTGTGCAGCGTGTTGATACGCCCCAGTTCGCCCAGCACATCCTTGCCCACCTTGAGGCTGTCGTTGATGGT
>JADYZH010000221.1 GCA_020853215.1 Sulfuritalea sp. | reverse complement strand
TCTATGCTTTTCAGCGCCGGGCGGATGACCTGCGGCTCGGGGCAGACGGCGAAACAGTCCATGCAGTCGTTGCAGGCGGCACGGGCCGGCAGTTTGATCCTCGTCAGCGAATACCTGCCGATCAGGCTGTAGAAGGCGCCGACCGGGCACAGATGTCCGCACCAGCCGTGGCGCATGACAAACAGGTCGAAAAGGAATACTGCGAGCAGCACCGCCCAGGCGAAGCCGATGCCGAAGATCAGGCCGCGGTGCATCATCGATACCGGGTTCACCATCTCCCAGGCGATGCTTCCCGTCACTGCGGCGACGACCAGCGTCATGCCCAGCATCCAGTACCGTGTCGGCCGGCTGATGTGGGCACTGCCCTTGAGGCCGAGCCGCACGCGCAGCCAATACGCAAAATCGGTCAGCAGATTGACCGGGCAGACCCAGGAGCAATAACTGCGGCCGCCGACCAGCAGGTAAAGCAGCACGACCAGCGCCACGCCGGTGAACGCCAGCTTTTCGGGTACCTGTCGCGCCAGCAGGGACTGCAGGATGATGAATGGATCGGTCAGCGGCAGGAAGTTCAGGGTGTAGCTGAAGTTGAGGTTGCCCTTGACGATCCAGAGGCCAAACCACGGGCCAACCAGGAACAGCAGCAGGATGCCGATCTGGCTGGCGCGACGCAGGATCAACCATTTGTGCGCGGCCAGCCAGCCTTTCGCCGCAATGGCTTCGGCACCGGGGCGTACCGGCGCGGTTTTCGGCGCAGTTGTCCCCGAATTTTCCTGGATGGCGCTCACAGCTTGCCTCCCTGAAAGGCCTTCGGCAAACCGGCAGGCTCGGGAGAAGTCGGCGCTGGCGGGACGGCGCCCGGGCTCCCCGAGAGGCCCTTGCCGCTTTCATACTTCATGCCCTCGGGCATGTTGTAGCGATGCTCGACGTCCGGCGCGACCAGGCTGCTGCCGGCCTTTTCCTTCTCCACCCAGCCCAGCCGATAATGCGAACTCAGCTGGCCCTTGGCCATGTAGAGCGGAAATACCTTGATCGAGGCCACCTCGGTGGGACAGGCCTTTTCGCACTTGCCGCATCCGGTGCAGTGCTCGGAATGCACCGTGGGGATGAACAGGGTGTGCTTGCCGGTACGCGGGTTGGATAGCGGGACGAGCGTGATGGCCTTGTCGATCACCGGACAGATCCGGTAACAGATGTCGCAGCGCAGACCGAGGAAATTCAGGCAAGTCTCCTGGTCGACGAGCACGGCCAGGCCCATTTTCGACTTGTTGATGTCCGTCAGGGAATGATCCAGGGCACCGGTCGGACAGGCCTTGACGCAGGGAATGTCCTCGCACATTTCGCAGGGCAACTGGCGCGCGACGAAGTAGGGCGTGCCGGTGGACATCGGCTCTTCGGGTTTGGCCAGGTGCAGGATGTCGAAGGGACAGTCGCGCACGCACAGTCCGCAGCGGATGCAGGCGGCGGAGAACTCGGCTTCCGGCAAGGCCCCCGGCGGCCGGATGGCGGCCGGCGGCAAGGCTTTGGCATGCCTCGCATACAACCCGACGCCGAGCCCCAGGAGGCCGACGCCGCAGGCCATGCGCGCGGTATCGGCAAGGAACTGGCGCCGCGCCGCGGCACTGGGCTTGGTTTCGTTGTCCATGATTCGTCACCGGGGAGCCCATCCAGCCAAAGACCCCCCATCAGCTCGCATTTGTCCGCTCAGGCCTTGACCACCTTGGCCGCGCACTTCTTGAAGTCCGTTTCCTTGGAAATCGGACAGGTGGCGTCGAGGGTGAGCTTGTTGACCAGGCGATGCTCGTCGAAGAAGGGAATGAAAATCAAACCCTCCGGCGGCTTGTTGCGGCCCTTGGTATCGACCCGCAGGCTGATCTCGCCGCGCCGCGTCGACACTTTGACCACGTCGTTGCGCTTGAGGCCGCGCTTCTCGGCGTCCTTCGGATGCATCCACACCACCGCGTCGGGGAAGGCCTTGTAAAGCTCGGGCGCACGCCGCGTCATCGAACCCGTGTGCCAGTGCTCCAGCACGCGGCCGGTACACAGCCAGA
Organism: Sulfuritalea sp.; assembly: GCA_020853215.1. Classification (GTDB taxonomy): domain Bacteria; phylum Pseudomonadota; class Gammaproteobacteria; order Burkholderiales; family Rhodocyclaceae; genus Sulfuritalea. Next base: position 1,765 of record JADYZH010000221.1, on the reverse strand, counting down.
GGTCATATTCCTTGTCCGGTGCTTCCGCCGCCGGCTGATAGGGCAGGGCGAAAATCTTTGCCTTGCCGTCGGGATAGCCGTAGAACTTCACCCCCTCGCCCTTCTTCACGTACGGGTCGTAGCCCTCGCGGAAGCGCCACAGGGTTTCCTTGCCATCCACCACCGGCCAGCGCATGCCGCGCACCTTGTGATAGGTGTCGAAGGGCGCCAGATCGTGGGCGTGGCCGCGACCGAAGGCGGCATATTCCTCGAACAGGCCTTTCTGCACGTAGTAGCCGAAGGCTTCGGATTCGTCGTTGCTGTAGCCCGCCCAGGCGTGGGCATTGACCTTCGCCAACTCTTCCTTGGGAAACTTGTTGACTTGACCGTTGGCATACAGCACGTCGTAGAGCGTCTTGCCCTTGTATTCCGGTGCCTTGGCCAGCACGTCCGCCGGCCAGACGTCTTCCATCTTGAAGCGCTTGGAGAATTCCATGTACTGCCATAGATCGGAGCGCGATTCACCCGGTGCCTTGACCTGCTGGCGCCACATCTGGCCGCGGCGCTCCGCATTGCCGAACATGCCTTCCTTTTCCATCCACATCGCGCAGGGCAGGATCAGGTCGGCCGACATCGCCGACACCGTCGGATAGACGTCGGAGACCACGACGAAGGCCTTCGGATTGCGCCAACCGGGATAGATTTCGCCATTGACGTTGGGGCCGGCCTGCATGTTGTTGGTGGTCGAGGTCCAGTAGAAGCCGATCTTGCCGTCCTTGAGCATGCGACTTTGCGCCACTGCGTGATAGCCCATCTGCGCGGAAAGCGCGCCCGCCGGCAGCTTCCAGATTTTCTCGGATGCCTCCCGATGTTTCGGGTTGAAGATCACCATGTCGGCGGGCAGGCGATGGGCGAAGGTGCCGACCTCGCGCGCCGTGCCGCAGGCCGAGGGCTGGCCGGTCAGCGAGAAGGGGCTGTTGCCCGGCTCGGAGATCTTGCCCGTCAAGAGGTGCACGTTGTAGATCATGTTGTTGACCCAGGTGCCGCGCGTGTGCTGGTTGAAGCCCATGGTCCAGTAGGAAGTAACCTTCACCTTCGGGTCGGCATAGGCCTTGGCCAGCGCTTCGAGCTTGTCCTTGGGCACGCCGGAAATCTCGTGCGCCTTGTCCAGGGTGTACTCGGAAACGAATTTGGCGAAGTCGTCGAAGCTGATCGGCGCGTGCTTGTTCGGATCGCCCTTGGGTTTGCCATCGGCGCCGGGGTAGCCGTTATTCATCGCCACCTGCTCCAGCGGATGGTTGGGCCGCAGGCCGTAGCCGATGTCGGTGACGCCCTTGAAGAAGCCGACGTTTTTCTTGACGAAGTCCTGATTGACCGCCTTGTTCTGGATGATGTAGTTGCAGATGTAGTTGAGGATCGCCAGATCCGACTGCGGCTTGAAGATCAATTCGTTGTCGGCCAGTTCGCAGGAGCGGTGCGAGAAGGTGGACAGGACGTGGATCCTGACGTGGTTGGCGGTCAGGCGGCGGTTGGTGATGCGCGACCAGAGGATGGGGTGCATCTCGGCCATGTTCGAGCCCCACAGGGCGAACACGTCGGCATGCTCGGCGTCGTCATAGCAGCCCATCGGCTCGTCGATGCCGAAAGTGCGCATGAAGCCGGCCACGGCGGAAGCCATGCAGTGGCGCGCATTGGGGTCGATGCTGTTGGAGCGGAAGCCGGCCTTCATCAGCTTGACGGCGGCATAGCCTTCCCACACCGTCCATTGGCCGGAGCCGAACATGGC
>JADYZH010000220.1 GCA_020853215.1 Sulfuritalea sp. | reverse complement strand
ATGGGTCGCGCCATGGCTGAAATCAATCGTCGCGGCGTATCGGCCGAGAGCTTTGCTTCGATCCGCGGCCATCTGGAGGAAGCCGAACGGCAGGCGCGAGCGAGCGTCGCGATGTTCCCCGGCGATCCCTGGATCATCCTGGCGCTTGCCAATACCCTGCAGATTCGGGGATTGGCGGTCCTGCGGCCGCTGGCGCCTGCCGAGGGCCTGGCAGCGGCGCAAGAGGCCGACCGCCTGTTTGCCCGCGCCTACGAAATATCGCCGAACCAACCGCTCCTTCTGCGCAACTGGGCGCAGTTAAGGTTCAATGAGGGGGATTTCTGGGGGGCTTTTCGGCTGATCGACCGCATGGAGGATGTCATCCCCAACGAGGTCGAACCCTATTCGGAAAGGATAGAGTTTCTTAAGCACATCAATGACTTGGATGGGATACACTTGACCCTGGTGCGCGCCGGAAGCCGGCTCGATCCGGCCAAAATGGCGGAACTGCATACTGTTGCAGGTTTGCAACAGAAATAGGCCCATTGGCACTGTTATCGCCATATGTTTGTCGCATGTGCTAGCATCGCAACCGATAGATACAAAGAAGAAGACAATTTTTTATAAGGGGCCTCGCAATCATGCAATTTCCAACTTCCAAAGTTAGCGTCTCGGTCAAGGTACTGGTTGCGCTCGGCGCAATGGGCGCGGCGGGCGTCGCCTCGGCGACTTATTCGACGACCCAGGCCGCTGCTGCTCAACCGAACAGCAACACGGACTTTGTCAAGGGCGTCATTACCACTACCGGTGTTAACACGGCTACCACGATCGGCAATACGGTGGCCGGGATTGTCGGCAGTGGTGGCGGTGGTGCCGGCGGCCCCGGCTTCGCGGCGCTGCCCGCAGGTATCACGCGCTTCGCCCTGCCGGGTCAGGGAGGCACGGGTGCCGCGGCGGCTCCGGGCGGCAAGGCTTGGAACGCATGGTTCGGTTACTCCCGCAACGATATCGCCTATGAGTATGCCCCGCTCAAGTCGGACGGCGATGTGGATGTTTACCTCGCCGGCGTGGACTACACGCTGAAGAGCAATATCGTTATCGGTCTGGCAATTGCTGTTGATAGGTCCGACATCAAGCTCAAAGGCACCAGTTTTGGCGCTGCAGGCGGCACGATGGATGGCGATGGAACGACCTATACGTTCTACGCGGGCATTCCGCTCAACAAGAACTGGACGGCCGACCTTTCCGCGGGCTGGGGCAAGACCGAAGTCACTACCAAGGTCTTTGGCACGAAGGGCGAAATGGACGACGATCGTTCCACCTTCGTCGGTGGCCTGAGCTATCGCCAGTTGTTCGGCGCAGACAACAAGTGGATGCTGACCGGGCGTGGCGGCTATATCTACGTCAAGGACAGGCTCGGTTCCTACACCTTGTCGAACGGAACTTTTGTTCCCAGTGGCAAGGTTGAGGTTTCCCAGGCTCGTATTGGTGGCCAGGCAGCCTACAACATGGGAATGTTTGTACCGTACGCCGGCTTGAGCTACATCTACGACTTCAAGGAACCTAACCAGGCTCCTATCGGCGGAATAAAGGCTGACAACGACCGTGACGGCATGCAGGGTACCATCGGTATCCGGTTCAGCGTTCCCAACGGTTTCTATGGCGGTCTTCAATACTCCAGCGAGTTCAGCCGTGACGAAGTCAAGAACGATCAGTGGATGTTGAACTTCGGAACGCGCTTCTAAGTATTAGTCAGCCGGCAGTTTCCCGCCGGCGACCCGCAGCACATGAAACTGCCGAATTGGGTTCTTCCCGGTTCGGCAGTTTTTCTTTTGGCTGCTTGTGCGCTGCTCCAGCATCCGGCTGAGCGGATCCGGACCACCGCAGCGGCCGCGGGATTTTTTCCGGTCGAGCTTTCCGACAAGCGTCTGCGAGCGTTCCTCAGGAATACCGGCCGCGACGGCGGCCAGGATTCAAGGCTTACGATCTACCTCGAAAGCGACGGCGCGCCCTGGCGCATGCCGGACGAGCCTCCGGCCGATCCCACGCCGCTCAAACCCATGGTGCTGGACATGGCTATCGCCGATCGTTCGGGGGCCGTCGCCTATCTTGGACGGCCCTGCCAGTATCTGGAACCGGAGGTGTTGGCCGGCTGCGATCCGGCGCTGTGGATGCGTGCCCGCTTCAGCGAGGATGCCGTCGCCGCCATGGATCGTGCGGTAAGCCGGCTCAAGCAAAGCGCCGGCGCCGCCAGTGTCAATCTGGTCGGATATTCGGGGGGAGGGGCCATGGCGGCGTTGATCGCCGCCCGGCGCAGGGATGTGAGTTGCGTGGTGACCATCGCGGCACCGCTCGACACCAGGGCCTGGACCGATGCCTTGAAGGTCTCGCCGCTCGACTACTCGCTGAATCCGGCCGACTTCGCGAAAAAACTGGTCTCCGTCAGGCAGACACATTTCCGCGGCGGCAAGGACACGTTAGTGCCATCGTCAACGGCGCAGGAGTATTTGTTACAGGTGCCGCGCGCCCTGGTGATCGACAAACCGCAGTACGACCACCAATGCTGCTGGGGCGACGATTGGCCTGAACTGCGCCGCGAATCCTGCCTCGTGCCCTAGCCGCCGCTTCAGGAATCAGCGGAACATCGGCATCTGCTGAATCACGTTGATCGGCTGACTGGTTATCGACTGCATCAGGCCGTCGAAACCGCCGCCCTGCTGCAGGAAGATCGGCGTCGTATCGAGGATGTACAAAGCCGGTTCGCCCGGCTTCGGCTTGTCCGGCGCAAACGCGGTTTGCGACTTTTCCACGTCGAGGGCGGGACCGGAGGCGAGCTGGATGTTGGTTGCGCCATCGTGCACATAGTCATAAACGCCGGCACGCATGTCGGGCTGATCGACAGGCGCAACCACGACCTCGAAGTCCGTGCCGCGAATGCCGATCGTTGCCGTCGAAGCCGATACGCGGACTCTGTCTGGCGAGGCCCGTCCTACCAGACCGGTCAGGAAGCGGGCGGCACCTCTCAGCAGCGAAAACCGGGTGGTATCCGTCGGTTTCTTTTCGTACTTGAATTCCGTCACGGTGAATTGCGTATTCGGACGCAGGGCAACCACCGACTCGTCGGCAAGCTTGATGACCACTTCGCTCTTGGCTTCGGTGGTGACCGTATCGCCCGACTGGATCTGCTCCTTCGGGCCGGCCTTTCTGGATACCTTGTTTGCGTCCGTGACAGTCACGGTTCCCGACAACTGGTCGATGGATCCCGAACTCGCCGCCCACACCGCACCTGCCAAAAAAACCAGGGATGACATGGTCATCATCTTTGCAACATGAGCTAGTTTCATGATCGTTACTCCCTGAACTGGGTTGCGGAACGTGCATCTCGGGTTGCCACCAGGCGACCCCGGAGGTTCTCTCCTGCGTCGGGGGCACTGACGGCAATCATACATCGACTTCGCGATTGCGCGGTCGAAGTGACCCCGATGCAGTTGAACCGTTCGTCATGGCCGACAATCCGTCTCGGGCATTCATCGTTGATACATGACCCACAAGAACGACGCCGATTCCGCGCAAACTCCTGATTTTGGCCATCTGTGCCTTATATCTAACGCAGTTTGTCAGGTTAAGGATGCAATGCATTATTTTGATTGACTTTTATTTTTCTATTAACTAGCCTTGCAAAAAAGGCGCATTGCGGCAGATCAGCCCGTCGCCTCAATCGTTGTAGAGCTGTTGTTGCTTGCGAGCCGTCATTGTCCGATGCGCGACGCGTCATTGGTCGCGAGGTCAAGGCAGCCAAACCTGGAGGCAGAAAATGCGACTGATCCTGAATGCCATGCAAGGCGTGGTGCTGATGGTGGCGATCGGGGCGTTCTCCGCTGCTGCAGCAAAGGAGCCGTACTACGGCGGCATCGGCGTTGGTTACGCAAAGGCGCGCCTCGGCAACAACCCCCTGGGTATTACCGGCGCCACCGCAACCTCATTATCCCGAGACGAAAGCGATATCGGCGCCAAGTTGTTCGCAGGATATCGGCTGCATCCGAACTGGGCGGTCGAAGGCGGCTATGTCGACCTCGGAAAGACCAGCGCCAAGCGGACCATGACGGCACCCGGCATCGGTAGCATCTCGATCGACTCGAGGAATTCGGGGTGGTTCGTCGATGTCGTGGGCAGGGTGCCGGTCGGCAACGGCGTTTCACTGATCGGCAAGGTGGGCCAGATATATGCCGAGAACCGGAAGCAGTTATCGACGAGCGGGGCGGTCAGCCTGGCACCCGGTACGGCGTCGAGCTTCAGGGAAAGAGAATTCAACTGGAAATACGGTGCCGGCGCCGAATACGAAATCAGCAAGACAATGGCGGCGCGCGGTGAATTCGAGCTGTACCGCAAACTCGGCAAGGAAGATCCCGGGGGCGAGAACGAGGCGGGGCTGTTTTCCCTGAACCTGCTGGTCAAGTTCGAGTAGCACCGGGGTCCGGGCGGCCATAGCCGGCACCCCGTTGCCCGCTCGGTGATTCCCTGCCTGTTGACGCGCGGCGCCTAGGCCGCTATAAACGAAGCGGCGTAAGATCCACCGAATGTTCGTTGCGCATATCGGTACCGTATGGGCTTCAGCAAGACCATGACAGATCAAGTTCTCCCGGCGAATCCCCCCACCTTTGCGGAACGTTTGCGTACCGCAGGCATTGAACCGTCCGATAGCGACGAGATGCGCCTGAACAAGTCATTGTTGATGCTGGCAACGGGACTGGTCTGTGTTTCGATGATGCTGTGGGCGGGCCTTTACTGGCTGCTTGGTTCGGCTTTTTCGATGAACGTGCCGATGCTGTTCCTGCTGCTGCTGGCCGGCAACATGATCATTTTCATCGGCACGCGCCACTTCGATTTTTTCCGGGTCTCGCAACTGGGCCTGCTCCTGTTCCTGCCCTTCGTGGCGCAGTGGATGAGCGGCAATCTCATTACCTCGAGCGGAATCATCCTGTGGGGATTGCTGGGGCCGATCGGAGCCATTCTCTGCATCGGCGCGCGCCAATCCCTCGGCTGGTTCATCGCCTGGGTGGTGCTTGCCGCCCTATCGGGGGCGGTGGATTACTATTTGATGGATCTGGCAGTTCTGCAGAAGTCGGTGATCGCATCGTTGCGGACAAGCCTTTTTTTCTTCACCCTCAACTTCATCAGTGTCGCCGCGATCAGCTATGCGCTGCTGCTCTATTCGATCGAGCAGAAACGCCTGATGCAAGAGCGACTGGAGCAGCAGCGCCGACAACTGGCGGCGGCATCCGAAGCCGCGGACAACCTGATGCGCGGCCCCGTCATTTTCATTTGACCGCCTGGCTGCCCTCGAGCCAGTTCTTGATCTTGGATACCGCCTGGGCGCGGTTCAGAACGTCGAGCTTGCGGAATATCCGTTGCAGATGGTTCTTCACGGTGAAGAAGCTGATATCAATGATCTGTGCGATTTCGCCGTTTGTCTTGCCTTGGCAGACCCATCGCATGATCTCTATCTCCCGATCCGAGAGATTGCCAGGAAGGTCCCCGTAGGCTCCTCCACCGTGGCTGTCATTGCTTTCCTCGATATCCGCCTTGATCTCGGGGATGTCCGGGTACTGGACCGGCAGGTGCGCGATCTGCCTCAAGGCGGCATCCATGTAGGGGAGCAGAAGCCCGAAAGCGCTCAGCGCTCCGCTTGTGGTCTGCCGGTTGGCGCTGAGCGCGACGTAAAGGCAATCGTGCCTTCCACGCTCATCCTTTATTCCGTGGGCCATCGCGGATCGCATCAATGCCACTGCCGACCCGAACAGACCGTCCAGATGCCTGAAATGCTGGAGGCCGTTTTCTTCGACAAGGGAAAACTGGACGGCGCAACGGTTCGACATTTCCCAGTGCTGAAAAATATCCTGAAGTGCCGGCACCAGTTGCAGCTTGTTCACTTCCGCGGTTCGAACGCCGGAGAAATAGGACCCGATATCGATGTGGATCAGGCCCAGGGAAAAGTCCCCCCAAGCGGTCAGCAGGATGTCGTGCGGAATGAAGTGCTGGACGTCGTCATGTAGCCAGTTGAAAAGCTCCTGGTGCCGGCTGATGGCCAGCGAATCCTGAATGACCTTCAGGAAACGAGCCATTTCGGCCTGGGAGAGTGTCGAAAGAAAGGTCATTAGGCGTTTGGCGCGCGCGACGGTCAATCAACAGGACTTGAAAATTTGAAGTCTCCGGTATGGAGAGTGCCTGGGCGCAGGCTGATCAGGGGAAATTCAGCCAAGTCATTTTAGCAACATGTTCAGGCTGGCTGAGTGGTTTTTTTGGGGGTTTTTCCCTTTGCCGTTAGCCTTTCGGGCTATTGCACAACTTGACATATACGTTTTATGCTTGACCTGTCTGGAACATGGTATTGATAAAACGAGGAGACCCTGAAATCGATGCTGCCGGGTTGCCCGGCGTTTCTCGGGGCGCCAAATGACAGGGGCAACTTGCCGACAGTAACTGCCAACTGTAACAATGGTGACCGATAACTGTGACCAATTCGTGAATTACGTCCTGTGTCCGGATAACCTCGCATGATAGCCTTGCGTCGATTGAACATTTTCACGTTATAAGCTGACAGCCCCGCCCAATAATGAGCGCAACCCCTTGTCCGGATATCTACTCGAACTTCGAATATCTCGGAGCGGCAAGTGCGTACACCGACGACGTATACGACGCGATCGGGTTCGCGCCGTTGTTCGATCGCTTCAGCAAGAACGAAATTGCCGCGCTCTGCCAGTTCATGCACTGCTTTGTCGCCCCGCGCGACGGCAAGCTTCTGGCAGAGGGCGACGACGGCGACTATGCGCTGATTATCCTGAGCGGCAGTGTCGACGTGCGCAAGTCGAGTCCGGAAGGCGAAGTGGTCACCATTGCCAATGTATCGCGCGGCTCTTCCCTGGGTGAGATGTCACTCATCGACGGCGAGCGCCGCTTTGCCAGCTGCATAGCGATCGAGCCGACCGATTTCGCGGTCTTTACCCGCCAGGATCTCAATGAAATGCTGCTCAGGCACCCGCGCCTCGCCAACAAGTTCCTCATCAAGCTGATGCAGATTCTTGTCGGCCGCCTGCGCACCACGGGCAATCTGCTGCTGTCGAATTACCACAGCGTAATGAAGGAACACCCGCCCAAGGCTGCCTGAGCACCCGCCGCGCAAGCCCACGGGAAGCAGCGGGCGGACTCGTCCGCGAGCCGCCGCAGATTGCGAAATCCCGGTCGTATCGGCCGCAATCGGCCGTAGTCCGATAAAATGCCGGCATGCATCCCTATCAGATCCTCAGTGGCCCGGCATCTGAGCCCGGCCCGGTCGTACCCTTCTGAGGCTTGACATGTTTCTGACCCCCGGAGCAGGGCGCTCCGTCCTCCAGCGTCGCAGCAGCATCAGCAACACCATTCAGGCCGGTCTTGACGGCTTGGCCGTACTCGGTGTCGCTTATTGGCTGGTCGATTTCCACATCGGCGAACTCACTGCCGACTACACCATCATGATTCTGTTGTTGATGGGGGCGCTTGCGGTCATCTACGACCACTACGCCATCTATCGCAGCAACGCCAACTTTACCCGCAAGGTCTACACCCTGTTCAAGGCCTGGACCGCCACGTTCGCCTTCCTCTTCATCATGGCCTTTCTCACCAAGCAAAGCGAACAATACTCGCGCCTGCTGGTGGGCCAGCTCTTCGTTGCCGGCTACGTCTCGCAACTGCTGCTCCACCTGCTCATGCGCGCGCTGCAGGGCACCATCCTCAAGCATGCCCACAAGCCCGAAAACGCCCTGATCATCGGCACCGGCCGGCTTGCCAACTTCCTCTACCAGAAAATTTCATCCAACCCCTGGCT
>JADYZH010000219.1 GCA_020853215.1 Sulfuritalea sp. | reverse complement strand
GGTGGCATGATCAACGGCATCATGACCCTGTCTGGTGCCTGGCATAAATTGCGCGACGATCCTATCCTGAAGTTCCTGATCACCTCGTTGTCTTTCTACGGTATGTCTACGTTTGAAGGCCCGATGATGGCAATCAAGACTGTTAATGCCTTGTCGCATTACACGGACTGGACGGTTGGTCACGTGCACTCAGGTGCTCTTGGTTGGGTGGCCATGGTTTCCATCGGTTCCATCTACTACCTGCTGCCGCGTCTGTTCGGCAAACCCGAGATGCACTCGAAAAAGCTGATCGAAGTGCACTTCTGGGTGGCCACCATCGGCGTCGTGCTCTACATCGCTTCGATGTGGATCGCCGGTGTGATGCAGGGCCTGATGTGGCGCGCTACCAACGTGGACGGCACGCTGACCTACTCCTTCGTCGAATCGGTCAAGGCAACCTACCCGTTCTGGACCATACGCCTGCTGGGCGGCCTGCTATTCCTCTCCGGCATGGTCATCATGGCTTACAACATGTTCCTGACCATGGCGGGCGGCAAGGCGGTCGATGCGCCGGTACTCGCACCCGCAGCGGCTCATTGAGCCCCGACAGCACAGATCAAGGAGCCATACATCATGTTGACGCATGACAAAATCGAACGGAACGTGGGACTGATGATCGTCCTCACCATCCTCACCATCAGTGTGGGTGGTTTGCTCGAAATCGTTCCCCTGTTCTTCCAGAAATCCACCACCACGCCAACCAACGAACTGGTCAAGCCCTACGATGCAGTGCGCTTGGCGGGACGCGATATCTACATCCGCGAAGGCTGCTACAACTGCCATTCGCAGATGATTCGTCCCTTCCGCGCCGAGACCGAACGCTACGGCCACTATTCCGTGGCCGGCGAGTTCGTCTATGACCATCCCTTCCAGTGGGGCTCGAAGCGTACCGGTCCCGACCTGGCGCGCGTCGGCGGTCGCTACTCGGATCAGTGGCACAAGACCCACCTGCTGAATCCACGTGACGTGGTTCCGGAATCGAACATGCCGGCCTATGCCTGGCTGGATCGTCCGCTGAAGGACGATGCGATCGCGGACAAGATGCGGGCGCTGCGCGCGGTCGGTGTGCCTTATACCGATGCCGAGATCGCCGATGCCAAGAAGGCCATCGAGGGCGTGACCGAGGTCGACGCCCTGATCGCCTACCTTCAGGGCCTGGGCCTCGCACTCAAGCAGACCCGATAAGCAAATGGACATCAACGACCTGCGTTCCCTCTTCACGGTGCTGGCGTTCATCGCCTTCATCGGCATCGTTTGGTGGGCGTATTCGGACCGGCGCAAGGCGACCTACGACGAGGCAGCCAGGCTGCCGCTCGACGATGACAGCCCCTTTGTGCCGTCCGGACCGCAGGTTACGAAGAATCAGGAAAGGAAATCATCATGAGTGATTTTGTCAGCGGCTTCTGGAATGTTTACGTGATAGGCATCGTCCTCGCCAGCGTCATCGGTTGCGCCGTCCTGCTCTGGATTCAGGATTCGGCCAAGCATGTGGAGGGTGAAACCACCGGCCACGTCTGGGACGAGGATCTTCAGGAATACAGCAATCCGTTGCCGAACTGGTGGCGCTGGCTGTACTACATCACCATCGTCTTCTCGCTGTTTTATCTGGCGATGTATCCGGGCCTCGGCACGTACCAGGGCAAGTTCGGCTGGTCGTCCACCGGTCAGTACGACGGCGAGATGAAGAAGGCCGACGAGCAGTTCGGGCCGATCTTCAAGAAGTTCCAGGGCCAGGACATCATGGCCGTGGCGGCCAACAGCGAGGCAAAGGAAATGGGCCAGCGTCTGTTCCTGACCTACTGCGCGCAATGCCACGGTTCCGATGCGAAGGGCGCCAAGGGCTTTCCCAACCTGACCGACGGCGACTGGCTGTGGGGCGGCACGCCGGAGCAGATCAAGGAGACCCTGACCAAAGGCCGCGATGCGATGATGCCGGCCAAGGGTGTCAAGCCGGACCTGAACGGCGACCAGATCAAGGATCTCGCCGGCTATGTGCGCTCCCTCTCCGGGCTGGCAACCGATTCGATCCGCGCACAGCGCGGCAAGGAATTATTCGGGGAGGCTTGCGCGGCTTGCCACGGTCCCGACGGCAAGGGCATGGTCGGCCTGGCGCCGAATCTGACCGACAAGGTCTGGCTTTACAGCAGTTCCGAGGAAAGCATCATCGAGACCATCACCAAGGGCCGAGTCAACCGCATGCCCGCTTACGGGGAGTTTCTTGGCGACGCCAAGGTGCACTTGCTGACGGCCTATGTTTATGGACTTGGTGGCGGCGAGAAAGCCTCCCCCGCCGCCGCACCGGTTGCGTCCGCACCCGCTCAAAGCAAGTAAACTGACCAAACTTCCCCGGCAGGTGTGCCGGGGACTTTTTGCGCCGATCCATCAGAATATATTAATAAGATGATCATGGCATCAGCTACTCCCACCCCATCGCCGGAAAGCAGGCCGGTCTTCGTCGAAGAGAGTCTTTACGAAGTTCACCAGAAGGTGCATCCGCGTGCGGTCAGCGGCATCTTCGCCACCTGGCGCTGGGCACTGGTCTGGTTTACCCAAGTGATCTATTACGGCATGTGCTGGCTGCCGTGGAACGGCCGACAGGCCGTGCTGTTCGATCTGGTGGAGCGCAAGTTCTATATCTTCGGACTGGTCTTCTGGCCGCAGGACGTGATTTTCCTGGCGATCCTGCTGATCATTTCGGCCTATTCGTTGTTCCTGTTCACCGCCGTTGGCGGTCGCCTGTGGTGCGGCTATGCCTGTCCGCAGACGGTCTATACGGAAATCTTCACCTGGATCGAACAGAAAATCGAGGGCGAGCGCAATGCCCGGATCAGGCTCGATGCGGCGCCGATGAGCGCGCGCAAGCTCTGGCTGCGCAGCGCGAAATATGGTTCCTGGGGGTTGTTGTCGTTCTGGACCGGATTCACCTTCGTCGGTTACTTCACTCCGATCCAGACCTTGTGGGGCTCCTTGTGGAGTTTCTCGCTGGGGCCCTGGGAAACATTCTGGCTGCTGTTCTATGGTGCGTTTACTTACTTGTTCGCGGGACACATGCGCGAGCAGGTGTGCAAGCACATGTGTCCGTATGCGCGCTTCCAGGGCGTCATGTTCGACCCGGACACGCTGACCATCACCTACGACACCGAACGCGGTGAGCCGCGCGGCGCGCGGAAAAAAGGGCTTGATCCGAAGGCGATTGCCAAGGGTGACTGCGTTGACTGCGGCATCTGCGTTCAGGTCTGTCCGACCGGCATCGACATACGCAAGGGACTCCAATACGAATGCATCGGCTGTGCCGCCTGCATCGACGCCTGCGACCAGGTCATGGAAAAGATGAATTATCCGAAGGGGCTGATCCGCTATTCCACCGAGCATGCTATCGAAGCGCACTGGGGCTGGAAGGAAATCCTCGGTCACGTGGCGCGGCCGCGGGTGATCATCTATTCCGCGATCCTGGGGGCGATTTGCGTCGCCTTTGTCTGGGGCATCACCACCAAACCCAGCGTGCGCGTCGATGTGATTCGCGACCGTGCCACGCTGGCACGTGAAGTTGAAGGGGGCCTGATCGAAAACGTGTATCGCCTGCACGTGATCAACGCTTCCGAAACCCCGCACCGCTATGCGGTAAGCGTTTCCGGCCTGCCGGGGATCGACATGGTCGGTGATCGAATCATCGAGGTTCCGGCGGCAGGGGCAAAAAGCTTCGCCGTCCAGGTCCGGGTGCCGGCGGACTCGGGGAAGCAGGGTTCCAACCAGATCTTTTTCGATGTCAAGTCGCTTGCCGACGCCAGGGTGGCCGTGCATGAAAAGGCCAGTTTCCTGCAACCATGAAGGATGAAAAAGTGAATTCGGAAGCCGCTCGCCCCTGGTATCAGGAACCCTGGCCGTGGATTCTTGCGGCCGGACCTGCCATCGTCGTGGTTGCCGGAATTTTTACCGCCTGGCTTGCGGTCATAAGCAATGACGGGCTGGTGACCGACGATTATTACCGGAAGGGCCTGGCGGCCAACCAGACCATCGCGCGAAGCGAACAGGCGACCAGGCTGGGTCTGGTCGCCGGGATCCGGATAGCCGAGGACAGGTTGTCGGTCCGCCTTCAGACGAGCGACGGGAACTTCCCGCTGCCGCCAACCGTCGTGGCGACGGTATCTCACCCCACGCGTGCCGGCCTCGACCAGTCAAGGCTGCTGGTTCGCAATGGGAGCACCTATTCGGGCGAGGTTCGGCTTCCGTCGGCCGGGCACTGGCTGGTACTGCTTGAGGACGAGGGCAAGACCTGGCGCCTGATGGGCAATGTCGTGCTGCCGGCCAATGGTGAGACGCTGATCGGAGCGCCGGAACCGGGGCCGAAATCCGCCGATATCCGCAACTGAATCGATCAGCCAGAGGGAGACAAACGCATGGACGCCTCGAAACTACTGGTCGGCAGCGACCTTGGTCTGATGAATCCGGCAACCATCCTCTTGGTCATCGTGATCGGCTTCGGCATGGCTGGGTTCTACAAGAAAATGGTCGAAGAAGACGCGCGCAACGCGAAGTAGGTACTTCCTTCCAGGCTGCAAAGGAGAGACAGATGAGGAGAATGATGTGGGTGCTGTGGCCCTCGTTTCTGGTCGCCGGAATAGCGGAAGGTATTTTCTTTACCGTAATCGATCCGCAGGAGCTTTATCTATTTGGCGAGGCGGTACATTTGTCGAAAATCGCTACCTATTCGATAGGCTTCTTCGGCTTCTGGGCCGTTTGTGCGGCGTCCAGCCTCATGACGTGCTTTCTGCAGCGCAGCGCGGCGGAGGTCAACAAAGGTGTGGGAGCCGACTCGGGGGCCGCTGACGGCGGCCGGAATTAGGCGTATCGGCTTCGATCGCGTCAGCTTTCCCGGTTTCGGGCCGGGTCTTGCGCCGGGCCGACACCAATGGGTGGCGGCGCGAGGTTCACTATGCGACTGAACAGGTCGCGGCATTCCTGATCGGACTCGACATCGAAGCGAGGATCGCCGTTTTCGCTGAAGGCTGCCCCGATCTCGACCCAGTCTTCGGCAGTGAGGTATTTCCGCGCCATGGGAATCAGGATGCTTTCCTCGAACGCCATGTGTTTCAGGATTTCGTCGGCGAACTTTTCGACCGCTGCCGAAAACTTTTCCAGTCCGTCGGGCATTCCGGCTTCAAAGTGGCCCAGCGCGAGCTCCAGATCGCGGATGTGCTGCGAACCCGCGGCGTGCTGCCGCTCCAACTCCGCGACTACCTTGTCGGCCACATGCGTGCGCTGCTGCAGACGAGTGAATAGGTAGGTGCTTTCCTTGGGATGATGCAACTTCTCGGGAAACTCTTCGAGATAGGAAGTCATCGCCCACAAGACCCGGAAGTTTGGTCGCGTGTTCTTTGTTCGGCTTTCGCGGACCAGATAACGCAACCCATGCACCAGCGCCGCGAGCGAGCGGTGCTCGTCCTGGATGATGGAAAGCGCCGAATTAAGCATGCCTCAGTGGCACCCCGCCGCATTCACCGGTAGACCAGCACCGGGATCTTCGAATGAGTGAGTACTTTCTGTGTTTCCGAACCGAGCAGCAGCCCGCTGATTCCGCGCCGGCCGTGCGAAGCCATGAAAATCAGGTCGGCGCCGGAGGTTTCGGCCGCGGCGATGATCGCCTCGTAGGGGATGTCGCTGACGGAACTGAGGGATGCGCTGGCGACGCCTTCGGCTTTCGCGCTGGCTTCATGGGCGGCAAGAATCTCCTGCGCCTGCTTGTCGGCCATTTCGGCAAACTTGTCGGGCGTGGTCGGGTCGATCAGTGCGCCTTCCCCATAGAAAGCCACGGGATAGTCCGGCTTTGCAAAAAAGAAGGTAACCCTTGCGCCGGTTTCCCTGGCGAAGGCAATCGCACGCTTCACGGTATCGGAAGAAAGTGGTGAACCGTCGGTGGGAACGAGTATGTGCTTGAACATGGGAGGGCTCCTTTATGTGGATAACCTAGCCTAGCGTACCAATGAACAGCAAGCTTGATCAAGGTCAACGGCAGACCGAACTATACCCGAGCGGCATCGGGCACAATACTGGTGCGGCGGTGCAGGAGTGGGATTACCGCCCGTGAAGCGGAGAATCATCATGAGTAACGGCAAATCAGTCAAAACTCCCGCGACTCCCCAGGCGGCATGGCGCGCCGTCAATCAGGCAGTCGAGGCCAAGGTAGACCCGATCGGGATGACGACGCCGCTGGTGCATGCGCAGTTGGCGTGGCTCTCGCATCCCCAGGAAATGTCTGAAACGCTGACCGCGTTCTCGACCAGGCTCTGGGAGCTGCAGGTGCATTCCTGGCGCCGTGCGCTGGGCATGGCGAGCAGGGATGTCGTGTCGCCCAATCCCGACGATACGCGTTTTTCCGATCCGGTATGGACCGAATCCGCCAGCTGGGACATCGTCAAGGAATGGTATCTGATGATGACCCACCAGGTGCAGGACATGCTCTATGACACGCCGGGCCTTTCGAACCGTGACCGGCGCCGTGCGGCGTTCTGGTGGCGGAAGTGGCTCAACGCGGTGGCGCCGACCAATTTCCTGCTGACCAATCCCGCGGCCATGCAGAAAGCCATGGAAACCCGCGGCGAAAGTTTGCTCAAGGGCTTCAATAATTTCGTCACCGACTTCCAGGCGGGAGACGTGCAGATGGCGCGTCCGACCGACTTCACGGTCGGCAAGGACCTGGGGACGACGCCGGGCAAGGTGGTATTCCGCAACCGGTTGCTGGAAGTCCTGCACTATGCGCCATCCCGCGAAAAGGTTTTCGCGACGCCCATCGTCATCGTCACGCCCTGGATCAACAAGTTCTACATCCTCGACCTGAACGCGAAGAAAAGCATGGTCAGGTTTCTTGTCGACCAGGGTTTCGACGTCTATATCACCAGCTGGAAGAACCCGACGGCCGAGATGCGCGACGTCATCTTCGACGACTACCTGATGGAAGGCATCGGTCGCATCATCGAAACCGCGCAAGGCATCTCCGGGTCGGCCAGGGTGCATGCCGTCGGCTACTGCATCGGCGGCGCGGCGCTGGCGGCCTGGATGGCCTGGGCCAACGCGCGTTACGCGAAAGCCGATGTCCCGGTGGAATCGGTGACGCTGCTGACTACGCTGGTGGATTACCACAAGCCCGGCGACATCGAGGTATTCCTCGACGAGAACAGCATCAAGTGGCTGGAAAAGTCGATGGCCGAAAAGGGCTACCTCGACGGCAAGGAAATGGCTTCGGCATTCCGCCTGTTGCGCTCCAACAGCCTGGTCTGGCACTACGTGGTGCGCGGCTACCTGTTCGGCGAGGCGCCGCCGCCATTCGACGTCCTGTTCTGGAACATGGATTCGACCCGCATGCCGGCCGCGATGCACAGCTGGTATCTGCGCAACCTCTACCTGGAAAACCTGCTGATCAGGAAGGATGCATTGACGCTGGCCGGTGAAAAGATCGATCTGGGGCGGATTACCCAGCCGCTGTACGCGGTATCGGCCGAGGACGATCACATCGCACCGTGGCGGCAGACCTTCCGCATAAACAATTTTGTCGCCGGCCCGCGCCGCTATGTCTTGTCGACCTCGGGTCATATCCTCGGCATCGTCAATCCCGTGGTGAACCCGCCCAAGCGCGATTACCGGGTCGGCGCCGCGGAGCGGCACGATACGGCGGAAGACTGGCGCGAGCGGGCGGAACTGTATCGTGGCAGCTGGTGGGAAGACTGGATGGCCTGGCTCAAACCACAGTCGGGCAAGCTCGTGGCGGCACCTCCCGTCGCCACGAAACGGTTTCCGCCACTGGCGGACGCGCCCGGCACCTACGTGCTTGAGCAGTGAGGGTTTGGCGCGGTTCGCCGCTCCCCGCCGCGCCTGCCGTTCCGGTTCCTGCGGATTGATGCGGGTATCGAAACCGCGGATCGCTTGACGGCGGTCAATGTTACGGTGCCGGCCAGACTCCAGAATCCGGGACAGTCCAAACGGAGCCTTTCCCCATGTCGATCACCACACCGCTGTTCCAGCACCACAAGCATTGCGATGAAATCTTTGCCGACGCCGAAGAAGCCTGCGGCGCAGGCGATTGGGCCGCAGGCGCAGAGGCTTTCGAGGCGTTCCGCGGACAGCTCGAAACCCACTTCGCGAGCGAGGAAGAACTGCTGTTCCCGGCCTTCGAGGCGGCGACCGGCATGACATCCGGCCCGACCGAGGTCATGCGCGGCGAGCATCGCCAGATGCGCGATCTGCTGGCCCAGATGCAGGCCGCCGTCGCAGCCCGCGACAGCGACGCTTTTGGCGGGGCCGCGGAGACCTTGCTGATCCTCATGCAGCAGCACAACATGAAGGAGGAGAACATCCTGTATCCGATGTGCGACAACGCCCTGGGGTCCTCGGATGTCGGCGCTTCCCTGGTCGAACGCCTCAAGTAGCCATGACCACGATCATCGACGGGCGCGAACTCCAGCCGCCGGAGCCGATGGAGCGAACGCTGGAAGCGCTGGACGGACTGGCGGAAGGTGACGACGTGCTGCTCCTGCTGTATTGCCAGCCGCATCCCCTGTTCAACATCCTGCGGAACAACGGCTACGTCTGGACCGAGGAGGTTCTGCCCGAGGGCACGCGCGAGATCCGGATCCGCAAAGCGCAGGTCTGAAAGCTGCTGGGTATGCACCCGAATCTTTCCTTCGACCAGGCGCCGCCGATCTCCGTACCCTACCGCTTTTTCCTGGTCGCGCCCTGGTTCGGCGTGATGGCGGGAATCCTCCTGGCATGGTCGGGCGCGGATGCGCTGGCATCGCGGTGGACACCCGAGGCACTGGCGCTGACCCATCTGATCGCGCTGGGTTTCATGCTCCAGGCCATGGCCGGAGCCGTGTTTCAGTTCATCCCCGTTGCGGTCGGCGGCAATGTCTGGCGTCCCAGGCTGGTGGCCAATGCCGTGCAACCCCTGCTGGTGCTCGGCACGCTGTTTCTCGTCGCCGGATTCCTGTCCAGCCGATTTGGTCTGTTGTCTGCCGCCGTGCCGCTGTTCCTGCTGGCGGTAGGCGGCTTCGTCGTCGCCGTCGCACTGGCGTTGTGGCGGACGCCGGCAACCGGCATGACCCTGTGGGCGATGCGCATGGCGTTCGGCGGCCTGGCGGTGACCGTACTGCTCGGGACGCTGCTGGCCGAATCGCTCGCGCGCGGATTGGCGGTACCCATGATCGAACTGACCAACATACATCTGGCATGGGGGCTGGGCGGCTGGGCGTTGATGCTGCTGGCCGGCGTGTCCTACCACGTGGTGCCGATGTTTCAGCTGACGCGGCCCTATCCGGCGTGGTTCACCCGCGGCTTCGGGCCCCTGTTGCTGCTATTGCTGCTGGCCTGGTCGGGGCAGTACGTGCTTGGCGATTCGCGCTGGCCGGTCGCCACGGGCGCACTCCTGCTGGCCGTATGTTTCGCTTACGGCGCAATGACGCTGTGGCTGCAGTACACGCGCCGCCGCAAGATCCACGATGCGACGTCCCTCTACTTCCGGGTGGCGATGCTGTCGCTGGCGGCCTTCGCCGTTTCCGGCGCCGCCTACTTTCTGATCCCGGCAATCGGTACCGACCCGCGCACGGTGGTGTGGCTGGGGGTGCTGGCCATTGTCGGCGTGTTCGTTTCCGCCATCACGGGAATGATGTACAAGATCACGCCGTTTCTGAACTGGCTGCATTTGCAGCGCCTGGGCGCCCCCATGTCGGCCGTGCCCAACATGAAAAAAATGCTCGATGCCGACGCGATGACCGGGCAACTGCGATTGCACGTGCTGGCCCTGCTGCTGCTTCTGGCGGCCGTCTGGCTGCCGGGGCTGGCGCGCCTGGCCGGGGTGGCTTTTGCCGGATCGAGCGCCTGGCTGGGCTGGAACCTGATCTGCACGGTGCGGCGCTACCGGACCTTCAGAGATCAAATTCGCGCAGTCGCTTTGCATCCTTGATGGTGATCTGTTTGCCGCTGACAGCAATCAGCCCGTTGGTGGCGAGATCGTGAAAGATCCGCGACAGCGTTTCCGGCGTCAGGTTCAGGCGCGAGGCGATCACCTGTTTCGAGGTCGGCAGCGAAATGTCGAACGAGCCTTCACAGGCGCCTTCCTGGGGACATTGCTGCAGCAGGTAGCCGACCACGCGTTGTGCCGAGGACCGCAGGGAATAGGTTTCGACGTCCTGCACCAGGGAATGCAGCCGCATCGAGAGGCCCGCCAGCATGCGCCGGGCGAACATCGGGTCGGTTTCCAGCAGTTCGAACACATGGGCGCTGCCGATGTGCAGCAGCAGGCTGTCGACCAGGCCTTCGGCAAATATCGGGCAGGGGCGACCGAGGAACATGATGGCTTCGCCAAAGGTCTGGCGCGGCCCGATGATCTGCATCACCTTCTCGTTGCCCTGCGAGGAAGGAAAGGCCAGCTTGATCTGGCCGAAGACCACGACGTAGAAACCCTTGAGCAGGTCGCCTTTCTGGAACAGCATTTCGCTCTTGGAAAGTCGGCGCTCGCGACACGCCGGCTCCAGATTGGCGATCTGGTCCGGCGCAAGTTCCTGGAACAGCGGCAGGCGGGCAAGGATCTGCGGGATGTCGAGCTTGGTTTCGTGCATGGTTCCGTGCGGGGATGTGCGGTTTGTTTGCGGGCGGAACCTTACCATGCATCGTGTCGGGAGCGAAAGCGGTAATGCGCCTGCCGGTCGTTTTCGCCGCGCCCCACCGGCCGATGTTCCTCGCGGGCACGGTGCAGGCGCTGGCCGCGATGGTGTTCTGGGGGCTGGAGCTTGGCGGGCGCTACCTCGGGCTCTGGCCGGTTCCGCCGTGGCCGCTATTGACGGTGTTCCCGCCGCCGGTGCTGCACGCCTTGCTGCTGTCCTGCGGCATGTTTCCCTTCTTCATGTTCGGCTTCATCCTGACCGCCGGACCGCGCTGGCAGGGCGCGGGTGAATTGTCACAGCGGGATTTCGTCCCCGCCTTCGTGTTGCTGTGCTGTGGCTGGCTGCTGGTCTGGGCGGCCTTGCTGCTGCCGCAGCTGTTGGTTGCGGGCCTCGTCCTGGTACTGGTCGGCTGGATGGCGGTGGCCCTTGTGCTGGTCCGCCTTGCCCGGCAACGGGCAACGGACCGGGAGCACATAGGCTTTGTCGCGCTGGCGGGCTGGCTCGGTGTGGCGGCGATGGGTGCTTTTGCCGTTTTCGCCGGGGGAGGTGCGCCGCCTTGGGCGCGGCTCGGAATAAGCTTGGCCGTCTGGGGTTTTTTGCTGCCGGTGTTTCTTGCGGTAGCGCATCGCATGTTGCCTTTCTTTACCGCTTCAGCGGTGCGGGGCTATGTCCTGCACCGTCCGCCCTGGGCCTTGCGCAGCCTGGTCGGGCTGGGCTTGCTGCACGGCGGCCTGGCATTCTTCGAACGGATCGAGTGGCTCTGGCTGGCGGACCTGCCGGCCACGCTGGTCGCCGTTCGCCTGACCTGGCTTTGGTGGAGCCGCGCGGCCCTGGCGAACCGCATGCTCTCCGTGCTGCATGTCGCCTTCGCCTGGCTGGGTGCCGCCTTCGCCTTGTTCGCCGTGCAAAGCCTGTTCTGGAAAGCGGCCCCCGGCTTCCTCGGCCAGGCCCCCCTGCATGCCTTGACGCTCGGTTTCTTCGCGTCCATGCTGATCGGCATGGCTTCGCGCGTGACGCTCGGACACTCTGGCCGGCCGGTGGCCGCGGACGACGCGATGTGGCGGGCGTTCTGCATGATGCAGGCCGCGGCGGCATTGCGCGTGACCAGCGAGCTGCCGGCGCTGCCGGGCGCCCATGGGCTGATGTGGTTGTCTTCGATGCTCTGGCTGGGCGCCTTCGGTACCTGGGCCTGGCGTTTTGCGCCGGCCTTCTGGCGCCCGCGCGCGGACGGCCAACCGGGGTAGGCAAATGTACCTGGCCGTCAAGTACGTCCATGTCATCAGCGTGGTCTTGAGCCTGACCGGTTTTTTCCTGCGCGGCATTCTGATGATGCGCGACTCGCCCCTGCTCGCGGCGCGCTGGATCAGGGTAGCGCCGCACGTCAACGATACCGTGCTGCTGGTAGCAGCCCTGTCGCTGGCCGCGATGTCCGGCCAGTATCCCTTCGTCGTCGGCTGGGTCACGGCGAAGGTGCTGGGCGTGATCGCCTACATCATCCTCGGTGCGCTGGCCTTGCGCGATGCAGGCACGCGCAGGATGCGGATCGCCTGCTGGCTTGCGTCACTTGCTGTATTCGGCTGGATCGTGTCGGTGGCATTGACGCGCCAGCCGCTGGGATTTCTCGCCGCGGTGACCTAGCCGATGCGCCCGTCGGGCGGCGTCAGCAGGGTCTTGAGCCGGGGGATGTCCACGATGCGGATGTGCTTTTGCTGGACCGAGATCAAGCCCTCGTCCTGGAAGCGCGAAAAGGCGCGGCTCACGGTCTCCAGCTTGAGGCCGAGATAGGAGCCGATTTCCTCGCGCGTCATGCGCAGGTGGAATTCGGCCGGTGAATAGCCGCGCGCGCTGAAGCGCTGCG
Source organism: Sulfuritalea sp. (assembly GCA_020853215.1). GTDB lineage: Bacteria > Pseudomonadota > Gammaproteobacteria > Burkholderiales > Rhodocyclaceae > Sulfuritalea. The sequence continues at coordinate 6,641 of JADYZH010000219.1, read as the reverse complement.
AAAGGTTGAGCAGGAAGGCCGCCAGGCGCTCTTCGGCGCGCATGGTGCCGAGCAGCATCATGACGCCGTGGTCGCGCACGATCTCGCGGCTCATGACCTTGTGCAGGTGGTGCTGCAGCGAGTGGATTTCGCTGGAGAGCATCTCCAGTTCGGTGAAGGGGATCAGGCAGACTTCGCTGTCCTCCAGCGCCACCGCATTGCAGGTATGGGTTTCCGTGCTGATGCCGTCCATGCCGAGAATCTCGCCGGCCATCTGGAAACCCGTCACCTGGTCGCGGCCGTCTTCGGTCAGCACGTCGGTCTTGAAGAAGCCCGAGCGGACGGCAAAGATCGATTCGAAGGGGTCGCCGGCGCGATACAGAAAGTGGCCGCGCTTCAGCTTGCGCCCGCCGCCGATCAGCTTGTCGAGCCGCCCCATGTCGACTTCCGACAAGCCGAAAGGCAGGCAAAGCTCACGCAGGTTGCACTGCGAACAGGCAACCTTCAGCCCCGGCGTAATCAGGGGAATTACGTTTTGCTTGACGTTTGCATGCACGCTGGATGCGCTACCCGTTCAAGGGACCTCGTTGACATTTATCAACACAAATCAATTGCGATTGCGTCATCCTGCACGCTCGGCGCAGCTGTGTCGAGCTCGGCGCAGCTGTGTCGTATTTGCCGCAATTCCCACTTCAAACCCATGGATTATCAGGAACTCATTTTCGATCCGCAGGTGATCCGGCGTTTTGACGTCAACGGTCCGCGCTACACGTCTTATCCGACCGCCGACCGCTTTGTCGAGGCCTTCGGCGCGGACGACTACATGCGTTGGCTCGGGAAACGGACCATAGGCGGCATTGGACGACCTTTATCATTATACGTCCACATACCTTTCTGCAACACGATCTGCTACTACTGCGCCTGCAACAAGATCATCACCAAGGATCACGGCCGCTCCGCCAAGTACATCAAGTACCTGGGCAAGGAAATCGCCATGCAGGAGGCGGCACTGGACGGCAGCCGCGACGTGGTCCAGCTGCATTTCGGCGGCGGCACGCCGACCTTCCTCAGCGAAGACGAAATGCAGCGGCTGATGGACATCATCCGCAAGCATTTTCGCCTGCTCCCCGGCGGCGAATATTCGATCGAAGTCGATCCGCGCAAGGTTGGTCGCGACAATGTCAAGCAACTGGCGGCCCTCGGCTTCAACCGCATGAGCGTCGGCGTGCAGGATTTCTCGCCCGAGGTGCAGGTGGCCGTCAACCGCGTGCAGAGTCTCGAAGAAACCAAACTGGTGATCGACTCGGCCCGCGAGTTCGGTTTCAAGGGCATCTCGGTGGACCTGATCTACGGCCTGCCGAAGCAGAACGTGATCAGTTTCAACCATACGCTCGACGAGGTCATCAAGCTCGACCCCGATCGCCTCTCGATCTACAACTACGCCCACCTGCCCAGCCTGGCCAAGCCGCAGCGGCGCATCAACGAGGCCGACCTGCCGACGGCCGATGCGCGCCTGCAGATCCTGCAACTGGCGATCCGCCGCCTGACCGACGCCGGCTACGTCTTCATCGGCATGGACCACTTCGCCAAGCCCGACGACGAACTTGCGGTGGCCCAGCGCCAGGGGCGCCTGCACCGCAACTTCCAGGGCTATTCCACGCACGCCGAGGCCGACCTGATGGCCTTCGGCGTCTCCGCCATCGGCAAGGTCGGTCCCAGCTACTGCCAGAACGTGCGCACCCTGGACGAGTACTACGACAGCCTTGACCAGGGCGTGCTGCCGATCTTCCGCGGCATCGAACTCAATGCCGACGACCTCCTGCGCCGCAGCATCATCCAGGCGCTGATGTGCCATTTCGAGTTATCCATCGAATCCATCGAAATTGCCCACCTGATCGACTTCAAGTCCTATTTCGCCACCGAGCTGGACGACTTGCGCGAAATGGAAAAGGGCGGCCTGCTGACCATCGACGACCAGTGGATCAGCGTCGAGCCGCGCGGGCGCCTGCTGGTGCGCGCCATCGCCATGGCATTCGACAAGTACCTGCGCACCGACCGCGAGCGGGTGCGGTATTCCAAAGTGATATAGCGGCGCGGCGCCGTCTCGCCAGCGCCGACTTTTGCCATCGCCTGATGCCCGATAGCGGATTCCTTGCCGTGTTCCTCGTCGGCCTGCTCGGCGGCGTGCATTGCGCCGGCATGTGCGGCGGCATCGTCTCCGCCCTGGCCCTCCAGATGCCCGGCAAATCCGCCACCGGCGGTGCGGCCTGGACCATCCACCTTGCCTACAACCTCGGCCGCATCGGTAGTTATGCCGCAGCAGGTGCCCTGATGGGCGCCCTGGGCAGCTTCGGCCTGCTGCTCGACAAGTCGCTGCCGGTGCAGTTGGCGCTGTACGTCGCCGCCAACCTGATGATGGTCGCGCTCGGCCTGTATCTCACCGGCATCAGCGGCGCGCTGGCCTTCACCGAGCGGGCCGGGCAATGGCTGTGGCGCCGCATCCAGCCCGCGACCAGGCACTTCCTGCCGGTGCGCGGGCCGGCCCAGGCCTTTCCGCTCGGCCTGCTCTGGGGCTGGCTGCCCTGCGGCCTGGTTTATAGCGTACTGGCCATGGCCCTGCTTACCGGCAGCGCGCTGCGCGGCGCGGCGACCCTGCTCGCCTTCGGCCTTGGCACCCTGCCCAACCTGATGCTGGCCGGATTGCTGCTGGCGCGTTTTCGCAGTGTGATCCAGGGACGCGCGCTGCGCCTTGGCGCCGGCCTGCTGGTGCTGGGCTTCGGCGTGTATGGGCTGCTCAATGCGGCGACGCTGGGCGGCAAGCTTTGGCAGGGTGTGGTCTTGCACGGTTGAATGGTCGGCCAGCCCTCACCCTCATTTCCTCTCCCGGAGGGAGAGGGAAGCAGTCTGCCTCCTCTCTCCCTCCGGGAGAGAGGTCGGGAGAGATGGATTGGCGGTACGGCGCGCAACCCGCGCCTTTGCCGCGCCAGGCTTGCGACCCGGCGCGCGCCGCCGCATAATCAGCATTCCCTAATACTTGAACGGAAAGTCCGGATGAACGCGCCGCAGGATTCCGCCGCCGGCAATTGCGACACCGTCGAGCTGGCGCTGGGCGGCATGACCTGTGCCGCCTGTGCGGCGCGCATCGAAAAGCAGTTGAACAAGCTGCCGGGTGTCGAGGCGGCCGTCAACTTCGCCGCCGAGCGCGCCCACGTGCGCTACGCGCCGGGCGATGTCGACGTCGAGCGCCTGATTGCCACGGTGGTCAAGACCGGATTCACCGCCGACATTTCCACGGCCGACACGCGCAGCGAAGAGAAGGCCAGAAAGCTCGCCATCTACCATGACGAACTGCGCCGCTTCTGGATATCCGCCGCGCTTACCCTGCCGCTGGTGGCGCAGATGGCCTTCATGTTCGGCGCCGATACCCATGACGACGTGCTCCCGCGCTGGCTGCAACTGCTGCTGGCGACGCCAGTGCAGTTCTGGATCGGCTGGCGCTTCTACGTCGGCGGCTTCAACGCCATCCGCGGCGGCGCCGGCAACATGGACGTGCTGGTGGCGCTGGGCACCAGCATGGCCTGGGCCTACAGCGTCGTCGTCACGGCCTGGAACCTGCACCACCAGCACGTGTATTTCGAAGCCTCGGCCACGGTCATCACGCTGGTGCTGCTGGGCAAGATCCTCGAGGCGCGGGCCAAGGCCGGGACCTCGGCCGCGATCGAGGCGCTGGCGAAACTGCAGCCGCAGACGGCCCGCATTGAGCGGCGAATTGGCGATATCACCGAACTGGTCGACGTGCCGGTGGCGACGCTGATCCCGGGCGACGTGTTCGTGGTCCGCGCCGGCGAGGCGATGCCGGTTGATGGCGCGGTCATCGAAGGCGCATCCTCGGCCAACGAAGCCATGCTGACCGGCGAGAGCCTGCCGGTGGCGAAGGCCGCCGGCGACAAGGTGTTCGCCGCGACGATCAACGGCGACGGCCTGCTGCGTTGTCGCGCCACCGGCGTCGGCAGCCACACCCTGCTGGCCGGGATCATCCGCCTGGTGGAGCAAGCGCAGGGCTCCAAGGCGCCGGTGCAGCGCCTGGCCGACAGGGTGGCGGCGATCTTCGTCCCCGTCGTCGTGGCGATCGCGCTGGCGACCTTCGTTGCCTGGTGGGCGCTGGCCGGCGATTTCACCCAGGCCATGGTCAATGCCGTGGCGGTGCTGGTGATCGCCTGCCCCTGCGCGCTGGGCCTGGCGACGCCGACCGCGATCATGGTCGGCACCGGGCAGGGCGCGCGCGCCGGCGTGCTGATCCGCAATGCGGTGGCGCTGGAGCTTGCGCAGAAACTCAAGGTGCTGGTGGTGGACAAGACCGGCACGCTGACCGAGGGCCGGCCCGTGGTTACCGATGTGGCAGAAGTCGGCGCTGGCAACACGGCGGAACTCCTGCGCCTTGCCGCCAGTCTGGAACAGGGCTCGACCCATCCGCTGGCCGCCGCCATCGTCGCCCGTGCCAGGGCCGATGACATCGTGCTGGCCTCGCCGCAACACGTAAGCACTACCGCCGGACGCGGGTTGGAGGGTGAGGTCAACGGCCGGCGCGTGGCGGTCGGCTCCGCAAGTTGGATCGCGCAGCGCGTCGGCGCGATCCCGCACGCCGACGTGCTGGCGCAGGCCGGGCGCAGCGTGGTGGCGGTGGCGGTCGGCGACCGGCTGTTCGGCGTGCTCGGCATCGCCGATCCGCTGCGTGCGACATCGCCCGCCGCCGTGGCGCGGCTGGGCCGCCTTGGCGTCGAGGTGGTGATGCTTACCGGCGACAACGTCGCCACGGCCCAGGCCATCGCGGGTCAGGCCGGCATTGCGCGCTTCGAGGCCGGGGTATTGCCGGCGGGCAAGGCCGACGCGGTCAATCAGTTGAAGGCCGCCGGCCGCCTGGTCGGCATGGCCGGCGACGGCATCAACGATGCACCGGCGCTGGCCGCGGCCGACGTCAGCTTCGCCATGGCGGCGGGGTCCGACGTGGCGATGCAGGCCGCCGACATCACCCTGATGCGCGACGACCTCGGCAGCGTGGCCGATGCGATCTCGCTGTCGCGCGCCACCCTGGCCAAGATCCGGCAGAATCTGTTCTTCGCCTTCATCTACAACGTGCTCGGCATCCCGCTCGCGGCGCTGGGCATGTTGAACCCCGTCATTGCCGGCGCGGCGATGGCGGCCAGCTCGGTCTCGGTGGTGAGCAACTCGCTGCTGCTGCGCCGGTGGCAACCCAACAAGGATTGATGACATGGAAACGACGACAATCAAGGTGGACGGCATGTCCTGCGGCGGCTGCGTGAAAAGCGTGACCGGCGTGCTCACCGCGCTCGACGGCGTGGCGAGCGCGGACGTTTCGCTTGAGCGCAAGCAGGCGGTGGTTGAATTCGATGCCGCGAAAGTGACGCGCGATCAGCTCAAGGCCGCGATCGAGGACGCCGGCTTCGACGCCGGTTAACAGGCGGGCGGCATCAAGAGTTCGCGCTGCCCACGTCCTGGAAGCAGCGTTCGCAGGTCGTCGAGCCCTCGCGCACGACATGGCCGTACTCCCGGCACTGTCGCGCCAGCGCGAACAGGGCGAATGCCGGCCGTTTCAAGGCTAGCACGACGATCAACAGCGTGCCCGCGATGAACGGGAACTGTTCGCCCGTGGCGCCCCCCATCCATTGCATCGTGTAGGGCTGCAACAGGGAAGCGGCGAGGATGATCAGGCCCGAGCCGATCACGAACACCGTGTTGGCGAAGTGTTTGGCCTTGTCTTCAAGTTCCTGTTTCGATGGCGTCACGGCGGCTCCGTCGCAATGAGGTGAGGGCTGGCATACCAGGCCCGCAGTTTAGCGCCGGTCGCCAGGGATTGCGGGTTGCCGTATCGCCGACGCCGACTTTTCGTGCGGTTGCTTTCTCGTTCAATAGGCTGCGCAGCATCCAAGCGGTCTCTTGGCTTCGGCCGCCGCTTTGCGGCTTGACCGGCAAACTGCGCAGGTCAGCCTGCACCGAAAGACCGCAGCTTCTGCTGCGTGCCGCCTTACTCTTCGAGAAGGCTCCCCAGCATCCATGCGGTCTTTTGGCTTCGGCCGCCGCTTTGCGGCTTGACCGGCAAACTGCGCAGGTCAGCCTGCACCGAAAGACCGCAGCTTCTGCTGCGTGCCGCCTTACTCTTCGAGAAGGCTCCTCAGCATCCATGCGGTCTTTTCATGGACTTCAATGCGCTGCGTCAGCAGGTCGGCGGTGGGCTGGTCGTTGGCCTTGTCCACCAGCGGGAACAGCTTCCGCGCGGTGCGCGCCGTGGCTTCCTGCGCGGCGACCAGGTGGCGCACCATGTCCAGCGCCTTCGGCTGCCCTTCGACTTCCTTGATCGTCGCCAGCTTGACGAACTCCTTGTAGGTGCCGGGTGCCGGATGGCCCAGCGCGCGGATGCGTTCGGCGATCAGGTCGAGCGCATTCCACTGTTCGGTGTATTGGCCCATGAACATCAGGTGCAGGCTGTTGAACTGCGGCCCGGTGACGTTCCAGTGGAAGTTGTGCGTCATCAGGTAGAGCGTGTAGCTGTCGGCCAGCAGGCCGGAGAGGCCTTGCGCGATGGCGGCGCGGTCCTTGTCGGAAATGCCGATGTCGAGCTTGGCGACTTTGACGGATTTGTTCGC
>JADYZH010000218.1 GCA_020853215.1 Sulfuritalea sp. | reverse complement strand
TTCCTCGTCACCATCGCCGCCACGCTGCTGCTCGGGCGCTGGCTGGTGCGCCATCTGTATCACGGCCGGCTGCGCCGCACCAGCGCCTGGGACTGCGGCTACTACTTCCAGGGGCCGCGCGCGCAGGACACGGCCGAGGGTTTCAGCCAGCCGATCCGCCGCATCTTCGAGCCGATGTTCCGCATGCAGCGGCATTTTCCGACCGCGCGCGACAGCCAGCCCTATTACAGCGTCAAGGTCGAGGACCATTTCTGGTACTGGCTCTACCTGCCCGTGGCCGGGCTGGCCGGCAGGATATCGACGCTGATCGTCACCCTGCAGGGCGGACGCATCGCCGTCTATCTGATGTACAGCTTCATCACGCTGCTGGTACTTCTTTTGGTGGCACGGCCATGATCAGTATTTCCGGCCTACTCGGCCAGGCCTTCGCCATCCTGCTGGCGCTGGTGCTGGCGCCGCTGTTGTCGGGCTGGGTGGGCCAGTGCCGCGCCTGGCTGCAAAGCCGCACCGCGCCGCCCTTGCTGCTGCCGTATTACCAGTTGCAGAAGCTGTTCCACAAGGACGTGGTGCTGGCGCATGGCGCCTCGTCGCTGTTCCGCACCGCGCCTTTCGTCGTGTTCGGCTGCATGGTGCTGGCCTGCGCCATCATTCCCAGCCTGTCCATCGACCTGCCGCTGGCGCCGGCCGCCGACGCCCTGGCGCTGGTCGGCGTCTTCGGCCTGGCGCGGGTGTTCATTTCGCTGGCGGCGATGGATGTCGGCACCTCCTTCGGCAGCCTCGGCGGGCGGCGCGAAATGCTGGTGGGATTCCTGGCCGAGCCGGCGCTGCTGATGGTTATTTTCACGCTGGCGATGATCGCGCAGTCGACTTCGGTCGCCACCATCGTCGAAACCCTGGCGCATCGCGAACTGGTGATCTATCCCAGCCTGGCCTTCGCCGGCATCGCCTTCACCTTCGTTTCGTTTGCCGAAAACGCGCGCGTGCCGGTGGACAACCCGGCGACCCATCTCGAACTGACCATGATCCACGAGGCGATGATCCTCGAATATTCCGGGCGCCATCTGGCCTTGATCGAGTGGGCGGCGAGCCTCAAGCTGTACGCATACTCCTGCCTCGGCCTGGCGCTGTTCTTTCCGTGGGGCATCGCGCCGGGGGACAACTTCCTGGCGCTGGTGGCGGCGATACCGCTGCTGCTGCTCAAGCTCGCCATCGGCGGCGCCTTCCTCGCCGGCATCGAGACCATCAACGCCAAGATGCGCATCTTCCGCGCGCCGGAATTCCTCGGCACCGCCTTCATGCTGGCGGTGCTCGGCCTGCTGGTAAGGCTGTTGCTGGAGAGCAGGGTATGAGTGCATCGATTCCCTTCTCGGCCCAGCTCATCAACCTGTTCGCGGCGGTGATCCTGCTGCTGGCCTTCGCCATGCTGGCGCAGCGACGCCTGCCGCAGCTGATCAACCTGTTCGCCCTGCAGGGCGGGGCGCTGTGCCTGGCAACGCTCGTGGCGGCGGTGACCACCGGCCAGGTGCACCTGTATTACTCGGCCGGGCTGACGCTGGCGCTCAAGGTGCTGCTGCTGCCGTGGATCCTGCACCGCCTGGTGCGCCAGCTCAAGGTCAAGGGCGAGGTCGAGGCCCTGATCAACATCCCGACCACGATGCTGGTCGGCATCGTTCTGGTCATGGTCGCCTTCAATGTCGCGCTGCCGATTTCCGAGTTGTCCCACACCATCACGCGCGGTACGCTGGGCATCGCCCTGGCCGTGGTGATGCTGGCCTTCCTGATGATGATCACGCGGCAGAAGGCCATCACCCAGGTGGTGGGTTTCCTGTCGATGGAAAACGGCCTGTTCCTCGCCGCCACCAGCGCCACCTACGGTATGCCGATGGTGGTGGAACTGGGCATCGCGCTCGACGTGCTGGTCGGCGTCATCATCCTCGGCGTGTTCTTCTTCCAGATCCGCGACCAGTTCGACAGCCTGGATATCCGCCACATGGAACGCCTGAAAGACAACTGACCGTGGATTTCTTCGTCCTGATGCTTGCCATTCCCCTCGCCAGCGGTGCGCTGCTGACGGTGGTGGGCGAGCGCGACTGGGCACCCAACCTCAACATCGTGGCCAGCCTCGGCACCTTCCTCGCCGCCGTCGGCCTGACCACCGAGATCGTCACCAACGGTCCGCGCTTCGCCTTCGGCGAGCAGTTCTTCATCGATTCGCTGAATGTCTTCTTCGTCGCGCTGACCGCCTTCGTCGGCCTCACCACCAGCATCTTCTCCGGCCCCTACATGCGGAACGAGGCCGAGCACGGCCGGCTCAGCAAGCCACGTTTGCGGCTCTACAAGAGCATGTACCAGCTCTTCATGTTCACCATGCTGGCGGCGCTGACCACCAACAACCTCGGCATCCTCTGGGTGGCGATGGAAGCGGCGACGCTGACCACCGTGCTGCTGGTCTCGCTCTACCGCACGCCGGCCAGCCTCGAGGCGGCGTGGAAGTACTTCATCCTCTGCGGCGTCGGCATCGCCCAGGCGCTGTTCGGCACCATCCTGCTCTACTTCGCGGCCGAGCGCGTGCTCGGGGAATCCGGCAACGCCCTGCTGTGGACCCACCTGATCGACGTCAAGGGCCAGCTCGAACCGACCATCATGGCGCTGTCCTTCATCTTCCTGCTGGTCGGCTACGGCACCAAGGTCGGCCTCGCGCCACTGCACAACTGGCTGCCGGACGCCCACGCCGAAGGCCCGACGCCAGTTTCGGCGGTGCTTTCCGGCCTGCTGCTGAACGTAGCGCTGTATGCCATCCTGCGCTGCAAGGTGCTGGCCGACGGCGCGATTACCGGCAACGGCGCCGGCGCCTTCGCCGGCAACCTGATGATGGGCTTCGGCCTGTTCACGCTGCTGGTCGCGGCCTTCTTCCTGTCGCGACAGAAGGATGTCAAGCGCATGTTCGCCTACTCGTCGATCGAGCACATGGGGCTGATC
>JADYZH010000217.1 GCA_020853215.1 Sulfuritalea sp. | reverse complement strand
TACGCCAACGAATTCGACGGCCACCTGGCCAACGGCCTGGTGCCGCAATTGTTCAAGTACCGCCTCCTGGCCGAGGGCGATTCGTGGATGGATCGCAGCGCGATGTTCCATACCTCGCTGCTGCAGAAGCTGGCGCCGAAGATGGATGCCGCCGGCGACGACGTGCTGATCATCAACCTGTCCCGTTTCGGCGACACCATGCGCCGCATGGGCGGCTGCGCGGACGGCGAGTTCCGCCTGTGGATCGATACCGCCTTCGCCTGGAAGTTCGATGCCGTGCTGCTGAGCGCCGGGGGCAACGATTTCATCGACGCCGCCCGCGATCCCGACACCGGCAAGGGCATCCTCAAGGATATGGCCGGCGCACCAATGCCGGCCCTGGGGCGGGACTGCCTCGATCGCAATGCCGTCGACCGCCTGGTCGACGGCTATCTGGCCAAGGGCTTTGCCGCCCTTTACGATGAAGTGCAGACCAGCCGGCACGCCGGCGTGCCGATCTTCCTCAACCTCTACGACACGCCCGTGGCGCGCAACGCGCCGGCCTTCCCCGGCGGCCGGGCCTGGCTCTGCGAGGCCTACCGCAAGAACGCGATCCCGCCGCCGCTCTGGCCCGACCTGACCGACGCCATCTTCGCCGAGGACCAGCGTGCGGTGCGGGGGTGGGCGGCCGGCCGTGCCGACCTGCATTGCGTGCCGACCGGCGGCACGCTGGACGCCGCCGCGCCGGATGCGACGGGGAGCAGCGGCGACTGGCTGAACGAGATCCACCCCAATGCGGCTGGGTGGGAAAAGCTGGCGGGCGTCTGGCAAAAGGCCATCAAGCAGGTGCTGACTTAGCTTGCCTGTGCGTTGGCACTTCCTTTGGCTGGCGCTATGCTCTGCATTTGTCGCTTTGCATAAAACGGGAGGAAGGCCATGCTTCACGGAATCATAGTCGTTGTGCTGGTCGCGATCGGCCTGACGGGTTGTGCCAGTGTTCCGATGGGGGATGCCGGCAGGGATGCGGAACTGAAATCGTTCAAACCAAGGCCCGGCGTGGCAGGGCTTTACATTTACAGGAACGAAAACTTCGGTGCCGCCATCCGCATGGATGTGGAAATCGATGGCAAACCGGTGGGCCAAACCGCGGCCAAGACGTATTTCTACAAAGAAGTGGCTCCCGGAAAACACATGGTCACTTCCAAGTCGGAAAACACCGACAGCATCGAGGTGGATACCGTGGCCGGAAAGCTCTATTACATCTGGCAGGAAGTGAAAATGGGGCTACTCTACGCGCGCACCAAGCTGACCCTGGTCAGCGAGGAAGAGGGCAAGAAAGGCGTACTGGAGTGCCAGCTGGCCGCCGGGCAATAAGCACCGATCACGCTGCCCGCGATCAGCGTGGTTTGAAAAGTTCCCGAAGGGACGCACAGCGCCGGCGCCAGCGGCACGGCTAGCCAAGGCCCGATTCCGGGCGCGCGGCCCCTATTCGTGTTCGCGGCAAATTCGCGTGCTGTCCTCTTCCGACAGGGCCTCGCCGGTAAGGCCGCAGCGATGCTCGCCGCTTCCCTCGCGGAAGTGGCGGCAGCTGCGGCAGACGCCGAAGCTCCTGCCGCCGCGCGCCTGCTGCCAGCCGGCGAGCAGCTGGGTCAGCGCTGCTTCCGCGGCATGGCGACCCGCGGCCGGCAGGCGGTCGATGGCGGCCCGCCATTCGGCGTCGATGCCGTCATCGAGCTGCCTGAGCCCGCCGCGCGTCAGCGCCAGGCGCACCACGCGGCCGTCGCGGGGGTCGGCCAGGCGCTTGACCCAGCCGCGCGCTTCGAGCCGCGTGAGGCTTTGCGACACGGTGCCCTTGGTCAGGCCGAGGTATTCGCCGAGCGCCTGCGGTGTGTTGCTGTAGCGGTTGGCCTGGCGCAGGTAGTGCAGGATGGTCCATTGCACCGCCGGCAGGCCGGCGGCCACCGCCTGCCGGCGCTGCTCGGTTTGCAGCACCCTGGCCAGGCAGGCCAGCAGGGAATGGAGGCCTTGCGGGTTCATGGCGGCATCGTATCGTAACGAAACCTTCTTGACAAACACTGGTTTCGTATCGATACTGTCGACGGTGTCGATACGAAACCAGTGCGTGCGATGCGGCATTCGCATCGGTCGCTCCATCAACCCGCCCAGGAGGAACCCCCATGTTCAGGAATATTGCCCTTGCCGTCGCCATCGCGACGGTATCCGTTTCCGCTCTCGCCGCCGATGTGGCCTACCCGGAGAAGTTCCGCGACGGCAGGCACGTCAAGTCGATGATCATCAACAAAGGCCACCCGCTGTACGACGCGGTTGGCGGCATGCACCACATCTATGGCAACGCCAGGGCCATCGCCGGTTACAAGGCCGGCAAGTTCGCCGACGGCTCGGTCATCACCTTCGACCTGTTCGAAGCGGTGGACAAGGACAACGCCGTGTCCGAGGGCGCGCGCAAGGCCGTGGTGGTGATGGCCAGGGACAGCAAGAAGTACGCGGCAACCGACGGCTGGGGCTACCAGGTCTTCGATCCTAAGACGAAGCAGGGCAGCCTCGATGCCAGGGCACAGGGCGAGTGCCATGCCTGCCACCTCGCGCAGAAGGACAAGGGTTTCGTCTTCAGCAGCCTGCGCGATTGAGCGCCGCGCGCGGGGGTCAGCCGGACCCCCGCGCCCGCTGCTTGGCGGCGACGTAGTCGGCGTGCGGGATGTAGAGCAGGTCGGCGATCTTGCGCATGAAATGATTTTCGTGGGCGTCGAGCCGGCCGTCGGCGAAGGCCACCTGCCAGAGGTTCTCGATCACCCCGATTTTCTGTTCGGCGCTGAAGTGCCGGTTGATCAGGGAGGTGAACTGGTAGTAGTCGGCGGCCTGTCGGGCTTCCTCGGTGGCGAATCGGAGCAGGGTGTCGAGCTCCTTCGCCGTGAGGCCGAAGCGGGTCCGCAGCACGCTGGTCACGGTGGCCGTTTCGTCGTCCGTGACGGTGCTGTCCATGCGCATCATTTCCAGCAGCAGGGCCGCTGTCGCGATCTCCAGCGCATGCTGCCTGGCGGCCTCCGAGGCGGCGTTGTCGGTGGCGATGAACTGGTTGAAGAAATCCTTGATGCCGTCGATCATGTCCCTGTGTCCTATAGTTTCAGTGCGCCGGCATAGCCCGTGAGTTCGAGGTAGCCGCGCCCGGCGAGGGTACCGCGAATTTCCACCAGCCCTTCCCAGTAATTGACCGGCAGCGGGCGGTGCGCGGCGATTTCCTGCGCGTCCTGCAGCGGCAATGTTTCGATGGTGTGCGGCCCGCAGCGGATTTCCAGCCCCACCGGGTAGTGGGCGCCGCTGCGCGGCGAGGTCCAGCGCCGCCGCGGCGTGAAGCTGACCTCGCCGGCGCCGAACTGCGTCAGGCGGCCGCCGGCCTCGCGCAGCGCGGCGTGGGCGAACAGGGTCGCGCCGGTGCCGTCGCGGATGCGGAAGGCCATCAGCGCGCCGCCATCAATGAGGTTGAGGCCGATCCAGTCCCAGCCGACGGCGCCTGCGGCCAGCACCTCGCTCGACCATTCGTGGTCGAACCAGGCGCGGCCTTTGGCAGCCTGGGGCGTGCCGTCCAGGCTGAGGCTGCCTTCCACCGCCAGGTGCGGCCAGCTTGCATAGTGGCTGGCAAGCTCCGGGCGCGGCCCCTTTTGCGACCAGCCGTGCTCGCCCTGCAGCAGCAGCGGCTGGGTCGGCGTCAGCACCAGGTCGAAGCCGAAGGCGGTGTCGTGAACCTTGAGGCGGAAGCGTTCGCCGGCGCCGGCGCCGTCGCGGCGCATCGTCCAGGCGCCGACATGGACATCGCAGTCAGCGGTGGCAAAGCCGGCACCGAGGTTGGCGCGGCCGGCGCGCTCAGCATGCCGCAGCGGCTTGCCCGGCGGCGTGACGGCGGCGTGGGCAAAGAGGATCTGGCTTGGCGCGATGGGCGAGGCAAGGTCTTCGGCCAGCCCGGGCCGGCTGCGGAAGAAGGTGAGCTGGAAGCCGGCCGCGCCTTGCGCGGTGTCGAGTGCGCCGGTGACGTACCACCATTCGGTGCGGAATTCCGGATGGGCGCCGTGGTCGCGCGGGAAGGCCAGGCGCGTGGCGCGGCGGGCGGCGGGATAGGTCACGGCGGGCTGCTTAGCCGCCGCGAGCGACGGCAGCAGCAGGGGAGCGAGGAGGAAGGCGCGGCGTCGCATGGCCGTCGACTATTGCGCGTTGGCCAACACTTGCGCCGCCGGTAGGCGCGTGGCCTGGCGCGCGGCGAAGCGGCTGGCCAGGATACCCGCGGCCAGCGTCAGCGCCGCGCCGGGCAGCACCTGCAGCCAGGGAATCTGCAGCTCCATGCGCCAGTGGAAGGCCTGCGGATTGACGACGTGGGTCAGGATGGCGCCGACCGCGATGCCGCAGGCGAGGCCCACCGCGAGGCCGATGGCGGCGATCAGGGCGCCTTCGAGCATCACGGCGCGGGTCAGCATGGCGCGGTCGAAGCCCAGCGCAGAAAGCGTGGCGAGTTCGCGCGCGCGCAGCCAGACGCTGGCGGCCAGCGTCACCGCCAGGCCGAACAGGCCGATCAGCATGGCGGCGGCTTCCAGCGCATAGGTGACGGCGAAGCTCTTGTCGAAGATGTCGAGGCTCAGGGCGCGGATCTCGCCGCTGCCGACGCCTTCGATGCCGTGGCGCGCGGCCTGCTCGCGCACCCAGCGCTGCGCCACCGCGTCGTCGCCGGCATCACCTCGGGGCCAGAGCGCGAGGTCGGTGGCTTCGACGCGGCCGCCCAGCGCGCGGTAGTCGGCGGCGGCGATCACCACGGCGCCGAACTGGCGCGAATAGTCGCGCCAGACACCGCCGACGAAGACCTCGACTTCGCGCCCGAGCAGCGGCAGGCGCAGGGTCTGGCCGGCTTGCAGGCGATACAGTTGCTGCATCGGTTCGCTGATCCAGACCGGGATGTTGCCCGCCGGCGCCGTGAACACCTCGCCGGCGAAGGGCAGGCGTGCGCCCGGGTCGGCGCGGTCCAGCTCGCGCACCAGCACGGCCACCGGCGGCCGCTGCGGATCGAGGTTCGCCGCGCCGACGGCCATGCGCTCGACGCGGGCGAAGGGGGCGTCGGGCCGCTCCAGCGCGGCGAGCAGTTCGGCCGGCAGCGGCAGGCCCTTGCTGCGCATGTAGTACGGCGCCGGCAGCACAGCGTCGAGCCACTGTTCGAGCGCGACGCGGAAGCTGGACACCATGGTCACCATGCTCACCGTCAGGGCAAAACTGACGATCAGCCCGCTGGCGGCGACCTGCGCCATCAGCGGCGCCTGGCCGACGTTCTGCACGGCGACGCGCTCCGCGGCGGCCAGTTCGCGGCGGGCCAGCGCGGCGAACACCCGTTGCGTGACCAGCGGTGCGGCGGCGATGCCCAGC
>JADYZH010000216.1 GCA_020853215.1 Sulfuritalea sp. | reverse complement strand
GGGCCAGGATGTGATCGGCCGTGGCATGGTCGATCTTCTGCGCTTCGGCATAGCCGTGGAAATGCGAGAGGTCGGAGCTGATCACGATCAGGGTTTCCGGCCCGCCCCAGAGCCGGGCGATGACCTGGGCGACTTCCGCGGCGCCGGTCTGGCCCACCGCCAGCGGCACCAGCGTGAACTCGCCGAGCACGGTCTGCAGGAAGGGCAGTTGCACTTCCAGCGAATGTTCCTGGGCGTGGGCCGCGTCGGAGGCGACGACCTGCGGCAGGTCGGCCAGCGCATCCAGAGAGGCGCGATCGAGCGGGATGCTGCCCAGCGGTGTGGCGAAGGCCTGCACCATGGGCACCGCCAGGCCGCGCATGGCGACTCGGTGGCAGGGGCCGAGCAGGACCACGCGGCGGATCCGTCCGGCCAGCGGCGCGAGCAGGGCATAGGCCTTGCCGGCCGTGCCGCCGGAATAGACGTAGCCGGCGTGCGGCACGATCACCGCCTTGAGCCGGCCGGAAAAAGTCGGCGCCGGCGGTACGGCGAGACAGGTGGCAAGATCGTCGCGCAGGGTATCCGGCTCACCGGGATAGAACATGCCGGCGACGGCCGGGGGGCGGATGGCGGTGGCAGTGCTCATGGTCATCTCACTCGGATCAGCAGCAACGGGCTGATTGTATAGAATTGGGACATGGCTTATCACGCACTGGTTCCCGCCGCCGGCTCGGGTTCGCGCATGCATGCGCTCTCGGGTCGCGCCGTGCCCAAACAATACTTGCCGCTGGCCGGCCAGCCCATGATCCGCCACGCCCTGGCGACATTGTGCGCCACGCGGGCGATAGAACATGTGTTCGTCGTGCTGGCACCCGACGATAGCCATTGGCCGGCGGCCGTGATGGCGGAACTCGGCCCCAAATTGCGCGTCCTGCGCTGCGGCGGCGATACCCGCGCGCAAAGTGTCGCCAACGGCCTGCGGGCGATGGCCGGCGAACTCGGCGGCGAGATTGAAATCGGCGACGATTGGGTGCTGGTGCACGATGCGGCGCGGCCCTGCCTGACCGTCGCCATGGTCGAAAACCTGATCGCCGCGGTGGGCGCGGACGATGCCGGTGGCTTGCTCGCGGTGCCGGTCGCCGATACCCTGAAGCGCGCCGACGAAAACGGCCGCGTCCTCCAGACCGTGCCGCGCGAAGGGCTGTGGCAGGCACAGACGCCGCAGATGTTCCGCCACCGCCTGCTGCTCGATGCGCTCGATTTCGCGCCGCAGGTCACCGACGAGGCCAGCGCCATCGAGACGCTGGGGCTGCTGCCGCGCCTGGTGGCGGCCGACGCCGGCAATCTGAAAGTTACGTATCCGTTCGATCTGCAGCTTGCCGAGTGGATAGTGCAGAGCCGGAAGGCGGCCGGTTCGCAATGAGCCCGGCCGACGCGACCCGTGATCCGGCCGGCGAGCCTGCGCGCGACGAGATCGATGCCATGCGGGCGCCGGCCGTGATCGAATTCGGCGCGGTCCATTGCGGCCACTGCCGCGCCGCCCAGCCGCTGATCGCGCAAGCGCTGGCGCAGCATCCCGGTGTGCGGCACATCAAGGTCGAAGATGGCCCCGGTCGCAGGCTGGGGCGGTCTTTCCGCGTCAAACTCTGGCCGACGCTGATTTTCCTGCGGCAGGGGTTGGAGGTCGCGCGCCTGGTGCGCCCGTCAGATGCGCAGCCCATCGAGCAGGCGCTGCGCGAGATCGATGTCGTCGCGACAAAAGGAGATTCCTGAAATGAAGCTGCCCTATCGCGTCGGCCAGGGCTACGACATGCATGCGCTGGCCCCGGGGCGCAAGCTGATCCTCGGCGGCGTGCATATTCCGCATCCGCAGGGCCTGCTCGGGCATTCGGATGCCGACGCGCTGCTGCATGCGATCACCGATGCCATCCTCGGCGGTGCCGGCCTGGGCGACATCGGCGGCATGTTTCCCGACACCGGCTCTCAGTGGGAGGGCGCCGACAGCCGGGCCCTGCTGCGCGGGGCCATGGACGCGGTGCGCCAGGCCGGCTGGCAGGTGGGCAACGTCGACGCCACCGTGATCGCCCAGGCGCCGCGCATCGCGCCGCACGTCGCGGCGATGCGCGCCAACATCGCGGCCGACCTCGGCATCGCGGCCGAGGCCGTGAGCGTCAAGGGCAAAACCAACGAGCGCCTGGGTTTCGAAGGACGCGGCGAGGGCATCGCGGCGCATGCCGTGGTGCTGCTGGTGCGCGCTGATCAAAGCTGAATGGGCGAGGCCCGCTCGCACCGGGTGTTCTTTGCACTCTGGCCCGACGCTGAGGCGACTGCCCATTTGTCCGCGCTGGCGCACGAGCTGACGACACGCGGTGGCGGCCGGGTGATGCGTCCGGCGTCGCTGCACCTGACGCTGGCATTCGCCGGTGCGGTGACACCGGGCCAAGTTCCCCGGCTTGAAGAAATCGCCGGCGGGATTCGCGCCGACTCCTTCGATCTGAGCCTCGACCGGCTCGGCTTCTGGCCGCAGCGCGGCATCCTGTTTGCCGGTTGCCGTTCGACGCCGGCACCGCTGCGCCGGCTGGCCGGGGCGCTGGCGGCCGATTTGCGCACCGCCGGCTTTGCCATCGATCACCGTTCCGGCGCCAACCTGGTGCCGCACATCACGCTGGCGCGCCGCGCGCGCTGCGCATCGCTGCCCCGGCTGGGAACGCCGATCGGCTGGCGGGTCGACGAATTCGACCTGGTCGAAAGCCACCTGCATCCTTCCGCCGCGACGTACCGTACGCTGGCCCGCTTTGCACTCGCGGAGCCGGACGGCGGATGAATTAGAATCCGGCCATTGCAGCGGTCGCGGCGCAACGGCCGCAGCCAACTTAGCCGGGCAACATTGGGGAGCCGATCACCGTGGTCAAACTGTTCCGCTTCAGGAAAACGACGCCGCGCCTGGAGCGCCTGCACGAGCTGAGCCTGTT
>JADYZH010000215.1 GCA_020853215.1 Sulfuritalea sp. | reverse complement strand
GAATAGTCGTCCGGATCCTTGAATTCGGTTTCAAACTTCAGGTTCACGCCGAGTTCCCGGGCGCGGGCCTGGAAGATCTGGAGCAGTTTCAGGCGACCGATGCCGCAGTAACCATGACCGCCGGAAATGATGCGCCGGCCCTTGAAGAAGACGTCGCAATTGTCCCAGTGATGGAAATTGCGTTCGATCTCGGCGACCACCTGCGGATCGTCCTCGAGGAAACCGTCCATGGTCTTGTCGGAGAACACGATGCCCCAGCCGAAGGTGCTGTCGGCCTGGTTGCGCTCGATCACGGTGATGTCGGCGGCCGGATTGGCCTGCTTCATCAGGATCGAGAAATACAAGCCCGCGGGGCCGCCGCCCAGACATACGATGCGCATTACCGTCTCCTTCCTCGGCGATTTATCCAATTTATTTTTATTTTAAGTCTAAACTATTTCGGAAGTCAAGCAGAAGCAACGTTAGCCGCAAACAGCCCTTACCGCCGACTCCCGAGGATTGCGCAGCCGATCCGCGCGATGGAATAATTTCATCGAATACAATAGTGCCTTTCGCATCTCCCGGACCCATGCTCCGCACAAATGATATGAAGACACTCTTCGTTACCGGCGGCGCCGGTTTCATCGGTTCCGCCCTGATTCGCCTGCTGATCGCCGAAAGCGACTGGCGCATCGTCAACATCGACAAGCTGACCTACGCCGGCAACCTCGAATCGCTCGCGGACCTGGGCGGCAACCCGCGCCATGTGTTCAGCCACACCGACATTTGCGACCGCACGGCACTGGACGAGTTGTTCGTCGCCCACCGGCCGGCCGGCGTGATCCACCTCGCTGCCGAGTCGCATGTCGACCGCTCGATCCACGGTCCGGGCGACTTCATCGAGACCAACATCAAGGGCACCTACATGCTGCTCGAAGCGGCAAGGGCCCACTGGTCCGCACTTGATGCCGAGGCCAAGGGCGCGTTCCGCTTCCACCATGTATCCACCGACGAAGTCTTCGGCTCCCTGGGCGACTCCGGCTTGTTCCTCGAAACCAGTCCCTACCAGCCGAACTCACCCTACTCCGCATCCAAGGCCGCCTCCGATCACCTGGTTCGCGCCTGGCATCACACCTATGGCCTGCCGACCGTGATGACCAACTGCTCGAACAACTACGGCCCCTGCCAGTTCCCGGAAAAACTGATCCCGCTGATGATCCACAACGCCGTATCGGACAAGCCGCTGCCGATCTACGGCAAGGGCGACAACGTGCGCGACTGGCTTTATGTCGACGACCACGCGCGCGCGCTGCGTCTTGTCTGCGAACGGGGACTTGTCGGCGAGACCTACAACATCGGCGGTCACAACGAGAAAACCAACCTCGAGGTGGTCGATACCCTCTGCGCCCTGCTCGACGAACTGAAGCCGCGCAGCGACGGCAAGCGCTACCGCGAGCAGAAGATCTCGGTCGCCGACCGTCCGGGCCACGACAAGCGCTACGCCATCGACGCCGGCAAGATCCAGCGCGAACTGGGCTGGACGCCGCAGGAGAGCTTCGAAACCGGGATGAGGAAAACCGTGCAGTGGTACCTCGACAATCCGGCCTGGGTGGCGCACGTCGTCTCCGGCGAATACCGGCAGTGGCTGGACCGCAACTACGGAGACCGCCAATGAGTTCCCAGACTACCCGCGGCATCATCCTCGCCGGCGGCTCCGGCACCCGGCTGCACCCGGTCACGCTAGCCGTGTCCAAGCAGTTGCTGCCGATCTACGACAAGCCGATGATCTACTACCCGCTGACCACGCTGATGCTGGCCGGCATCCGCGAGATCCTGCTGATCTCGACGCCGCTCGATACGCCGCGCTTCGAGCAACTGCTGGGCGACGGCTCGCAATGGGGTGTCGTGATCAAGTATGCGGTGCAGCCCAGCCCGGACGGACTGGCGCAAGCCTTCATCATCGGCCGCGATTTCGTCGGCGATCATCCCTCGGCGCTGGTGCTGGGCGACAACCTGTTCTACGGCCACGACTTTGCCACCCAGTTGCAGCGTGCGGCCGGGCCCGAATCAAAAGTCGGCGCCGGCGCCACGGTGTTCGCCTATGCGGTAAGCGACCCGGAACGCTACGGCGTGGTCGAGTTCGATGCCGCGCGGCGCGCCATCAGCATCGAGGAGAAACCGAGGGCGCCGAAATCGCGTTATGCCGTGACCGGGCTGTATTTCTACGACACCCAGGTCTGCGAGCTGGCGGCAAATCTCAAGCCCTCGCCGCGCGGCGAACTCGAGATCACCGATCTCAACCGGATCTACCTCGAGAAAAACCAGCTCAAGGTCGAGATCATGGGCCGCGGCATGGCCTGGCTCGACACCGGCACCCATGAATCCCTGCTCGAGGCCGGACAGTTCATCGAAGTCATCGAGAAACGCCAGGGCCTCAAGGTCGCCTGCCCCGAAGAAGTCGCCTGGCGGCAGAAATGGATCAGCGACGCACAATTGGCGACGCTCGCCGAACCGCTGGCCAAGAGCCAGTACGGCCAGTATCTGCAGAATCTCCTGACCCACGGGGTGCAGTGATGAAAGTCATCACCACCGCCATCCCCGATGTCCTACTACTGGAACCCAGGGTCTTCGGCGACGAACGCGGTTTCTTCCTCGAAAGCTGGAACAAGCGGACCTTTGCCGAGCTGGGGATCACGGCGGACTTCGTGCAGGACAACCATTCCAGATCGCAGAAGAACGTGCTGCGCGGCCTGCATTACCAGATCGAGCACGCCCAGGGCAAGCTGGTCCGCGTCACCGCCGGGGAGGTGTATGACGTGGCCGTGGACTTGCGCCGCTCGTCGCCGACCTTCGGCAAGTGGGTCGGCTTCATCCTGTCTGCCGCGGACAAGCGCCTGGTCTGGATTCCGCCCGGCTTCGCCCACGGCTTTTGCGTGACCTCGGAGTCCGCCGAGTTCCTCTATAAGACCACCGACTACTACAGTCCGGCACACGAGCGCACGCTGCAATGGAATGACCCGCAGTTGGCGATCCCCTGGCCAATCAATGGCGAGCCGCTGCTGGCGGCGAAGGACAAGGCCGGCACCCCCCTGACCTCGGCCGAAACCTTCGCATGAAAATCCTGCTTGCCGGTTGTGCCGGCCAGCTTGGCCGCGAACTAAAGCGATCGCTGGCCTGCCTCGGTGAGGTGGTAGCCTGCGATCGGCGCCAACTTGACCTCGCCGATCCGGATGCGCTGCGCGCTTCGGTGCGGGCAATTGCGCCGGACGCCATCGTCAATGCCGCTGCGTACACGGCGGTCGACAAGGCCGAAGCCGAAGCCGCCCTGGCACAGGCCATCAACGCCACCGCGCCCGGCATCCTCGCCGAGGAGGCGAAGCGGCTCGACGCCCGGCTGATCCACTACTCGACCGACTATGTTTTCGACGGCAGGAAATCCGGCGCCTATAGCGAGGACGACTACCCGGCCCCGCTGTCGGCTTACGGCCGCAGCAAACTCGAAGGCGAGCGGGCGATCACCGCCGCCGGAGCCCGACACCAGGTATTCCGCACCTGTTGGGTGTACGGCCTGCATGGCGCGAACTTCATGAAAACCATGCTTCGACTCGGGCGAGATCGGGACGAACTGCGTGTCGTCGGCGACCAGTTCGGCGCACCGACGTGGACCCGCCACCTGGCCGACGCCACTGCACTGATCCTCGCCCGCAAGGATGCACCGGACGGCCTGTACCACCTTGCCGCCGCCGGCGAGACGAACTGGCACGAATATGCCGAAGCGATTTTCGCCACGGCGCTGGAATGCGGCCTGCTCAAAAAGATGCCGAAGGTTCACCGTATCGCCAGCGCCGACTATCCTCTCCCTGCGCCACGCCCGGCCAACTCGCGGCTCGACTGCACGCGTTTGCGCGACACTTTTGGCCTCGCCCTGCCCGACTGGCGCGTCGGCCTCGCCGATTGCCTGGCCGACGCACGTTTCTGAAACCTTTCGCCGCCGCAAGGGAAACATGGCTGCAAGCCCCGCTTATGATGAATCCTCCTTCCGTGTCCTCAAGGGACTGGAGCCGGTGCGCGAACGCCCCGGCATGTACACCCGCACCGATTCACCGGCCCACATCATCCAGGAAGTCATCGACAACTCGGCCGACGAGGCACTCGGCGGCCATGCGAAAAACCTCCACGTCCTGCTGCACCTGGACGGCTCGATCACCGTCACCGACGACGGCCGCGGCATCCCGGTCGGCCTCCATCCCGACGAGAAGGTTCCGGTCGTGGTGCTGGCCTTCACCCGGCTCCACGCCGGCGGCAAGTTCGACAAGAGCACCGGCAATTCGGCCTACGCCTTTTCCGGCGGCCTGCACGGCGTCGGCGTCGCCGTCACCAATGCGCTGTCGACCCGCGTCTCGGTCGAGGTACGGCGCGAAGGAAAGATCTGGGCCATCGAGTTTTCCGGCGGTGGCGAGAAGGTCGGCGCCCTGGCTGAAACCGGCGCCTGCGGCCGCCAGAGCGGCACCCGCGTGCGTGTCTGGCCCGACCCGAAATACTTCGATGCACCGCGCGTACCGCCCGCCGAGCTGGAGCGCCTGTTGCGTTCCAAGGCCGTGCTGCTGCCCGGCGTCAAAGTGACGCTTGACATCGAGCAGGCGGACGGCAGCATCAGCAGCAAGACTTGGAGCTACCCCGACGGCCTTGCCGGCTATCTCGCCGAACTGGCCGACAATGCCGAAGCCGTCGCTCCGCTCTACGCGGCCGAAAAGTATGCCGACGCCGACCACGCCGAATTCGCTTCCGGCGAAGGCGCATCCTGGGCCATCGGCTGGCATGTCGAACCGGTCGCCTCCGAGTCCTATGTCAACCTGATCCCGACCGTGGCCGGCGGCACCCACGAAGCCGGCCTGCGCGCCGGTGTCTACGAGGCCGTCAGGTCCTTCATCGAACATCGCGCGCTCCTGCCGCGCGGCGTCAAGCTGCAGCAGGACGATGTCTGCGGGCGCATGGCCTTCGTCCTCTCGGCACGCATCCTCGACCCGCAGTTCCAGGGCCAGGTCAAGGAAAAGCTCAACTCGCGCGAGGCCGTGAAGCTGGTTTCCAGCATGATCCGCGACCCTTTCGAGATCTGGCTCAACCAGCATGTCGAAGCCGGCAAGGCGATTGCCGAGCTTTCGATCAAGCAGGCGCTGGCGCGGCAGAAGAACGCGCAGAAGGTCGAGAAGCGCAAGCAATCCGGCGTCGCCGTGCTGCCCGGAAAACTTTCCGATTGCGAATCGACCGACATCGCCGAGAACGAACTGTTCCTGGTCGAGGGCGACTCGGCCGGCGGCTCGGCCAAAATGGCGCGCAACAAGGAAACCCAGGCCATCCTGCCCTTGCGCGGCAAGGTGCTCAACTCCTGGGAAGTCGAGGCCGGGCGCCTGTTCGCCAACAATGAGATCCACGACATCGCGGTGGCGCTCGGCATCGATCCGCACGGCCCCGCCGACAACCCCGACCTGTCGGGCCTGCGCTATGGCAAGGTCATCATCATGTCGGACGCCGATGTCGATGGCGCGCACATCCAGACCCTGCTGCTGACGCTGTTCTATCGCCACTTCCCGGCCCTGATCCGCCACGGTCACGTCCATATCGCGCAACCACCGCTCTACCGCATCGACGTCCCGGCCTCGGGCAAAAAACGTCCGGCACGGCGCCTGTATGCACTGGATGAAGGCGAACTCATCGCCATCAAGGACCGCCTGGTCAAGGAAGGCATCCGCGAGGATGCCGTCGAGGTCGGCCGCTTCAAGGGCCTCGGCGAAATGAATCCCGACCAGCTGCGCGAGACCGCCATGGCGCCGGCCACCCGGCGTGTGCTGCCGGTCATCGATCTGCCGGGTGCCGACGAAGCCACGCTGAAACTTTTCAACCTGCTGATGGGCAAGGGCGAAGCTTCCTCGCGCCGGGCCTGGATGGAAGAAAACGGTCACCTCGTGGAGGCGGACCTCTGATGAGCATGCATAGAGATAACTCCGGCGACACCCCCGACCTGTTCGACGAACCTGTCGCCGCGGAAGCTGCAGCGGGCAACCCGCCTCCTCCCGCCGTGCCGCCAGCGCCGACTTTTGAGGGTGCCATGGGCGAAGGCAATTCGCTACCGCTCGCCGCCTACGCCGAGCGCGCCTACCTCGCCTATGCCATGAGCGTGGTGCGGGCGCGCGCCCTGCCGCAGGTCGAAGACGGCCTCAAGCCGGTGCAGCGCCGCATCCTCCACGCGATGAACGAGATGCGCCTCGCCGCCAGCGCCAAGCACGTCAAGAGCGCGCGCGTGGTCGGCGACGTGATCGGCAAGTATCACCCGCACGGCGACACCAGCGTCTATGACGCCATGGTGCGCGTGGCGCAGGACTTCACACTGCGCTATCCGCTGGTGGACGGCCAGGGCAACTTCGGCTCGCGCGACGGCGACGGCGCGGCAGCCATGCGCTACACCGAATGCCGCCTGACGCCTTTCGCCGAGTTGCTGCTGTCGGAAATCGATCGCGGCACGGTGGACTTCACCGCCAACTACGACGGCTCGATGACCGAGCCGCAACTGATGCCCGCGCGCCTGCCGGTGGTGCTGTTGAACGGCGCCTCGGGCATCGCCGTCGGCATGGCGACGGAAATCCCGCCGCACAACATGCGCGAAGTCGCGGAAGCGGCGCGCCTCCTGATCAAGAAGCCGGAAGCCGTGCTCGAAGAAGTCCTCGCGGTCATGCCGGGCCCGGATTTCCCCGGCGGCGGCCAGCTCATCTCGACTCCGGCCGACATCCGCGATGCCTACGCCAACGGGCGCGGCAGCCTGCGCATGCGCGCGCGCTGGCGCATCGAGGAACTGGCGCGCGGACAGTGGCGTGTCATCGTGTACGAACTGCCGCACGGCGTTTCGGTGGCCCAGGTGCTCTCCGAGATCGAAGGCCTGACCAACCCGCAACCGCGCGCCGGCAAGAAGGATGTCAGCCAGGAGCAGAAGAACCTCAAGGCCCTGGTGCTCGGCGTGCTCGACAGCGTGCGCGACGAATCCAGCGACCAGCAGGCGGTGCGCATCATGCTCGAACCCAAGAGCTCGCGCATCCCGCAGGACGAATTCATGGCCGTGCTGCTGGCGCACACCAGCCTCGAATCCAGCGTTTCGGTGAACCTGACCATGGTCGGCCGCGACGGGCGGCCGCAGCAGAAGAACCTGCTGACGATACTGCACGAATGGATCGCCTTCCGCTTCGCCACGGTGGAGCGCCGCACGCGGCACCGGCTGGCCGAAGTGCTGCGGCGCGTGCATATCCTCGAAGGGCGCATGACGGTGTTCCTGCGCATCGAGGAAGTGATCCGCTGCATCCGCGAATCGGACGAACCGAAGCCGGATCTGATGGCACGCTTCGGCCTGACCGAAATCCAGGCCGAGGACATCCTTGAAATCCGCCTGCGGCAACTGGCGCGGCTCGAAGGCATCCGCATCGAAAAGGAACTCGGCGACCTGCGCACCGAGCACGGCCAGCTCAACAAGCTGCTCGACTCGAAAAGTGAGATGACCAGGCTGATCCAGAAGGAAATCAGCGAGGACGCCAAGCGCTTTGGCGACGAGCGACGCACGCTGATGGAAGCCGTGACGCCGATCTCGCAGGGCGAGATCGCCGTTCCCGACGAACCCGTGACGGTGATCATCTCGAAAAACGGTTGGGTACGTTCGCGCCAAGGCCACGGCATCGACCCCGCGAGTATCACCTACAAGACCGGCGACTTCCCCTGGCTGGTGGCGGAAACGCGCACGACCTGGCCGCTGATCGTGATCGACGGCAACGGCCGCAGCTACAGCGTGAAGATTTCCGACCTGCCCGGCGGGCGCGGCGACGGTACGCCCCTCAACACCATGATCGACTTCCAGGAAGGCGGCAAACTAGCGCAGGCGTTGACTGCCGCACCGGAGCGCAAATACCTGGTAGCCGGCTCTTGCGGCTACGGCTTTGTCGCCAGCGTGGCCGACATGATGGCGCGCAACAAGGCCGGCAAGGCCTTCCTGACCCTGGACAAAGGCGAAACGCCGCTGCCCCCGGCACCGGTCACCGGCGACACGGTAGCGGTGCTGGCCCAGTCCGGCAAACTGCTGCTGTTCCCGCTGGCGGAACTCAAGGAAATGGCCAAGGGCAAGGGACTGATGCTGATAGACCTGGCGAAAAACGACGAAACAGTCGGGGTCGCAGTAAGCGGCAAGGAAACCCTGATAATCGTCGGCAGCAGTCGCGGCGGCAAGCCTGTCCGGCAGACCTTGGACGTTCGCGCCCAGGCGCCTTTCCGTGGCGCCCGGGCCAGGCGCGGGCAGGAAATCCCCTTCAAACTAAAACCGACAAGCCTCGGCTTGACCGGCAAACAATGATGCTAGAATCCAAAAAAATCCGGTCAATACGCATCCACCTGCGCTTTTCCGGGACCGCCGCCCACGGAGAATAAAAATGCTTTTCATCCTGTACTACATTGTCGCCATCGTCATACTTGTCATGCACTTCACGGGGACCTTGGCCCGCTACAACATCGAGTGGCTGGTTCTGGTACTTGCCGTGACGGTTTTCCCGGCGGTCATCTACCTCTAATTCCCACGCAAGATCGCCGTACCACAGGCACCGACTTCCGACGGCGCCGCCCGCTTCAGCAATGGCGGGCAATAATCGCCTTGACCTGATCCACCTCGGCGTCGACCACCTCGACGCGTTGCGGCAGGTTCTCGATCCCCTCCAGTTCCTTCGGCCGCACCGGTTCGCGGCCCAGCGCCTCGCGTATCGTTTCCGTAAACTTGACCGGTTGCGCGGTCTCCAGCACGATCATCGGCAGACCGGGTTGGCGATGCTCGCGCGCCACCTTGACGCCATCCGCGGTGTGCGTGTCGATCATGACCTGATGCCGGTTCCAGACATCGCGGATGGTCGCGATCCGGTCCGCATGCAAGCTGCGTCCGGAAGCAAAGGCATAGTCCGGCAGCGCGGAAAAGTACGGCGTGCCGCGCAGGTCGAAGGAGCCGCCAGCATCGACCGCTCGCCACAGGTCGCGCACCTTGCCGGCATCACGGCCGACCAGGTCGAAAATGAAGCGTTCGAAATTGGAAGCCTTCGAAATGTCCATCGACGGGCTCGAGGTGACCTGCGTTTCCGCCGTCACGCGCGGCCGATAGATCCCCGTGCGAAAAAACTCGTCTAGCACGTCGTTTTCGTTGGTCGCCAGCACCAGGCGGGCAATCGGCAGGCCCATCATGCGTGCGATGTGGCCGGCGCAAATGTTGCCGAAATTGCCGGACGGCACGCAAAACGCGACTTCCTGGTCGTTGGATGCGGTGGCGGCAAAATAGCCCTTGAAGTAATACACCACCTGGGCCATTACGCGCGCCCAGTTGATCGAGTTCACTGCGCCGATGCGATAGCGCGCCTTGAATTCGGCATCGTTGGAGACGGCCTTGACGATGTCCTGGGCGTCGTCGAACATGCCGCGAACGGCGATGTTGAAAATGTTCGGATCCTGCAACGAAAACATCTGCGCGCGCTGGAAGGCGCTCATCTTGCCCTCGGGGGACAGCATGAAGACCTTGACACGATGCTTGCCGCGCATTGCGTACTCGGCGGCCGAGCCGGTGTCGCCCGAGGTGGCGCCGAGGATGTTGATGGCCTCGCCGCGCTTTTCCAGGACGTACTCGAAGAGGTGGCCGAGCAGCTGCATGGCCATGTCCTTGAAGGCGAGCGTCGGCCCGTTGGACAGCTCGAGCAGGTGGAAGCCGGGTTCCAGCGTGGTCAGCGGCGTGATGTCACCGGCGTCGCGCCCCGGCCGGCAGTGGCGGTAGACATTGGCCGAATAGGTGCGATCGGCAAGCATCTTGAGGTCGCAGGCCGGGATGTCGTCGACGAACTTCTGCAGGATTTCCAGGGCCAGCGCATGGTAGGGCAAGCCGCGCCACTCGGCGAGTTCGGCCGCGCTGACCTGCGGATAGATGCCGGGCAGGTAGAGCCCGCCGTCCGGCGCCAGCCCGCCCAGCAGGATGTCGCAGAAGCATTGTGCCGGCGCCTCGCCGCGGGTGGAGATGTATTTCATCTCAACCCAGCTCTTCCATGCGCAGGCGGATCACCTTCCTCTTCACCACCGGCAGAGCCTCGATGCGCGCGATCGCGGCATCGACGTTCTTCTCGCGCGTGACGTGGGTCAGCATGATGATATCGGTCTGCGACTCGCCCTCGCCCGGCTCGCGCTGGATCATCGCGTCGATCGAGATCTGCTGGTCGGCGAGGATCCGGGTAACGTCGGCCAGCACGCCCGGCTTGTCCTCGACGCGCAGGCGCAGGTAGTAACCGGATTCGACTTCGGCCAGCGGCAGGATCGGCGTGTCCTGCACTGCGCCCGGCTGGAACGCGAGGTGCGGCACGCGATGCTCGGGATCGGCGGTATGCATGCGCGTCACATCGACCAGGTCGGCGATCACGGCGGACGCGGTCGGCTCGGCGCCGGCGCCCGTGCCGTAATACAGTGTGGCGCCGACGGCATCGCCCTGCACCAGCACGGCGTTCATGGCGCCCTCGACATTGGCGATCAGCCGCCTGGCCGGGATCAGCGTCGGATGCACGCGCAACTCCACGCCCTCGGCCCGACGCCGGGCAATTCCCAGCAGCTTGATCCGGTAGCCGAGCTGCTCGGCGTACTTGATGTCCTCGGCCTCGAGTTTGCTGATGCCCTCGACATGCGCCTTGCCAAACTGCATCGGGATGCCGAAGGCCAGTGCCGAGAGGATGGTGATCTTGTGCGCGGCATCGACACCCTCGATGTCGAAGGTCGGATCGGCCTCGGCATAGCCCAGGCGCTGCGCCTCCTTGAGCACGACGTCGAAGGGCAGGCCCTTGTCACGCATCTCGGAGAGGATGAAGTTGGTGGTGCCGTTGATGATGCCGGCAATCCACTGGATCCGGTTGGCGGTCAGGCCTTCGCGCAGCGCCTTGATGATCGGGATGCCCCCCGCCACCGCGGCCTCAAAGGCGACCATGACGCCTTTTTCATGCGCCGCGGCGAAGATCTCGTTGCCGTGCATCGCAAGCAGCGCCTTATTCGCCGTGACTACATGCTTGCCGTTGGCGATCGCCTGCAACACCAGTTCCCTGGCAATACCGTAGCCGCCGATCAGCTCGATGACGATGTCTATCTCCGGATCGGCGACCACCGCGAAGGCGTCGTCGGTCACCTGCGCCCGGCCGGCCGTGACCTGGCGCGCCAGATCGAGGTTCTTGTCCGCCACCCGGGTGATGCGGATCGGCCGCCCGGCACGGCGGGTGATCTCGGCCGCATTGCGGGCCAGTACGTTGAAGGTGCCGCCACCGACGGTGCCGATGCCAAGGAGCCCTGCATTGATGGGTTTCATTTCAAGGTTTTCCTAAAACTGAACGCGGGAATGACCAGACCTTCCCGAAAGTAAAAACGATGCGCGTCGGTGCGCTGGGTGCCCGAGTCCAGCGCGAGCACATCGCATTGGAATTCCCTCGCCTTATGCTCCAGATGCCGCAGCAGACACCGGCCGATGCCGCGCGACCGCTGCGCCTGATCGGTCACCAGATCATCGACATACAGCCGGTGACCTTCATAGGTATTTTCGATCACCCGCCACAGGGCAACGCCGCGTACTTCAGACGTTTCCACGGCTACGGTCATGCGGCCGCCGTTGGCGAAAACCGATCGCAAACGTCCGGCGTAATCGGCCGGCAGGCCGGTGCGCAGCTGGCGGTGCACTCCCTCGGCGCGACTGAGCCAATCCGGCTCCAGTACCCTGCCATCGTTCCCGGTCACATCGACAAGCAAAAACTCAGCAGCCATGCCGCTTGCGATAGCCGTCAAGAAAGCGCGCGATGCGTCCGACGGCTTCGCGCAGGTCGTCCTCGTGCGGCAGGAAGACCAGGCGGAAGTGGTCGGGATGCGGCCAGTTGAAGCCGGTACCCTGCACCAGCAGCACCTTCTCCTGGGCCAGCAGCTCGGCGATGAATTCCTGGTCGTCGGTGATCGGGTACAGCTTCGGATCGAGGCGCGGAAACATGTACAGCGTCGCCTTCGGCTTGACGCAACTTACGCCGGGAATCGCGGTGATCAACTCATGTGCCACGTCGCGCTGGCGGCACATGCGCCCGCCCGCAGCGACCAGGTCGTCGATGCTCTGGTAACCGCCCAGCGCGGTCTGGATGCCCCACTGCCCCGGCACGTTGGCGCACAGGCGCATCGAGGCCAGCATGTCGAGGCCGTCGATGTAGTCGCGCGCATGCTTCTTCTCGCCGGAGACGATCATCCAGCCGGCGCGATAACCGCAGGAACGGTAATTCTTCGACAGGCCGTTGAAGGTGATGGTCAGCACGTCCTCCGAGAGGGCGGCGATCGAGGTGTGGCTCGCGCCGTCGTAGAGCACCTTGTCATAGACCTCGTCGGCGTAAATGATCAGGTCGTTCTGCCGCGCGACCTCGATGATTTCCCTCAGCACCTCGTCCGGATACAGGGCGCCGGTCGGGTTGTTCGGGTTGATGATGACGATGGCGCGGGTGCGCGGCGTGATCTTGGCGCGGATGTCGGCCATGTCGGGCAGCCAGCCGGCGCCCTCGTCGCACAGGTAGTGGCGCGGCGTGCCGCCGGACAGGCTGACCGCCGCGGTCCACAGCGGATAGTCGGGCGCCGGCACCAGCACTTCGTCGCCGGTATCGAGCAGCGCATTCATGGCCATCACGATCAGTTCCGAGACGCCGTTGCCGATGTAGATGTCCTCGATCGTCACGCCCTTGATGTGCTTCTGCTGCGTGTAATGCATCACCGCCTTGCGTGCCGAGAAAATGCCCTTCGAATCAACATAGCCGGCCGCGTTGGGCAGGTTGCGGATCATGTCCTGCTGGATTTCCTCGGGCGAATCGAAGCCGAACGCGGCCAGGTTGCCGATGTTCAGCTTGATGATCTTGTGGCCTTCCTCCTCCATCTGCCGCGCGCGGGCGAGCACGGGGCCGCGGATGTCGTAGCAGACGTTGTTCAGCTTGGCGGATTTATTCACGGGCTGCATGGGCAACCGTCCTTTCTGCGAGATGCCGTCCAGGACAGGCACTGTGACAACCAGGCTTCGCGATCGAGCGCTGGCCGAGCAGGCCGTGTTCCGAGGCCAAAAGGTATAATGTTACCCAAGCCAATGCTGCACCGCAAATACAGATTTGACGCGGCATTCGGCCACTGCGGGCCTTGCATGCCCAAGCCAACCCGGTTGCCGAATCCGTCATCCCGAATGAAGCTGCATTCCACCGTCACCACCGGCCTGCTTTCGATCACTTCCTATGAGTCCGGACACATTGTCGTAAACGGCCGCAGCCTGACAAAAAGCTTTTTGCTGACGCCGCAGCAACTTGTCGAGAACTGGCCGCCGGCTTCGGTCGATCAGCTGACCGGGCCCGACCTGCTTGCAGTCGCCGCGCTCGACTGTCCGATAGTCCTGCTCGGCACCGGTGCGCACCAACGCTTCCCGTCCCGGGCCCTCCTGCTTCCGCTGATCGAGCGCCGGATCGGCGTCGAGGTGATGGACAGCCACGCGGCCTGCCGCACCTACAACATCCTCATGGCGGAAGGACGGAACGTCGCCGCCGCACTGATCATCGAGCATCGGGGATGACTGCGCCCTTCCTCGCGGTAGAATCATGCGGATTGCCGCCGGCTCCGCCTCACCAGGCCATCGAATCACCGAAATTCCAGGAAATTCAGCCTCATCCCCGCAATGAAGAAACTCCCCATCCCAGAGATCAGTGGCTTCCGGTGCTATGCCAGGAGCCTGCGGCACGCAAGCTGAGGTACCCGACCGGCCGATGAAGCTTGCCCTCAAAATCGACGTCAATACCTGGCGCGGAACCCTGCAGGGTGTGCCACGCATGGTGGAAATCCTGCGCCGCCAGAACGCGGATGCCAGCTTCCTCTTCTCGCTGGGTCCGGACCATTCCGGCCGCGCCATCCGGCGCGCTTTCCGCCCCGGCTTCATGAAGAAGCAGCGGCGCACCTCCGCGCTATCGCACTACGGGATCAGGACGCTGATGTACGGCACCCTGCTGCCCGGCCCCGACATCGGACGCCGGGGCGCCGACATCATGCGCGCAACCCGCGACGCCGGCTTCGAAACGGCGATCCACTGCTGGGACCACGCAAAATGGCAGGGGACTGCCGCTGCGGCGAACTCCCTCTGGACCGAAGCCGAGATGAAGCGGGAACATGATCGCTACATCGAAATTTTCGGCACCCCGGCCGGCGGTCGCGGCGCCGCCGGTTGGCAAATGAACCCGCATGCGCTGCGCCTGACGCAGCGCCTCGGCTATCGCTGGGCATCCGACTGCCGCGGCACGCACCCTTTCGTACCGGTATGGAACGGCGAGGTGGTCGCCTGCCCGCAATTGCCGACCACCCTGCCGACGCTCGACGAACTGATCGGTACCGGGGACATAACGGCGGACAACGTGCACCTGCAACTGCTGCGGATCACCGCGCAAGGCGCACCCGGAGCGAAAGACCGCGACCATGTGTTCACCCTGCAGGCCGAACTCGAAGGGCTCAGGTTGGGCGATATCCTCGAACGACTGCTGGCGGGCTGGCGCGCGCAGGGTTACGAACTGGTATCGATGGGTACCATGCGCAATGCGCTGGACCCGGCGCTGCTCCCCCGCCACGACATGGTCCGGGGCGAAATCCCCGGCCGTGCCGGCAGCCTGATGCTGCAGGGCGAGGAATTTCTGGCAACTTGGAAGGAAGCTGCATGACCGAAATTTTTACCGCGCCCCCCCCACCCCCCTCCGCCATCGGGCTGCGCGTCCCCGATTTCACCGTCCCTGCCACCGGAGGCGAGTTTGTCCTTTCCGCATTTCAGGGCAAACCGCTGGTCCTGTATTTCTATCCCAAAGACAACACACCGGGTTGCACCACCCAGGCCCAGCAGTTCCGCGACCTGCATGCCGAGTTCGTCAAGGCCGGCTGCACCGTGGTCGGCATATCGCGTGACTCGCTGAAGTCGCATGAAAGCTTCAAGGCCAGGCTGGGGCTTCCCTTCGAACTCATCTCGGATATCGAAGGGATGCTGTGCCGCATGTTCGACGTAGTCAAGAACAAGATGCTCTATGGCAAGAAAGTGCTCGGCATCGAGCGCAGCACCTTCCTTATCGACGCCGACGGCATCCTGCGCCAGGAGTGGCGCTCGACCCGGGCGGACGGCAATGCCGCGGCCGTGCTGGAAGCCGTACGCAAACTGTGATTCGAAACAGGACCCGGATTCAGTTCCTGCCCTTGGCCTTTCGCCACAATCCGGCCGGCTATCTTGAGCCTGCCGTCATCCTTTCCCCGAGACATCTATGAACGCCAAGCGCACCGCGAAGGCAAAAACTTCCACCACCAAGCTGTTCGTGCTCGACACCAATGTCCTGATGCACGACCCGTTGAGCCTGTTTCGCTTCGAAGAGCACGATATCTTCGTGCCGATGATGACCCTGGAGGAACTCGACGCCAACAAGAAAGGCATGTCGGAAGTCGCGCGCAATGCGCGCCAGAGCAGCCGCCTGCTGGACGAGATCGTCTCCGGTGCCGAGCACAACATGGCCAAAGGCATCGACCTGACCGGCCCTTCGCGCGAACTGGCCACCGGCCACCTGTTCCTCCAGACCGAAGCCATCAACGGCGTCCTGCCGATTTCCCTGCCGACCGCCAAAGCCGACAACCAGATCATCGGCGTGGTGATGTATCTCGGCCAGAAATATCCCAAGCGACCGGTGATCCTGGTGTCCAAGGACATCAACATGCGCATCAAGGCTCGCGCGCTGGGTCTCGAAGCACAGGACTATTTCAACGACAAGGTGCTGGAGGATAGCGATCTCCTCTACACCGGCACCATCGAACTGCCGCCCGATTTCTGGGACAAGCACGGCAAGGGCCTGGAATCCTGGAAGAAGGACAGCCGCACTTATTACCGCGTCAAGGGCCCCCTGTGCCCGGAGCTGCTGGTCAATGAATTCGTCTGGCAGGAAGGCCCGCAGCCTCTGCAGGCGTGGGTAAAAGTCGGCGCCGGCAAGACGGCGGAACTTGAAACCCTGATCGACTACAGCCATGCCAAGAACGCCGTGTGGGGCATCACCGCGCGCAATCGCGAGCAGAACTTCGCCCTCAACCTGCTGATGAACCCGGAGATTGATTTCGTCACCCTGCTCGGCCAGGCCGGCACCGGCAAGACCCTGCTCACCCTGGCCGCCGCGCTGACGCAAACGCTCGAGAACAAGCGCTTCGCCGAGATCATCATCACCCGCGTCACCGTGCCAGTCGGCGAGGATATCGGCTTCCTTCCCGGTACGGAAGAGGAAAAGATGACGCCCTGGATGGGCGCGCTGGAGGACAACCTCGAGGTGCTCAACAAGCCGGCCGAAACTCCGGCCGGCGGCCCCGCCGCCGGTGCCGGCAGCTACGGCGGCGACTGGGGGCGCGCCGCAACCATGGACCTGATCCGCAACCGGATCAAGATCAAGTCGCTCAACTTCATGCGCGGCCGCACCTTCATGAACAAGTTCCTCATCATCGATGAGGCGCAGAACCTGACGCCGAAGCAGATGAAGACGCTGATCACCCGCGCCGGTCCCGGCACCAAGGTGGTCTGCCTCGGCAACATCGCGCAGATCGACACGCCCTACCTCACCGAAGGCAGTTCGGGCCTGACCTACGTCGTCGACCGCTTCAAGGGCTGGCCGCATTCGGGCCATGTCACGCTGCAGCGCGGCGAGCGTTCGCGGCTGGCGGATCACGCGGCGGAAGTTCTGTAGCCGGGTATCGTAGGGCGGACTTCAGTCCGCCATCCACCTCTGGCTGGCTGAAGCCAGCCCTACGAATTCCGCTTCATGCTCTATACGACGAGCCCAAAGCGAAGTTCTCGAACTTGGTGTATTCGCCGAGGAAGGTCAGGCGCACCGTGTCGGTGGGGCCGTTGCGATGCTTGGTGATGATCACCTCCGCCGTGCCCTTGTCCTGGGTGTCGGGCTTGTAGTACTCCTCGCGGTACATCATCATGATGATATCGGCATCCTGCTCGATCGCGCCGGATTCGCGCAAGTCGCTCATCAGCGGCCGCTTGTCGTTGCGCTCCTCGACCTTTCTCGACAGCTGCGAGAGGGCGATGATCGGCACCTGAAGCTCCTTGGCCAGGGCCTTGATCGAACGGGAGATCTCCGAAATTTCGGTGGCGCGGTTTTCATTGTTGCTGTTCGAGCTCATCAATTGCAGGTAATCGATGATGATCAGGCCGAGCTTGCCGAACTGCCGGTGCAGGCGCCGGGCGCGGGCGCGCAGGTCGGTCGAATT
>JADYZH010000214.1 GCA_020853215.1 Sulfuritalea sp. | reverse complement strand
GGGGACAACATTGCGATGACGGTGAAGCTGATTGCCCCGATCGCGATGGAAGAGGGTCTGCGCTTCGCCATCCGTGAAGGCGGTCGCACCGTCGGCGCCGGTGTCGTGGCCAAGGTCATCGAATAACAGGCGCAGCTTTTGCAAGCGGGCGGCACTTCGAAAGGGGTGTCGCCCTGCAGTCTCTGCTGCAGGGGTGTAGCTCAATTGGCAGAGCGGCGGTCTCCAAAACCGCAGGTTGGGGGTTCGATTCCCTCCGCCCCTGCCACTGAAATGAAGCATTTGCGCATCAACTGACTATTTATGGCCGATAAACTCAAGTTCGCACTGGCGCTGCTGCTGTTGGCCGCCGGTGTGGCTGGTTTCTACTTCCTCAGCGAACAACCGATGATCCTGCGCGTACTGTCGGTACTCGCGGGTCTTGGTGCGGGGATTGCCGTCGCGTGGTTCACCGAGCCGGGACGGCGGTTTTTCGAATTCGCCCAGGAAGCGGTGGTTGAAACCAAGAAGGTCGTCTGGCCGTCGCGCAAGGAAACCATGCAGACCACCGGCATCGTCTTCGCCTTCGTGCTGGCGATGGCGATCATGCTCTGGATGACTGACAAGGGCCTCGAGTGGGTGCTCTACGACCTGGTTCTGGGCTGGAAGAAATCATGACAAAACGCTGGTACGTCGTTCACGCCTATTCCGGTTTCGAGAAATCGGTGCAGCGCGCCCTGGTCGAGCGCATTACCCGCGCCGCAATGCAGGACAAGTTCGGGCAGGTTCTGGTGCCGGTCGAAGAGGTTGTTGAAATGAAGAACGGGCAGAAGAGCATTTCCGAGAGGAAGTTCTTTCCCGGCTATGTGCTGGTCGAGATGGACATGGACGATGACTCCTGGCATCTCGTCAAGAGCACACCCAAGGTCACCGGTTTTGTGGGCGGGACATCGACCAAACCGACGCCGATTTCCGAAAAGGAAGTGGCGAAAATCATGCAGCAGGTGCAGGAAGGCGTCGAGAAGCCCCGGCCCAAGGTACTTTTCGAGGTGGGCGAGATGGTTCGCATCAAGGAAGGCCCGTTCACCGACTTCAACGGCAACGTCGAGGAAGTGAATTACGAGAAGAGCCGCCTGCGTGTCTCCGTGACCATTTTCGGTCGGGCGACGCCGGTGGAACTGGAGTTTGCGCAGGTGGAAAAGGCCTGATGGTTTTTTGGCCGCGCCGTGGCGGCCGATGCAGTTCGCAATATCGCGGCAACGAGGAGCGTCAGTAGATTGCGGCAACGCGGTCGACAGCGCGTTACGACTCACTAAAGACAGGAGCCAGTCATGGCAAAGAAGATAATCGGTTACATCAAGCTGCAGGTGCCTGCGGGCAAGGCCAATCCCTCGCCCCCGATCGGTCCGGCACTTGGACAGCGCGGCCTCAACATCATGGAATTCTGCAAGGCCTTCAATGCCCAGACCCAGGGTCTGGAGCCGGGCCTGCCGATTCCCGTGGTGATCACCGCCTTCGCGGACAAGAGCTTCACCTTCATTATGAAGACGCCGCCGGCGACCATCCTGATCAAGAAGGCGGCCGGCATCACTAAGGGTTCCCCCAAGCCGCATACCGACAAGGTCGGCAAGATCACCAAGGCCCAGGCCGAGGAAATCGCCAAGACCAAGATGAAGGATCTGACGGCAGCCGATCTTGAGGCAGCTGTGCGCACCATCGCGGGCTCCGCCCGCAGCATGGGCATTACCGTGGAGGGCCTGTGATCATGGCAGTAGCATCCAAGCGGGCTCGGGCGGTATTCGCCAAGGTCGACCGCAACAAGGCATATCCAGTCAGCGATGCGCTGACCCTGGTCAAGGAATGCGCGACCGCCAAGTTTGACGAGTCGATCGATGTCTCCGTAAATCTCGGCATCGATGCCAAGAAGTCGGATCAACTGGTGCGCGGTTCGGTCGTGTTGCCCGCCGGCACCGGCAAGACCGTTCGTGTCGCCGTGTTCGCGCAGGGCGCCAAGGCCGAGGATGCCAGGGCCGCTGGCGCCGACGTGGTCGGCTTCGACGATCTGGCCGCCGATGTAAAGGCCGGCAACATGAACTTCGATATCGTGATTGCGACGCCGGACGCCATGAAGGTAGTTGGGGCACTGGGCCAGATCCTCGGTCCGCGCGGCCTGATGCCGAATCCTAAGGTCGGCACCGTGACCATGGACGTGACGACGGCGGTGAAAAACGCCAAGGCCGGTCAGGTCCAGTACCGCACTGACAAGGCGGGCATCATCCATTGCACCATCGGCCGCGCTTCGTTCAGCGTCGATTCGCTGAAGACCAACCTTTCCGCGCTGATCGAGGCCCTGCAAAAGGCCAAGCCGGCGGCGTCGAAAGGTGTGTATCTGAGGAAAGTGTCGCTGTCCAGCACCATGGGCGCCGGCGTACGCGTCGACCAGGCCAGCCTGTCGGCGCAAGGCTAAGAACTTTGGGCTGCTGTGCCATTCGCGTGGTTGGCGAACGGCGCGGCAGGTTGTCAAAGACCGCAGGCGTCCGCGAGGACTTAATTGAGGCGACGGAACATCGTTGCAAAGCCGGCGTAGATGGCGTTACCCGATGAGGGGACTTAGGTTCCTGAATGAAGGTCGCCGTATCGCCAGCACCGACTTTCCGGCGCTGGGGTTTTTTAGGAGTTGACCGTGAGTCTCAATCTTGACGACAAGAAGACGGTAGTCGCCGAGGTATCCGCGGAAGTCGCGTATGCCCAGTCGATCATCGTCGCCGAGTATCGTGGTCTCGAAGTGGTTGATCTCACTGCCTTGCGCGCCAACGCCCGCAAGTCCGGTGTGTACCTGCGTGTGGTCAAAAACACCCTGGTTCGTCGCGCCATTGCCGGCACGCCGTTCGAAGGCCTGTCCGGCAAGCTTGCGGGCCCACTGATCTACGGAATTTCCAAGGATCCGGTGGCCGCCGCAAAGTTGTTGAACGACTTCGCCAAGGGCAATGACAAGCTCGCCATCAAAGTCGGCGCAATGCCCAACTACGTCATGGACGCAGCTGGAGTCAAGGCGCTGGCGACGATGCCGAGCCGCGAGGAGCTGTTGTCCAAGCTCCTCGGCACCATGCAGGCACCGATCACCCAGTTCGTCCGCACCTTGAACGAAGTCCCGACGAAGTTTGTCCGGGGCCTTGCCGCGGTGCGCGACGCCAAAGAGACTGCCTAATCGTTTTTCATTGAAGCAAACATTCATTCAGGAGTTGTAATCATGGCTGTAAGCAAAGCAGAAATCCTCGATGCCATCGCCGGCATGACCGTTCTGGACCTGTCCGAACTGATCAAGGAAATGGAAGTGAAGTTTGGCGTTTCCGCCGCCGCCGCCGCAGTTGCCGTGGCGGCGCCCGCCGCTGGTGGCGCCGCCGCTGCTGCCGAAGAGCAGACCGAGTTCACCGTGGTGCTGGTTGCCGCGGGAGAAAAGAAGGTCGAAGCCATCAAGGTCGTGCGTGCTGCCACCGGTCTTGGCCTCAAGGAAGCCAAGGATCTGGTTGATGGCGCACCGAAGGCCGTCAAGGAAGGCATCAACAAGGCCGACGCGGAAGCCCTCAAGAAGCAGCTCGAGGAAGCCGGCGCCAAGGTCGAAATCAAGTAACAGCGGCTCGATCACGGGTTGGCGGCCCTGCCGCCAACCCGTTATTCGTGCTTGTAGAACCGAATTGCATTGAAACACTCGAGCTACAACCCTTTGTGCCTGCGGGGGTTACACGAGAGCGCTGAACGATTTTGCCTCAGCCCTGTCCTTTGACCTTCGACGTCTGAATCCTGAACGGAGCCACCATGGCGTATTCCTACACCGAAAAAAAGCGCATTCGCAAGAGCTTTGCCAAGCGGGCGAACGTCCTCGACGTGCCCTTCCTGCTGGCCACGCAAATCGAGTCCTACACGCGCTTCCTGCAGGCTGACGTGCCGCCGGCACAGCGGCGCAATGAGGGCCTGCAGGCGGCCTTTACCTCGATCTTTCCGATCGTCGCGCATTCGGGGAATGCCCGCCTCCACTTCGTCGAGTACATGCTCGGTGAGCCGACCTTCGACGTCAAGGAATGCCAGCAGCGCGGACTGACGTTCGCCAGCCCGCTGCGTGCCAAGGTCCGCCTGGAACTGCTGGACCGCGATACCAAGGCGGTCAAGGAGGTCAAGGAAGACCAGCCGCTCTACATGGGTGAGATTCCATTGATGACCACCACGGGTTCCTTCGTCATCAACGGCACCGAACGCGTCATCGTGTCCCAGCTGCACCGTTCGCCCGGCGTCTTTTTCGAACACGACAAGGGCAAGACTCACAGCTCTGGCAAGCTGCTGTTCTCGGCGCGCATCATTCCCTATCGCGGCTCCTGGCTGGATTTCGAATTCGATCCGAAGGACATCCTGTACTTCCGCATCGACCGCCGCCGCAAGATGCCCGTGACCATCCTGCTCAAGTCGATCGGCATGACGCATGAGCAGATTCTCGCGACCTTCTTCGAGTTCGATACTTTCCATTTTTCCAAGAAGGGCATTCTTTTCGAGGTCGTCCCGGAACGACTGCGCGGCGAGGTGGCGAAGTTCGACATCCTCGACAAGGCGGGCAAGGTTCTGGTCGCCAAGGACAAGCGCATCACCGTCAAGCACATCCGCGACATGGCAGAAGCCGGCATCAAGAAAATCATCGTTCCGGACGAATTCATGATCGGCCGGGTCATTGCCCACAACATCGTGAATGCCGAAACCGGCGAAGTTCTGGCCAACGCCAACGACGAAATTACCGAAGACCTGCTGGCCAAGCTGGCGGCCGGCGAAATCGAGCAGATCCAGACGCTCTACGTCAACGACCTTGATCGCGGTGCCTATATTTCCTCGACCCTGCGCATCGATGAAACCGCCGATCAGTGGGCCTCCCGCGTCGCCATCTACCGCATGATGCGCCCCGGCGAACCGCCTACGGAGGATGCGGTCGAGAATCTTTTCCACGGCTTGTTCTACTCGGATGAGCGCTACGATCTGTCAGCCGTGGGCCGGATGAAGTTCAATCGTCGCGTCGGCCGCGATCAAATCGAGGGTGCCGGAACTCTGTCGAACGACGATATCGTCGATGTCGTGCGCATCCTCGTCGAACTGCGCAACGGGCGCGGTGAAGTCGATGACATCGATCACCTCGGCAATCGTCGCGTGCGTTCCGTCGGCGAACTCGCCGAGAACCAGTTCCGTGCCGGTCTGGTGCGTGTCGAACGCGCCGTCAAGGAACGCCTGAACCAGGCTGAGTCCGACAACCTGATGCCGCATGACCTGATCAATGCCAAGCCGATTTCGGCGGCGATCAAGGAGTTTTTCGGCTCCAGCCAACTGTCGCAGTTCATGGACCAGACCAATCCGCTCTCCGAGATCACGCACAAGCGCCGTGTTTCGGCCCTTGGCCCGGGCGGCCTGACCCGTGAGCGCGCAGGCTTCGAGGTGCGCGACGTGCATCCGACCCATTACGGCCGCGTCTGCCCGATCGAGACGCCGGAGGGCCCCAACATCGGCCTGATCAACTCGCTGGCGCTGTATGCGCGTACCAACGAGTACGGCTTCATGGAAACGCCCTACCGCAGGGTGGAAAACAGCCACGTCACCGACCATATCGAATACCTGTCGGCGATCGAAGAGGGCAAGTACGTCGTCGCTCAGGCCAACGCCCAGCTCGACAAGAAGGGCAAGCTTAGCGACGCCCTGGTTTCCTGCCGCTTCAAGGGCGAATTCGAATTGAAGGAGCCGCCCGAGGTTCAGTACATGGACGTGGCGCCAAGCCAGATCGTTTCCGTGGCCGCTTCGCTGATTCCCTTCCTTGAGCACGACGACGCCAACCGCGCCTTGATGGGCGCCAACATGCAGCGCCAGGCGGTTCCCTGCGTGCGACCGGAGAAGGCGCTGGTGGGCACCGGAATCGAGCGCACCGTGGCGGTCGACTCCGGTACTGCGGTACAGGCATTGCGTGGCGGGGTGATCGATTACATCGATGCGAACCGGATTGTGGTGCGGGTCAATGATTCGGAAACCGTGGCAGGTGAGGTCGGTGTCGACATCTACAACCTGATCAAGTACACGCGCTCGAACCAGAACACCAACATCAATCAGCGTCCGATCGTCAAGGTCGGTGATTTGATCGCCAAGGGTGATGTGGTGGCTGACGGCGCCTCCACCGATCTCGGCGAGTTGGCGCTGGGCCAGAACATGCTGGTCGCCTTCATGCCGTGGAACGGCTACAACTTCGAGGATTCGATCCTGATCTCGGAGCGTGTGGTGGCCGATGACCGTTTCACCTCGATTCATATCGAGGAACTGACCGTCGTCGCGCGCGACACGAAGCTTGGCGCTGAGGAAATATCCCGGGATATCGCAACTTTGGGCGAGTCCCAACTGGGTCGCCTCGACGAGTCCGGCATCGTTTACATCGGCGCAGAGGTCGAGGCCGGTGACGTGCTGGTCGGCAAGGTCACGCCGAAGGGCGAAACCCAGCTGACGCCGGAAGAAAAGCTGCTGCGTGCCATCTTCGGCGAGAAAGCCTCGGACGTGAAGGACACCTCCTTGCGCGTGCCGTCCGGAATGATTGGCACCGT
This sequence comes from Sulfuritalea sp., assembly GCA_020853215.1. Taxonomy (GTDB): domain Bacteria; phylum Pseudomonadota; class Gammaproteobacteria; order Burkholderiales; family Rhodocyclaceae; genus Sulfuritalea. Next base: position 6,772 of record JADYZH010000214.1, on the reverse strand, counting down.
GATCGACGTCCAGGTATTCACCCGCGAAGGCATAGAGAGGGACAAGCGTGCCCAGTCGATCATCGATGACATGCTTAAGGGCTACAAGCAGGATCTAGCCGACCAGATGCGCATCGTCGAGCGTGACACCTTTGCCCGCATCGAGAAATTGCTGCTCAACAAGGTAGCGAACAAGGGTCCCAAAAAGCTGGTCAAGGGCACCAAGATCACCAAGTCCTATCTCGAAACCGTCGAGCACTATCATTGGTTTGACATATCCCTTGCGGATGAGGCTGCCCAGCAGCAACTGGAGAACCTGCGCGACAGCGTGGAGCAGACCCGCAAGGATTTCGATGTCGCCTTCGATGCGAAGAGGAAGAAGCTAACCCAGGGCGATGAACTGCCACCCGGCGTGCAGAAGATGGTCAAGGTGTACCTGGCGGTCAAGCGCCGGCTGCAGCCGGGCGACAAGATGGCCGGCCGTCACGGCAACAAGGGCGTGGTCTCCAAGATCGTGCCAATCGAGGACATGCCGCACATGGCCGATGGCACGCCGATGGACATCGTGTTGAATCCGCTCGGTGTTCCCTCGCGGATGAATATCGGGCAGATCTTGGAAACGCACCTCGGCTGGGCCGCCAAGGGTCTCGGGCTGAAGATTGGCGAAATGCTGAGGAAGCAGACCGCCGCCGCGGAAATTCGCAAGTTCCTGAACAAAATCTACAACGCCTCGGGGCGCAGTGTGGACGTCGACGGCCTTACCGAGAAGGAAGTCGTCGAACTTGCTGGCAACCTGCAGGGCGGTGTACCCTTTGCCACCCCGGTGTTCGACGGCGCCCACGAGACGGAAATCAAGGCCATGCTGCAACTGGCCGGGCTGCCAAGCAACGGGCAGGTCGAGTTGTTCGACGGTCGCACCGGTGAATCCTTCGAGCGTCAGGTGACGGTCGGCTACATGCATGTCCTCAAACTGCACCACCTGGTTGATGACAAGATGCATGCCCGTTCCACGGGTCCCTACAGCCTGGTTACCCAGCAACCCTTGGGTGGCAAGGCGCAGTTCGGCGGTCAGCGTTTCGGCGAGATGGAAGTCTGGGCGCTGGAAGCCTACGGCGCCGCCTACGTGCTGCAGGAAATGCTCACCGTCAAATCCGACGACGTCAACGGCCGGACCAAAGTGTACGAAAACATCGTCAAGGGCGAGCACAAGATCGATGCCGGCATGCCGGAATCTTTCAACGTGCTGGTCAAGGAAATCCGTTCGCTGGCGATCGACATCGATCTCGAGCGTTACTGAGCCGCCAAAGCCCCTAGGAGAAAATACACATGAAAAGCCTGTTTGCAGACCTGTTCAAGCAGAACCTGGCGGCCGAAGAGGAATTCGACGCAATCACCATCGGTCTGGCTTCCCCGGACAAAATCCGTTCCTGGTCCTACGGCGAGGTCAAGAAGCCGGAGACCATCAACTACCGCACCTTCAAACCTGAGCGCGATGGCCTGTTCTGCGCCAAGATCTTCGGTCCGGTCAAGGACTACGAGTGCCTGTGCGGCAAGTACAAGCGCCTCAAGCATCGTGGCGTGATCTGCGAAAAGTGCGGTGTCGAAGTCACGCAGTCGAAAGTGCGGCGCGAGCGCATGGGCCACATCGAACTGGCATCGCCGACCGCGCATATCTGGTTCCTCAAGAGCCTGCCCAGCCGCCTCGGCATGGTACTAGACATGACCCTGCGCGACATCGAGCGGGTGCTTTACTTCGAAGCCTTCGTTGTGGTCGATCCCGGCATGACGCCGCTGAATCGGGCGCAGTTGCTCACCGAGGATGACTATCTGGCCAAGGTTGAAGAGTATGGCGACGACTTCACTGCCGTGATGGGCGCCGAGGGTGTCCGCGAGCTTCTGCGTACCCTCGATCTAAATCGCCTGGTCGAGACCCTGCGGCAGGAACTGGAGGTGACCGGATCGGAGGCAAAGAGCAAGAAGCTCTCGAAGCGGCTCAAGGTTCTCGAGGGCTTCCAGCAGTCGGGTATCAAGCCCGAGTGGATGATCCTCGAGGTGCTACCGGTATTGCCGCCGGACCTGCGCCCCCTGGTTCCCCTCGATGGTGGCCGATTTGCGACTTCCGACCTGAATGACCTGTATCGCCGCGTGATCAACCGTAACAACCGCCTCAAGCGCCTGCTGGAGCTCAAGGCCCCGGATATCATCGTGCGCAACGAAAAGCGCATGCTGCAGGAGGCCGTCGATTCTTTGCTCGACAATGGGCGCCGCGGCAAGGCCATGACAGGCGCCAACAAGCGTCCGCTGAAGTCGCTGGCCGACATGATCAAGGGCAAGGGTGGCCGCTTCCGCCAGAACCTGCTCGGCAAGCGCGTGGACTACTCCGGTCGTTCCGTCATCGTCGTCGGCCCGCAACTGAAGCTCCACCAGTGCGGCCTGCCGAAGAAGATGGCGCTGGAACTGTTCAAGCCCTTCATTTTCGAGCGCCTGGAAAAGATGGGTATTGCCAGCACGATCAAGGCGGCAAAGAAGGAAGTCGAAGCCGAAACTCCAGTGGTATGGGATATCCTCGAGGAAGTCATTCGCGAGCACCCGGTGATGCTGAACCGCGCACCGACCCTGCACCGGCTCGGCATTCAGGCATTCGAGCCGACACTGATCGAAGGCAAGGCCATCCAATTGCACCCGCTGGTCTGCGTGGCATTCAACGCTGACTTCGACGGCGACCAGATGGCGGTGCATATTCCCCTGTCGCTGGAAGCGCAGATGGAGGCCCGCACCCTGATGCTGGCCTCGAACAACGTCCTGTCCCCCGCCAACGGCCAACCGATCATTGTACCGTCACAGGACGTGGTGCTGGGCCTGTATTTCGCCACACGGGAAAACGTATCGGCACGCGGCAACGGCATGATGTTCGCCGACATTGCTGAAGTTGCTCGCGCCGTCGATTCGCGCCAGATAGACCTGCATGCCCGCATCACGGTGCGCATCAGCGAGCATGAACTGAATTCGGACAACCAGTGGCAGCCCAAGGTCACTCGCTACTCGACCACGGCGGGACGCGCCCTGCTGTCGGAAATCCTGCCGCGCGGCCTGCCGTTCAAGGTTATCGACAAGCCGCTCAAGAAAAAGGAAATCTCCAAGCTCATTGACGAGAGCTTCCGCCGATGCGGTCTCAAGGAGACCGTTGTCTTCGCCGATCAACTGATGCAAGCCGGTTTCCGTCTGGCGACCCGTGCCGGCATATCCATTTGTGTCGATGACATGCTGGTGCCGACCCAGAAACACTCCCTGATCTCGGCTGCCGAGACTGAGGTGAAGGAAATCGAAAAGCAATACACCTCCGGTCTCGTCACGGTGGGCGAGCGCTACAATAAGGTGGTGGATATCTGGGGGCGCGCCGGCGATCAGGTTGCCAAGGCCATGATGGATCAGCTGGCGCACCAGACGGTGACCGGCGCCGATGGCAAACAGGTAAGCCAGGAGTCCTTCAATTCCATTTACATGATGGCCGACTCAGGTGCGCGGGGTTCCGCGGCCCAGATTCGTCAGCTTGCCGGTATGCGCGGCCTGATGGCGAAGCCTGACGGCTCGATCATCGAAACCCCTATCACCTCGAACTTCCGCGAGGGGCTGAACGTATTGCAGTACTTCATTTCGACCCACGGCGCACGCAAGGGTCTGGCCGATACGGCGCTGAAGACCGCCAACTCAGGCTATCTGACCCGGCGCCTGGTTGACGTTACCCAAGATCTGGTGGTGATCGAGGATGATTGCGGTACCCAGAATGGATTCGCCATGAAGGCGCTGGTGGAAGGCGGCGAAGTCATCGAGCCCCTACGCGAGCGCATACTCGGGCGGGTTACCGCAAATGATGTCCTTCATCCGGACTCCCAGGAAGTTCTTTTTCCCGCGGGCACCCTGCTCGGCGAGGATGCAGTTGATCTGGTCGAAGAGTTGGATATTGATGAAGTTCGGGTACGCAGCGCGCTGACCTGTGAAACTCGTTACGGCCTCTGCGCCAAGTGCTACGGACGTGACCTGGGTCGCGGCTCGCTGGTTTGTGCTGGCGAAGCGGTAGGCGTCATCGCTGCCCAGTCGATCGGCGAGCCGGGAACACAGCTAACCATGCGCACATTCCACGTCGGTGGTGCGGCGTCGCGTTCCGCGGCACAAAGCAGTGTCGAAGCAAAGAGTTCGGGCGTGATCAGGTTTACAGCGACCATGCGCTATGTGACGAATCCGAAGCACGAAAAGATCGTCATCTCCCGCTCAGGCGAGGTAATGATTACCGACGACAATGGCCGTGAGCGGGAGCGCCACAAGGTTCCTTACGGTGCAACCCTTCTGGCAGACGACGGAAAGGCAGTTAAGGCCGGGACGCAACTCGCGACTTGGGACCCGCATACGCGTCCGATTGTCACCGAGTATGCCGGTACCGTGAAGTTCGAGAATGTGGAAAAAAACGCCACGGTCGCCGAGCAGATGGATGAAGTCACCGGCCTTTCGACTCTTGTCGTCATCGACCCGAAGCGCGGCGCCAAGGCGACCAAGGGAGTGCGTCCGCAGGTCAAGCTTATTGACGATTCAGGGCAGGAAGTCAGGATTCACGGTACCGACCATACTGTCACCATCACTTTCCAGGTCGGATCCCTGATTACCGTGAAAGACGGGCAGCCAGTGGCGGTAGGCGACATTCTGGCCCGGATTCCTCAGGAATCGTCCAAGACCCGCGACATTACCGGGGGCCTGCCACGCGTTGCCGAACTGTTTGAAGCGCGCGTCCCGAAGGATGCAGGTGTTCTGGCTGAGGTCACGGGAACCGTTTCCTTTGGCAAGGACACCAAAGGCAAGCAGCGTCTGGTGATCACTGAACCGGACGGTACGGCGCATGAATATCTGATCACCAAGGACAAGCATGTGATGGCGCATGACGGGCAGGTGGTGAACAAGGGCGAAGTGATTGTGGACGGCCCGGCCGACCCACATGACATCCTGCGGCTGAAAGGCGTCGAGGAACTTGCGCGTTACATCATCGACGAAGTACAGGATGTGTATCGCCTGCAGGGCGTCAAGATCAACGACAAGCATATTGAAGTGATCGTGCGCCAGATGCTGCGTCGCGTCGTCATTACCAATCCCGGCGATTCGACTTTCATCAAGGAAGAGCAGGTCGAACGTGCCGCGGTCCTGGATGAGAATGACAAACTGATCTTGGCCGGAAAGGTGCCGGCGACCTACGAATTCATGCTGCACGGCATCACCAAAGCCAGCCTGTCCACCGATTCCTTCATTTCGGCCGCATCGTTCCAGGAAACCACGCGCGTCCTGACCGAAGCCGCCATCATGGGCAAGCGTGACGAACTGCGCGGTCTCAAGGAAAACGTGATCGTCGGCCGCCTGATTCCGGCGGGTACCGGTATGGCTTACCATCGCACGCGACGTGGGCAATCCAAGAACGGTGCAGAGGCACAGAGCCTGTTCGATCTGCCTGCTGCAGAGCAAGTCGGTTCGGCGGCTGCCGAGGATGTGCAAGCCGGTTGACGGCCACACGGGACCATTCTATAATCCGGCCTCTTTGCCTTAGGCAGAGGTCGATTTTTTGCAATTTTGCGGTGCTATTTGCACAGCATTCGGGACAAATAAATGCCTACCATTAACCAACTCGTGCGCAAGGGTCGTCAGGCGCCGCAGTCGAAAAGCAAGGTGCCGGCACTCGACAGCAGTCCGGCGCGGCGCGGTGTCTGCACTCGCGTGTACACCACCACCCCGAAGAAGCCGAACTCGGCGCTGCGAAAGGTCGCCAAGGTGCGACTGACCAATGGATTTGAGGTGATTTCCTACATTGGTGGCGAAGGCCATAACCTTCAGGAGCACTCGGTGGTCCTGATTCGTGGTGGCCGGGTCAAGGACCTGCCGGGTGTGCGCTACCACATTGTGCGCGGCAGTCTGGATACCCAAGGGGTCAAGGACCGCAAGCAAAGCCGTTCCAAGTACGGCGCCAAGCGGCCCAAGGCCGCCTGACCAGGGTCTTAAGGAGATACCATGCCCCGTCGTCGTGAAGTTCCCAAGCGTGACATCCTGCCTGATCCCAAGTTCGGCAGCGTTGATCTATCGAAGTTTGTCAATGTGCTGATGGCTAGCGGCAAGAAGTCTGTAGCCGAGCGCATCATCTACGGTGCGTTTTCGCAAATACAGACCAAAAGCGGCAAGGATCCCCTAGAGGTTTTCTCTCTAGCGGTGAACAACGTCAAGCCTTTGGTCGAAGTCAAGAGCCGCCGGGTTGGTGGCGCCAACTATCAGGTTCCTGTCGAGGTGCGCCCTTCCCGCCGCATGGCTTTGTCCATGCGCTGGCTGCGTGAGGCGGCACGAAAGCGCAGCGAGAAGTCGATGGGCCAGCGTCTTGCCGCCGAACTACTCGAGGCGTCCGAGGGGCGCGGTGCGGCGATGAAAAAGCGCGAAGAAGTCCACCGTATGGCGGAAGCCAACAAGGCATTCTCGCATTTCCGTTTCTAAGTAACATCGCGTCTTGCCGGGCCTCCGGCGAGAATTTCGTTTTCGTCCGCCGCCCTGTCGCTTTGTGAAACAAGGCGTCATGGCGGTTTGGTTTAGATAAGGCAGGTAAATCAAGTGGCCCGCAAGACTCCCATCGACCGCTATCGCAATATAGGAATTTCGGCGCATATCGACGCCGGAAAGACCACTACCACCGAGCGCATCCTGTTTTATACCGGTGTCAATCACAAGATTGGCGAAGTCCATGACGGCGCGGCCACCATGGATTGGATGGAGCAGG
>JADYZH010000213.1 GCA_020853215.1 Sulfuritalea sp. | reverse complement strand
GTGGCGACGACATACAATGCATTTTCCATGTCCGGCATTCTTGCACAGTCCAAAGGCGCGGCCGGCGAACAGCTGGCCGCCGATTACCTGCAACGCCGGGGACTCACGCTGGTCGAGCGTAATTTCCGCGTCCGCGGCGGCGAAATCGACCTGATCTGCCGTGATGGCAGGACCACGGTGTTCGTCGAAGTGCGCCTGCGCAGCCGCGGCGATTTCGGCGGTGCCGCTGCCAGCATCACCGCCGCCAAGCAGGCGCGCCTGATCCTCGCCGCGCGCCACTGGCTGCTGCGCCACGGCGAAACGCCGTGCCGCTTCGACTGCGTCCTGCTCGACGGCCTCGACCCGAAAAACATCGAATGGCTGCGCGATGCGTTTTCGGCGGATTAGTCTGATGAGTCAAACCCCTTCACCACAGAGACACAGAGGCACAGAGAGCGCAAAGAGCTTTCCAGCATTTCTCTGTGCCTCTGTGTCTCTGTGGTTAGTGATTTTCCTGGCAGTCTCCACAGCGGCACTGGCCGCCGAGGTCCGCATCCTGGTGCAAAGCTCGCCGCTGGCGGGCTTTCAGTACCACGCGGGCGAAACCCTGTGGCAGGACATGCGCGAGGGCGACCGGCTGGCGCTGGTGCGCGAAGCCGACAACCCGCATGACGGCAACGCGGTGCGCGTCGAGTGGCGCGGGCAGAAGCTCGGCTACCTGCCGCGCGCCGAAAACCGCGCCGTCGCGGCGGCGCTGGACCGCGGCGAGCCGGTGGACGCCCGCATCGCGAAATTGCGCGAACACCGGAACCCCTGGCAGCGGGTGCTGATCGAAGTATTTGTTGTACTCTAGGCGCCCTGTTCCGGCCTCGAACCGGGGCCCAGCAGGCTATCCTGAACCGACAACCTCAACCGACGCAGCAAGACTCTTTCCATGTCAATCGCGCAACGCATCCAGCAACACTTCGAGGACAGCGCCCAGGTCAAGCTCGCTGCGCTGGCCGCCATGGCCGCGCCGATCGAAGCTGCCGCGCGTCGCATGGTGCACAGCCTGGCGGCCGGCGGCAAGGTGATGGCCTGCGGCAACGGCGGTTCGGCCGCGGATTCGCAGCACTTCGCCGCCGAACTGCTCAATCGCTTCGAGAAGGAACGCCCGCCGCTGGCGGCGATCGCGCTGACCACCGATACCTCGACCCTGACCTCGATCGCCAACGACTATCGCTACGAAGACGTCTTCGCCAAGCAGGTCAGGGCACTGGGCAAGCCCGGCGACGTGCTGCTGGCCATTTCGACCTCGGGCAATTCGCCCAATGTGATCGAAGCCATCCGCGCCGCCCAGGCGCACGGCATCACCGTGGTCGCGCTCACCGGCAGGCAGGGCGGCGCGATCGCCGCACTGCTCGGTCCCCATGACATTCACCTTTGCGTGCCGGCCGAGCGCACCGCGCGCATCCAGGAAGTCCACCTGCTTGCCATCCACTGCCTGTGCGATGGCATCGACGCATTGATAATGGGAGAAACCGCATGAACCCACGAACCGACGCCGTCACGAAAGTTGCCAGGCTCGCCGCACTGGTCATCTGCATTCCGCTGCTTGGCGGCTGTGTCGGCGCTGCAGTGGTCGGCGCCGGAGCCGGCGCCCTGATGATTGCCGACCGCCGCACGTCGGAGGTCTATATCGCCGACCAGGGCCTGGAACTGCGCGCCAACAGCCGCATCAGCGAAAAATACGGCGACAAGGTGCATGTCAATGCTACCAGCTACAACCGCATGATGCTGCTGACCGGTGAGGTGCCCACGGCGGAAATCAAGGCCGATGTCGAAAAGATCGCCGCTGGCGTGACCGACGTCAAGTCGGTCGCCAACGAACTGGCCATTGCCGCGCCGTCGAGCTTCGGCACGCGCAGCAACGATTCCTACATCACCTCCAAGGTCAAGGCGCGTTTCATCGATACCGGAAAATTCTCCGCCAACGTGGTCAAGGTGGTGACCGAGGCCGGCGTGGTATTCCTGCTCGGCATCGTGACCCAGGCGGAAGCCGATGCAGCGGTAGAGGTCGCCCGCACCACTGGCGGCGTGCTCAAGGTGGTGCGCGTGTTCGAGATCGTCAGCCCGGAAAACGCCGCGGCGATGAACAAGGCCGTCGCCCCGGCGACCCAGCAATCCAGGCCGGCACCGGCCAAGTAGGAGCGGCATGGCCGTCCATCCTCCGGCCTTCGAAGCCAAGATTGTCGACCCCGCCGGCCTGGCCGCGCGCCTGGCGGGCCTGCCGCGGCCGCTGGTATTCACCAACGGCTGCTTCGACATCCTGCATCGCGGCCATGTCACCTACCTGGCGCAGGCCCGTGCGCTGGGTGCCGCCCTGGTCGTCGCAGTCAATTCCGACGCTTCGGTCAGGCGCCTGGGCAAGGGCGACGACCGCCCGGTGAACCCGCTGGCCGACCGCGTGGCACTGCTGGCCGCGCTCGAGTGTGTCAGCCTGGTGACCTGGTTCGACGAGGACACGCCACTGGCGCGCATCCTCGATTGCCGGCCCGAGGTGCTGGTCAAGGGCGGCGACTGGCCGGTCGAAAAGATTGTCGGCTACCAGGAAGTAAGTAGCTGGGGTGGCCACGTGCATTCCATCCCCTTCATCCACGAGCGCTCGACCACGGCGCTGATGGAGAAGATTCGTAAGCTCTGAGGGCCAATCGTAGAGCGGGCATCAGCCCGCCGGGTTGCCGCAAAAAGGCCGGCTGTGGTCGGCCCCCCGCAGCCAAAGAGAAAGTCGGCGCTGGCGCTACGGCGGCTCAGGGCGACGTGCGGCGCACAATGATCTCCCGCACCAGGTCGATATGCACGCGCAGGGTGTAGAGCATGTCGGTGAAAGCCAGCGGCGTGCGGATCGTGCTGGCATCCCTCTCGATGGCGTCCAGTTTCCCCAGCCACTCGTCGCGCGCATGCCGACCGGGGTTTTCATTGACTTGATTTTCGAGGAACTTCAGTTCGCCATAGCGCCGGTAGATGCGCGAGCGCACCCGCCAGCCGTAGATCTGGGGTGTGAATCTGATCAGCGGAAACAACACCACGAACAGCGGCAACAGCATCACTACCGTGCGGTCGATCAGCGTTGCCGCCCAGAATGGCAGATAGCGTTGCAGGAAAGGTTTGCCGGACTTGTAGTAGCGCCCGGCTTCCGGCGACAGCGGAAACTCGCCGTGCCCGGCGCGGGGAAACTCGTCGGGTTTCTGGAATACCCCCGGTTCGCCATGGACCTCATCCGCGGCCTGCATCAGCAGATCGATCAGCGCCGGATGCATGTCCTCCCGCGCCAGCAGGGTCGCCATCGGTGATACCAGATGGATGTCGCTGGACGGGATGTCCTGCGTCAGATCGATGGCCCCGCGCGGCAATACGAGGCGGGTCAGATACGGGAAGCGCCGTGTGTAGGCTTCGGCGTGGGTCAGGCTCATCAGTCGCACGCCCGGTGCGTAGAGCAGCGACCAGACCAGGGAGGACTGCGTCGGCCCGACCACGAATACCGCGTCGAACTGGTTCCTCTGCAAGCGCCCCAGCAGATCCTGGCCGCCTGCCTCGATCAGTTTCGAGTTCTTCGCATCGATGCCGTTCGCCGCCAGGAGTTCCATGGCGAGGTGACGCGTACCGCTGCCGGGGCCGCCCACCGCGATACGCTTGCCCTTCAGGTCGAGCAGGTTGTCGCTCGACCCCAAGGCCGCCTCGCGGTAGAAAATCCATAGCGGCTCGTGATACATGTCGCCCAGCGAAAACAGTTCATCGCCTTCTTGCAGACGGGCCGTGCCGGCCTGGATGAACGCGACGTCGACCTCGAACGCCGGATCGCGCAGGCGCGCCAGGTTTTCCGTGGAACCGGCGGAAGGCTTCGTCACCAGCGTGATGCCGTAGCGCGCCAGCACGTCCTTGTAGCGAGCAGCGAAGATCTGGTAGGCGCCGCCGTCACCACCGCTGCTGACGACCAGCCGGTCCGGCGGCGCCGGCTTGATGTATTGCGCCGCCAGCCAGAACGCGCCGATCGCCAGCAACAGCGATGGCAGCGCGACAAACACGATGTCGCGCCAGGAAATCAGCTTGAGTTTTTCAGCCATCTTCATTGGACGAAACTCGGCTGGCGAACATCCCGGAAGTCTGCGTAACGCCGCCGCCGACCTGGCGTCCAGGGTTCCACGGCGATCCCCGCAGTGTCAGCCTGCCTGGCGGCTAGAACGGAATATCGTCCTCGAAGTCATTGAAGTTGCCGCCGGCCGGCTGCGCCGCCGGGCGATTGCCGCCACCAGCGGAACCCGCGCCGGCGCCCTCGCGCGGCGGTGCGTCGCTCATGCCCTGGCGGCCACCGAGCATCTGCATGCGATCGCCGCGAATTTCGGTCGAGTAGCGGTCCTGGCCCTCCTTGTCCTGCCATTTGCGGGTACGGATCGAGCCTTCGACATAGATCTGCGAACCCTTCTTCAGGTACTGGCCGCACACTTCCGCCTGCCTGCCAAAGAAGCTGATGCGATGCCATTCGGTGGCCTCCTGCTTGTTGCCGTCCTTGTCCTTCCACGTATCGGTAGTGGCGATGCGGATGTTGGCCACCGCCTCGCCGCTCGGCAGATAACGCATCTCCGGGTCCGCGCCGAGATTTCCAACCAGAATTACCTTGTTCACAGATGCCATGTCGCTATCCTCCTCACTCAGGGTTTCGTTTCAAGTATGCCATGCGCCGCAGGTGCCGCCGCAATCGCCCGCCGCAACGGCACCGGCGGCATGGTGGCCGCCGCCGCCAGCCAGAGCGCGGACAATGCCGCGCCACAAAGGAACACTGCGCCCGCATCGTAGTTCTTCACCAGCCAGCCGCCCAGGGTGCCGCCGAGGAACAGGCCTAACGCCTGCGTCGTGTTGTAGACCCCGAGCGCCGCACCCTTGGCGTTCGGGTGCGCGACCCGCGAGATCAGGGACGGCAGCATGGCTTCCAGGATGTTGAAGGCGACGAAGAAACTCAGCAGGCCTCCCGCCAGCACCATGAAACTGGTACTGCCACGCCCCATCACCAGCAGGGTGGCCAGCAGCAGGCCGACGGCGGCAACAAACACCGGCTTCACCTGGTTGTACTTCTCGGCCAGCACGATCGCCGGCACCATTAACACGAAGGATGCGAGCACCGCCGGCAGATAGACCTTCCAGTGCGACGCCAGCGGCAGATCGCCATAGCTCAACAGCAGGCCGGGGACGACGACGAACATCGCCATCTGCACCAGGTGCAGGGTGAAGATGCCGAAGTTCAGGCGCAGCAGGCGGGTATCCAGCAGCACGTCGCGAAACGGCGGTCGCGGACCCTCCGGCGGCGGCGGCGCCGGCGGCACGACATGGGTCACCAGGCCGATCGCGGCGAGCGCCAGAATCGCCGTCATCCAGAACAGTCCGTCCATGCCGATCGCCGCATACAGCGCCGGCGCCGCGACCAGCGAGAAGGCGAACACCAGCCCGATCGAGGAACCGATCATGGCCATCACCTTGGTGCGATGCTGCTCGCGCGTCAGGTCCGCAGCCAGCGCGGTGACCGCCGCCGAGATCGCCCCGGCGCCTTGCAGCACCCGGCCAAAAATGGACCACCAGATATCGGGCGCGAGGGCGGCCACCGCCGAGCCGAGGGCGAACAGCAGCAGGCCGATGACGATCACCTTCTTGCGACCGACGGCGTCGGAGGCCATACCGAAGGGAATCTGGAACATCGCCTGGGTCAGACCATACGCACCCAGCGCGATGCCGACCAACAGCATGTCATCGCCACCGGGAATGGTCCGGGCATGGATCGCGAACACCGGCAGTATCAGGAACAGCCCGAGCATGCGCAGCGCGAAGATCGAGGCGAGGGAAACGCCGGCACGCTTTTCGTCATGGCTCATGGCGTCAGGAGTGGGAGATAGCATGGAATTCAGAAGCTTGGCGGCAGGGTGAGATCGTCCGGCATGATCAAGTCCAGGGGATGACGCCCCTGCCGGCGGTAAACGTGAAAGTCGCGATCCAATGTACACAACGGGCCGGGTTGTGTCTCGGCCAGACGCACCATGCAGGCGTCGGCCAGCGACATCGGCAGGTCTGCGTAGCGCTGCATCAGGGCCGCGATCGCGGCAGCATCCCGCTCGATGCCTACCCCGATGCGAAATACGCCCTGTGCCAGTTTGTTCAGCACCCGCGTTGGCGACACCCCGGCATGCGCCAGAAGAAAGCAGCTTTCAGCCAGCACGGGTTCGCAGGTCGTCACGGGCGCAACAAATGAAGCGAACTGGCTAACCGCCCAGGCGTGAAACCGGTCCGTGGGACAGAAATAGGCAACGAGGGGCCCGGTATCAAGTAAAACGCCACGTTGCATGCAGTTAGCGGCCGAAGCCATCCAGATGCGATGGATTGACCGAATAATCCGGCGGCGTCGGCTCCGCCACGCCGCAACAATCCTGCATCAGGTCATGCAGCGACGCCGGGGGTGGAACGGCCGACGGCGCGTCGGGCTGATCCAGCACACGGCGCAGGCCATCCTCGACCAGGTCCTTCAACTTGCGACCGCGCAAGGCCGCCTCCGCCTTGGCGCGACGGAACAGTTCATCGGAGAGGTCAATGGTCGTTCGCATAAACGCATTAAAGCATAAATATGCAAAACATGGCAAGGGGGAACAAAAAAGTCGGCGGTGGCGGTACGGCGACCCTGCCACGACAGGGGAAACCGCACGTTGGCTATCGAATCCCCGGCGGGGTATATTCTCCGGTTCCCCCAACATCGCAGCATGCATCATGGAATACATCAAGATTCGCGGCGCGCGAACGCATAACCTCAAGAACGTCAACCTCGACCTGCCGCGCAACCGCCTGACCGTGATCACCGGCCTGTCCGGCTCGGGCAAGTCCTCGCTGGCCTTCGACACCCTCTACGCCGAAGGCCAGCGCCGCTATGTCGAATCGCTCTCGGCCTACGCGCGGCAGTTCCTGCAACTGATGGAAAAGCCCGACGTGGACCTGATCGAGGGCCTCTCGCCGGCGATCTCGATCGAGCAGAAGGCCACCAGCCACAACCCGCGTTCCACCGTCGGCACCGTCACCGAGATCCACGACTACCTGCGCCTGCTCTACGCCCGCGCCGGCACGCCGCACTGCCCCGATCACGACCTGCCGCTGGAAGCCAACAGCGTCTCGCAGATGGTCGATCACGTTCTCGCCCTGCCCGAGGACGCAAAACTGATGATCCTCGCCCCGGTGGTGGCCAACCGCAAGGGCGAGCAGCTCGACCTGTTCGCCGAATTGCGGGCGCAGGGCTTCGTCCGTCTGCGGGTAGATGGCACCGTGCATGACATCGACACATTGCCGAAGCTGGCCAAGACGCACAAGCACACCATCGACATCGTGGTGGATCGGATCAAGGTGCGCCCCGACGTGCGCCAGCGCCTGGCGGAAAGCTTCGAGACCGCGCTGATGCACGCCGAAGGCCGCGCCCTGGCGGTGGAAATGGACACCGGCCGCGAATACCTGTTCTCCTCGAAGTTCGCCTGCCCGGTGTGCAACTACGCCTTGCAGGAACTGGAACCGCGCCTGTTTTCCTTCAACAACCCGATGGGCGCCTGCCAGAAGTGCGACGGCCTCGGCCAGATCCAGTTCTTCGATCCGGCGCGCGTCGTCGCCTATCCGCACCTGAGCCTCGCCGCCGGCGCCATCAAGGGCTGGGACCGGCGCAACCAGTTCTATTTCCAGATGCTGGAGTCGCTCGCCGCACATTACGGCATCGACACCAATGTGCCCTTCGAAAAGCTCCCCGTGGCGACCACCGACATCGTGCTTTACGGCTCGGACAAGGAGCAGATCAAGTTCAGGTACCTGAACGAGAAAGGCACCCGCTTCGACCGCACACATGCCTTCGAGGGCATCATCCCCAGCCTCGAACGTCGCTACCGCGAGACCGATTCGATGGCGGTGCGCGAGGAACTGGCGAAATATCTCAACAACAAGCCCTGCCCCGAATGCGCCGGCGCCCGCCTGCGGCGCGAGGCCCGCCATGTCTTCGTCGGCGGCAAGACCATCACCGAGATCAGCCGCCTCTCGCTGATCCACTGCCGCGACTTCTTCAACCTGCTGCAACTCACCGGCCACAAGGCCCAGGTCGGCGAAAAGATCCTCAAGGAGATCACCGCCCGGCTGTCCTTCCTGATCAACGTCGGCCTCGACTACCTCTCGCTCGACCGCTCGGCGGAAACGCTCTCCGGCGGCGAGGCGCAGCGCATCCGGCTCGCCTCGCAGATCGGCTCCGGCCTCACCGGCGTGATGTACGTGCTCGACGAGCCCAGCATCGGCCTGCACCAGCGCGACAATTCGCGCCTGCTGGAAACCCTGTTCCACCTGCGCGACCTGGGCAACACGGTGATCGTGGTCGAGCACGACCTCGAAGCCATAGAGTCGGCGGACTACGTGGTGGACATGGGCCCCGGTGCCGGCGAACACGGCGGCCGCGTGGTCGCCGAAGGCACGCCGCAGCAGGTGGCGGCGAACACCGCCTCGGTTACCGGCGCCTTCCTCGCCGGCCGGCGCGAGATCGCCACCCCGGCCAAACGCACACCGCCCAACGCCCTGCGCGAACTGAAGATTCACGACGCCAGCGGCAACAACCTGAAGCAGGTCGAACTGCAGATTCCGGTTGGCCTGCTGACCTGCATCACCGGCGTTTCCGGCTCCGGCAAAAGCACGCTGATCAACGACACGCTGTATGCCGCCGCCGCGCGCCATCTCCACGGCTCGGCGCTGGAGCCTGCGGCGCACCGCGAGATCGAGGGCCTCGAATTCTTCGACAAGGTGATCAACGTCGACCAGTCGCCGATCGGTCGCACGCCGCGCTCCAATCCGGCCACTTACACGGGCCTGCTGACGCCGATCCGCGAACTCTTCGCCGGCGTGCCCGCTTCGCGCGAGCGCGGCTACAGCCCCGGGCGCTTCAGCTTCAACGTCAAGGGCGGGCGCTGCGAGGCCTGCCAGGGCGACGGCATGATCAAGGTGGAGATGCACTTCCTGCCCGACATCTTCGTCCCCTGCGACGTCTGCCACGGCAAGCGCTACAACCGCGAGACGCTGGAAGTCCGCTACAAGGGCAAGACCATCCACGATGTGCTGCAGATGACCGTCGAGCAGGCGCGCGAATTCTTCGACCCGGTACCGGTGGTCGCGCGCAAGCTGCAGACGCTGGTCGACGTGGGGCTTTCCTACATCCAGCTCGGCCAGTCGGCCACCACGTTGTCGGGCGGCGAGGCGCAGCGCGTCAAGCTGGCGCTGGAACTCTCCAAGCGCGACACCGGACGCACGCTTTACATCCTCGACGAACCCACCACCGGCCTGCATTTCCAGGACATCGAGATGCTGCTCTCGGTGCTGCACCGCCTGCGCGACCACGGCAACACCGTGGTGGTGATCGAACACAACCTCGACGTGATCAAGACCGCCGACTGGATCGTCGACCTCGGCCCCGAAGGCGGCGACGGCGGCGGCCGCATCATCGCCACCGGCACGCCGGAAGACGTGGCGAAGGTGAAGGGCAGCCATACAGGCCACTACCTCGCACGCTTCCTGGCGAGGCGGCCGGCGCAGGCCGCGACGGCAAAGCCGGGGCGGGTAGCGGCCACGCGGAAAGGCAAGCCATGAGCGGGCTGGAGAACTATTCCCGGAAGCTGAGCAGATCGAGCGCGAGATCGAGACCAAGGGCGTGATCCTCGGTATCGACTGGGACAATCCGGCCCAGGTGCGCAAGCTCGCACGCCAGGCCCTGGACTGCACGCTCGATGCGCTTGATTGTGAGCCCGACGAACCGCTGGATCGGGCACGACTCGAACTCTTCGGCCTGGCGCAACTGATGCTGACCGTGATGAGGGAAAGCGCCGACGAGAATATCGATACCCATGGCGGGCCAGCATGGAAGGCTTTCGCCCGCGCCCTGTGGGCCGAGCACGATCGGCGTCAGGCAGGTCTGTGACCCGGCCTGTTCCGTCCGCAGCGGGACGTCTCATGAAGGAATTACCCGGCCTGTTCACGATCCCGGTCGCACCGGGCGTAACGCCCAATGCCCGGGAAACGGCCGAGACGGTCTCCACCGACGACAAGGGATTGAAGGACATGACCTTTGCCCAGGCCGGTGGCAAGCCGAAACACGACAGGCGGGCCGGGCGTGGGCGTGGCAATGCCTGCAGCCGAAAAATAAGCTAGTATGAAATTGCGGTCCTTGGTCTGAGTGCCGGTAACATCGTCCGGACGAAAATCAGGGCCCCGCGATGAGGAGAAGGATGATGTCCAGAATCATGAAGATGGCACTGACAGCCCTGAGTTGGGTAGCGGCGACTGCATTCGTCGCCCCGTTCGCCGCGAATGCGGCCTCGCCCGCCCCGCCGATCGCGCCGGCGCCCAAGCCACCTCCGCCAGGTTCCAACCCGTATCAACCCGCCCCCCAGACCGATGCGACGAACGCGTACCAGTTCCGCACCCGCATTCTTGTCAGCCCGCCCAGTTGCCAGGACTATGCCGCGCAAGCCGACAGGGTGTTTTACAACGGCGCGCTCGATGACAAGGCCAAAGCGGAACAGTTGAACTCGATCGCCAATGCGGCGGCCGCCGCGCGTTGCCTCGGGCCTTGAGCTAGGCGTCGCAGAGACTTCCGCGGCGGTTCATCCGACCGGATGCCTTATCAGGCGCTGATCGGTTTCAGGTCGAAAGCACGCTCGACGAACCAGATCAGCGCGACAGTGAGCGCTGCCAGCGAGCCGCCGATAAATACCACGTGGCGATAGAAGGTGGTCACGCGCAAGGCGCAGGCCACAGGCAGGAAGCCGGCAACGATGGCGAGTTGCCCGGCCTCGACGCCGGGGTTGAAACCGAGCAGCGAGTACGCCAGCGTCTCCCGCGGCAGCCCCAGTTCTGCCAGCACGCTGGTAAAACCGAAACCGTGGATCAGGCCGAAGCCGGTACGGATGTGCCAGACGCCTTCAACGAGATATTGTCAGCATGCTTCCAGCCGCAATGCGGGAATCTCCGCGCGCCATGGCCCGATCGAAATAGCCTTGGGCGAGGTCGGCCGCCGGGGCTGGATTGCCGGGAGCCGCCATCATCGCGGCCCGCATTGCCGCGAGTTCGCGCGAGCTTGCAGCGCCGGCGCGGGTGGGCAAACGCTCCAGGACTTCGCTGTCTTCCAGTAGTTATTGCGGTGCAGCATCAACTGTCGGTGCGTGAGTCGACACGGCCGCAACACGCAGTACGGGAATGATTCGCAGGATATTTGTCAACTTGCCACGGCCACGGACGTTTATCTAGTTCGTGCGCGCCAACTTCTGGTCGTCACGTTTTCCAACAATTTCAAGGAGTTTACATGAGCAAGCTACTGTCCGTCCTGATCGCTGCCGCCTTCGCCACCGTTTCCGTCGGTTCCTTCGCTGCCTCCGCTGGCGGCGCCGCCAAGGACGACAAGAAGATGGAAAAGAAGGAAGAAATGAAGAAAGACGAAAAGAAGCCGGAAGCCAAGAAAGACGACAAGAAGGCCGAAGCCAAGAAAGACGACAAGAAGCCGGAAGCCAAGAAGGAAGAGGCCAAGAAAGACGACAAGAAGCCGGAAGCCAAGAAGTAATCAGAGCTTCCATGTCGGTAGAAAGCGGGCCACGGCCCGCTTTTTTATGTCTTCACGGCAGGTGGGGATGCTATCCCCTTGCGGGATGCGGCTCCCTGTTCCTCGCTACCCGACCCGGCGCCAGACACTGGCCAGCCATGGCTGCTGTTCAAAAGGCAAACCCGACGGGCGATAGTAGTGCTCGAGTTCCGAGAATCCGGCCGCGATCAGGTACTCGCGCCAGGCGGCAAGGTCGTAATAGGCGCCATAGCGTTCGCCGTTGATGCTCTCTTCATTGTTGCCGCGCGGATTCGAGCTGAACAGGACGCCGCCCGCTTTCAGTGTCGTGTGCAGTTGCCGCAAAACTCTGGGCAATTCCTGGCGCGGTACGTGAAACAGGGATGCGTTGGCGAAAATGCCGTCGAAATGCGCCGCGGGCAAATCGAGGCCGAGGAAGTCCTGCTGCCAGACCTCGCAGCCGCTGTGGACGCGGGCCATCTTCGCCAGTGCCGGCGCGCCTTCGAGACCGATGACGCGATGCCCGCGCTGCACGAAAGTCTTTAGATCACGGCCAGGGCCGCAACCGAAATCCAGAATCGTCCAAGGCGGCGCGACCTGTATATGCCGCAGCAAGGCCGCGATGTTCTGCTCGACGTCATGGTTGCGCGTACCCTCCCAGAAGGCAACGGCACGCGCTTGGTAGTGATCGAGCGTGCGGCTGACGAGTTGCCGCAGGCGTTCCGGTTCAAGCATCATGGGCGGGAAGGTTCGCGCCTTGCGACCGGCCTGTCAAGCCGCCGTGGTGCCGCTCCCGACTTTTCACTTTTCGCGGCGCAGCTTGTCCTTCGTCGGCCGACCCTCGACGGCAAAGGGGTTCTTGCTGGTCTTGTATTGGATGCGCAGCGGCGTGCCCTGCAGCTTGAAGGCCTCGAGGAAGTAGCGCTCCAGATAGCGGGTATAGGAAGCAGGTATGTGCTCCAACGCATTGCCGTGGATCACGATGACCGGCGGATTGCTGCCGCCCTGGTGGGCGTAGCGCGGTTTGGGGCGGAAGGCGCCATGGCGCGGTGGCGTCTGCTTCTCCTGGGCGGCGATCAGGACCCGGGTCAGCTTCGGCGTCGACAGCTTGGCCATGGCGGCGGCGTAGGCCTTGTCCACCGACCCCAGGATGCCGGCGATGCCTTGCCCCTTCAACGCAGAGACGTAATGCACGCGCGCAAAGCCAAGGAAGTTCAGCTTGCGCGCGATGTCCAGTTTGATCTGCTCGCGACGATAGTCGTCTACCGCGTCCCACTTGTTCACGGCGACCACCAGCGCCCGCCCGGCATCGATGATGAAGCCGGCGATATGGGCGTCCTGGTCGGAAATTTCCTGGGTGGCGTCGACCATCAGCACCACCACATTGGATTCCTCGACGGCCTGCAGGGTCTTGATCACCGAGAACTTCTCGATGGTCTCGAACACCCTACCCTTGCGCCGCAGGCCGGCCGTATCGATCAGGGTGTAGGCGCGGCCGTTGCGTTCGAACGGGACCTCGATGGCGTCGCGCGTGGTGCCGGGCATGTCGAAGGCGATCATCCGCTCTTCACCGAGCAGGGTATTCACCAGGGTGCTCTTGCCGACATTGGGCCGCCCGGCGATGGCGACGCGCGGGCCGCCGGCTTCGGCATCCGCTTCGCTCTCATCCGGAAACGGTGCCAGCGCCAGCTCGATTAACTCGCGCACACCTTCGCCGTGCGCCGAGGAAATCACGCAGGGCGCGCCGCAGCCGAGTTCGAAAAACTCCGCCGCGACCACCGCGCGGTCCATGCCTTCGCCCTTGTTCGCGGCGAGCAGCACCGGCCGCCCGCTGCGCCGCAACAGTTCGGCGATGACCTTGTCCTGGAGGACCAGTCCGCTACGGACATCCACCAGGAAAATCAGCACATCGGCCTCAGCGATCGCCGCCTCGGCCTGGCGTGCCATTTCGAGGACGATGCCCTCCCTGGCCTGAGGCTCGAAGCCGCCGGTATCGACCACCAGAAACGGCTTGTTGCCCAGGCGGCCATGTCCGTAGTGGCGGTCACGGGTCAGGCCCGGCTGATCGGCCACCAGCGCGTCGCGCGAGCGCGTCAGCCGGTTGAACAGGGTCGACTTGCCGACATTCGGCCGGCCGACGATCACCAGGGTCGGTTTCATCCTATGTCGGCGCCCGGGCCGGAAGCCGTATGCATGGATACCACTGGGCTAGTTTGCTTCGAGTGCGAACAGGCCGCCGTTCGCGGTCTGCACCAGCATGCCGGTGCCATAACGCACGGGTTCCGCCCGTACCGCGCCGCCATCGGTCACGGCGCGGGCGGCAAGAGCGCCATCCTCCTGCCGCAGCAGATGCACCACGCCCTGATAGTCGGCGACTGCGACACGGCCGCCACCCAGTGCGAGGGGTCGCGACAGGCTGCGCCGGGCCAGCTTGTCCTGTTTCCAGATGCTGGCCCCGCTGTTGCGGTCCAGCGCGTGCACCGCGCCCTTGTCGTCGGTGACATAAACATGGCGGTTGTCGATGTCGAGGCCGGTGCTGGACGACATCTCACGCGACCACAGGGTGTTGCCGGTGTTGCTGTCGAAGCAGGCGGCGCGGCCCTGGAAGGCCGCGGCACAGACCATGCTGCCGCTGACCGCGGGAGAACTGGTGACATCGGCGACACGCTCCAGTTCGGTGGCACCCTTGGGCAGGGCGACCGTCACTTCCCACACGGCGGCCCCGTTGTTGTTGGCGATCGCGACCAGCTTGCCGCCGGGAAATCCCGCCAACGTAACCTTGCCGACCGGCAGCACACCTACGTTGGAACGCAGCGACAAGGACGGAGTACTGCGCTGATACACCCAGCGCCGCTTGCCGTCGGCGGCATCGAAAGCGAAGATCCGCGAATCGCCGGAGCGGACGATCGCCAGACCATCGGCCATCGCCGGTGCCGCCAGCACCTCCGAGCTCACCCGTGCCTTCCATGTCTCGCGACCGGCGGTCGCTTCGAAGGCCAGCACTTCGCCCTTGGGTGTGCCTACCACCACCAGCTTGCCGTCGCTGCCGACGCCGCCCGAAAGCGGCTGGCCGGCGCTGATGCGCCAGACCTGGCGGCCACCGTCGAAGCGCGCAATGGTGCCGTCACGGCCGGCCGCGTAGACGCTGTCGCCTACCACCGCGGGCGAAAAGGTGAAATTCCCGGCGCTGCCGACGCTTTCTTTCCACAGGGTCTTCAGTTCCGCGGTCGGCTGGATGGCCGTCAGTTCCGCCGGCTTGACCTTGGGATCGCTTGAGGAAAACGGATTCAGCTTTTCCACCGACGAACAGGCGCCGAGCAACAGCGCCGGCACCATGGCGAGCAGGATGGCGCGCATGCCGACTCGCACGGATCTCACTTGGCCGCGCCCAGAGAATCGCGCTTGGTCTGGACCATCTCCTTGTAACCGCCGCGCTGCCGGTTCTCGTCGTCCCTGGCCAGGGCATCGAATTTTGTCAGTACCAGATCGTAGGCGGTGCGCGCCTCGGCGACCTTGCCCTGCGCCGCCAGAATGTCGCCGCGCAGTTCCGCGAAACGCGGTGCGTATGATGCAGCCGGCTCGGCGGCGAGCTGCTTGATGGCCTCGTCGTAAGCCTTCTCGTCAAGCATCACCGCCGCCAGGCGCAGACGGGCCAGGTCACGCAGGCCGGGGTCCCTGGCATTCTCGGCGGCCCAGGCCAGCTGAACGCGGGCGCTCTTCGCATCGCCCGCATCGACCTGCGCCCGTGCCGACAGCAGGGCGCCCATGCCAGCATAGCTGGTGACGGAATACTTGTCGATCAATTCGCCGGCCAGTTCGCGCGCACGCTTCGCATCGCGCTGCGCGGTCGCCGCCTGAAGCGCCGAGAACACGGCAGAGGCCTGCGCTGCCTGCTGCCGCTGCCACCAGTTCCAGCCCTGCCAGCCGGCCACCGCGAGCGCCAGCGCAACCAGGATGCCGGTCACGATGTTGCCGTACATCTTCCACCAGGTTTTCAGCTCGTCGAGCTGTTCCTGTTCTTCCAGGTCATAAGTTGCCATTGTCGTCTTCCATGGGGAAAAGAATATCGCCGAGGTGCTCGGCCAGATCATCGAAACTCACCCGTACCTGCGCCGGCGGCTGGTCGAAGCCGGAACGCAGAAGCTTCACGCTGACGGCATTGGCCGCCGTCTCGTCATCGCCGACTATCAATGCGACCGGCGCGCCGGACCCGTCGGCCTTTTTCATCTGCGACTTGAAGCTGCCGCCGCCGCAATGCAGGTGGATCGCAAAGCCTGCGCTGCGCAGGGCCTCGGCGACGCGGAAGGCGTAACGGCCGGCGGCCTCGCCCTGGTGCACCAGATAGGCATCGGGCGCGGGGGGCTCATGGCGATGGCCCTGATCCTGCCACAGCGCGAGCAGGCGTTCGATGCCCATGGCGAAGCCGCAGGCGGGCGCAGGCTTGCCGCCCAGTTGCGCGATCAGGCCGTCGTAGCGGCCGCCGGCGCAAACGGTGCCCTGCGCGCCGAGCTGGTCGGTCACCCACTCGAACACGGTCAGGTTGTAGTAATCGAGTCCGCGCACCAGGCGCGGATTGATCCAGTAGGGGATCGCCGCATCCTTGAGCAACTGCTGCACGCCATCGAAGTGTTTCAGCGATTCCTCGCCAAGGTAGTCGATCAGCTTCGGCGCCGCCTCGACCAGGCCTTGCAGCGCGGGATTCTTGGTGTCGAGGATGCGCAGCGGATTGCTGTGCAGCCGGCGCTGCGCCTCGGCATCGAGCTGATCGTGATGGCGCTGGAGATAGGCGATCAGGTCGGCGCGATGGCGTGCCCGCTCGTCGCCCTGTCCGAGCGAATTGATCTCGAGGCGAATGCCCTCCAGCCCGAGGTCGTCCCACAGCCGGGCGCACATGGCGATCTGCTCGGCGTCGATGTCCGGCCCGGCAAAGCCCATGGCCTCCACGCCGACCTGGTGGAACTGGCGGTAGCGGCCCTTCTGCGGCCGTTCGTGGCGGAACATCGGCCCCATGTACCACAGGCGCTTGGGGCCGTCGTAAAGCAGGTTGTGTTGCAGCACCGCGCGCACGCAGGACGCCGTGCCTTCCGGTCGCAGCGTCAGGCTTTCGCCGTTCAGGGCGTCCTCGAAGGAGTACATCTCCTTCTCGACAATGTCGGTGACCGCGCCGATGGCACGGGCGAACAGCGGCGTCGGCTCGACCATGGGCATGCGGATCGGCCGGTAACCGTAAGCGGCCAGCCAGTCGCGCACGGACTCCTCGAACTGCTCCCAGAGCTCGGCGTCGGCCGGCAGGATGTCGTTCATGCCGCGGATGGCTTGGATGGTTTGGCTCATAAAAATCTTATTGCCACAGAGGAAACAGAGCACGACGCCTTTCTCTGTGATCTCTGTGCCCTCTGTGGCTAAGGGTTTTGCCTTTCCGGATATTTTTTCCGTATGTAATCGTCGACGATGGCGCGAAATTCGACGGCAATATTGTCGCCGCGCAGCGTGACGACGCGCTCGCCATCGACATAGACCGGCGCCACCGGCGCCTCGCCGGTGCCGGGTAGCGAAATGCCGATGCTGGCGTGCTTGCTCTCGCCGGGGCCATTCACCACACAGCCCATCACGGCCAGCGTCATATTCTCGACACCGACGCGAGCCAGGCGCCATTCCGGCATGCGTTCGCGCACGTAATCCTGTATGTCCTGCGCCAGTTCCTGGAACACCGTGCTGGTGGTGCGCCCGCAACCGGGACAGGCCGCCACCAGCGGGGTAAAGGCGCGCAGGCCCATGGTCTGCAGGATTTCCTGGGCGACGATGACTTCCCGCGTACGGTCGCCGTTGGGCTCGGGTGTCAGCGATACGCGGATCGTGTCGCCGATGCCCTCCTGCAGCAGCACGGCGAGCGCCGCGGTGGACGCCACGATGCCCTTGCTGCCCATGCCGGCTTCGGTCAGGCCCAGGTGCAGCGGATAGTCGCAGCGCCGCGCCAGCTCGCGGTAGATGGCGATCAGGTCCTGCACGCCGGACACCTTGCACGACAGGATGATGTGGTCGCCCGGCAATCCGAGCGCCTCGGCCTGCGCCGCCGATTCGAGGGCGGAGGTGACCATCGCCTCGCGCATGATCTCAGTGGCATCCTTGGGTTCCGCGCGTTGCGCGTTTTCGTCCATAACGCGGGCCAGCAGCGCCTGGTCGAGGCTGCCCCAGTTCACGCCGATGCGTACCGGCTTGTCGAAACGACAGGCGATTTCGATCAGCTGCGCGAACTGCTCGTCGCGCCGCGCGCCCTTGCCGACGTTGCCGGGATTGATGCGCAGCTTGGCCAGCGCCTCGGCGCACGCCGGATGCTCGGCGAGGAGCTTGTGGCCGTTGAAATGGAAATCGCCAACCAGCGGCACATCGACGTTGAGCTGCGCCAGTCGGTCCCGGATCTTCGGCACGGCGGCGGCGGCCTCGCGGGTATTGACCGTAATGCGCACCAGCTCCGAGCCGGCGCGCGCCAGCTGGGCGACCTGCATCGAGGTGGCGAAGACATCCTCGGTATCGGTGTTGGTCATCGACTGGACGACCACGGGCGCGGCCGGCGCCGTACCGCCGACGCCGACTTTTCCTACCATGACCAGACGGCTTGGACGCCGCGCCGGGGAAGCTCGGGACATCGCGCTCATTCCAGGCTGAACCGGGCGACCTCTTCGCGGGTGTGCGGCTTGAGGTCGATGCTGCGTTCGCCCATGAATACACGGACCGCCGAGGCCCTGCCGATCCAGAGCTGGAAGGGCGCCTTGCCCTCGACGTTCTGTAACGTGCCGGCCGGATATTCGCCGACGAAAACCACTTTTTGCGTCGCGTCACGGACCTCGATCCAGGAACGATCGTCGAATTCGACGCGCAAGCCGGCATGGGGCGGCACAGTAGTCGCTTCACCGGCAGGCGGCGGGCTCTCGGCAACCACGGCAGGCGAGGGCTGAACCACGGCAACCGCAGCCGGAGCCGCAACGCCGGCCGGAGCAGGCGCGGCAGGACCCGCACCGCGCCAGAGGCCGTCCAGACGGCTGTCATCCGGCAGCGTGGCAAACCAGTAAGCGCCCATGGCCAGGAGCAGGGTCGCTATCGCTACAGCGACCAGCCTCGATGGCACTCGCCCACCGATCGTCGGCTGCTCGGCAGCACCCATGTCGGTAGGCGGACGCACATCCGTTTCGGCCACCGGCACTGCCGGATCAAGCTGGGCCAGCAGCGGGGCGGCATCGAGCTTGAGCAGGCGGGCGTAGTTGCGGACCAGGCCGCGTACCGACGTGGCCCCGGGCAGGCTGGCGTAATCGTCCCGCTCCAGCGCCTCGATCTGGTGCGTACTGAAGCGGATCACCTGCACCACATCGGCAATCGACAGGCCGCGCGCTTCACGCGCCCGGCGCAGAATGGCGCCCGGGGTGGCCGGCTCGACCGCCGCAACACCTTCCCCGGTCCCTGCCGGCAGCTCGCCCGCGGATTCGGCGGCGAGCCCGTCGTTCACCGGCACTTCAGTCATATTGCCCCTGCGACAACAACTCCTGCTCCGGGGAACCCGGAAAACGCCGGCGCAGCTGCGAGGCGTACCGGGCCTCCGCTTCGCGGTTGCCCAGCTTGCGCTCGGTGCGCAAGGCCATCCAGAGCACGTCGGCGGTCGGCTCCATGTTCTTTTCGATATCGGCGGTCCACTGCCGCGCTTCGGCATAGCGTCCCTGCCGATAGGCGACCTCGGCCAGCCCGAGGCGCGCCTGGTTGTTGTCTGGCGCCAATCGCAAGGCCGCCGTCAGGAACTCCTGGGCCTGCTTGTCGTTCTTCGCCCGATAGGCACAAATGCCGGCATTGGTGTAAGGCTTGGTAGGGGTGGTGTACAAAGGGTTCCGCGCCGCAGCCATGAAATAGCCGATCGCCTCCTGCTCGCGGGCGGTCTGGCAGAGGAACCAGCCGTAGTTGTTGCTTATCTCGGGATCACCGGGCGCCAGGCTCAGCGCCTTCCGAAAGTTATCCTCGGCCTGCTTCATCTCGTTCAGACCCATGTGGGTCAGCCCCAGCAGATTGTAGGCGGGCGCATAATTTGAGTCGGCCGCAAGGGCTATGCGCGCTTCCTCGAGTGCGATGGCGGAACGGCCGTCGAGCAGATACAGCGATCCAAGTTCGGTATGCACCTTGGCGCGAGCCTGCTGGTCGGTGGCTGCCGTCTGGGCCGACATGGCCTGTTGCGCCACTTGCCCGGAGCCGGGCCCGGATCCGGTCGCCGTGCAGGCGGCCAGCAGGACCAGCGATACCGATGCAGCGATGATCGTCTTGTTCATGTGTGCAGCTCCACTCCAGCAGAGGTAGCCGCCGCATCGACGGCAAAAACGGCGCCACGGGAGACGCGCCGCGATTTGTCCTGCACCTTGCCGGCCAGCTGTCCGCAGGCGGCATCGATGTCGTCGCCGCGCGTCTTGCGCGTCGTGGTGACGATGCCACCCTCGATCAGCAGGTTGGCGAAACGCCGGACCCGCTCGGCCGGCGAACGGCGAAACCCCGAGGACGGAAAGGGATTGAAGGGGATCAGGTTGAACTTGCAGGGTACGTCGCGCACCAGATGCAGCAGCGCGCGGGCATCGGCGTCGCTGTCATTGACGCCGTCGAGCATCACGTACTCGAAGGTGATGAAGTCGCGCGGCGCATGCACCAGGTAGCGCCGGCAGGCGGCCATCAGGTCTGCCAGCGGATACTTGCGGTTGATCGGCACCAGCTTGTCGCGCAGGCCGTCGGTCGGCGCATGCAGCGAAACGGCGAGCGCCACCGGGCAGGCCTCGGCCAGCCTGTCCATGGCCGGCACGATGCCGGAAGTGGACACCGTGACGCGACGCCGCGACAGGCCGTAGGCGTTGTCGTCCAGCATCAGGCGCAGTGCCGGCACCAGGTTGTCGAAATTGGCCAGCGGCTCGCCCATGCCCATCAGCACCACGTTGCTGATGATGCGCTCTCCGCCTGAGGAAAATCCCAAAGACCGATTGGCCTGCCACAACTGGCCGATGATTTCGGCGGTGGTCAGGTTCCGGTTGAAACCCTGCCGGCCGGTGGAACAGAACGCACATTCGAGCGCACATCCCGCCTGCGACGAAACACACAGCGTGCCGCGGTCATCCTCGGGAATGAACACGGTTTCCACCGCGTTGCGGTTGCCGACGTCGAACAGGAACTTGCGCGTGCCGTCTGCGGACAGCTTGTCGCTGATAGTCGGCGCCGGCGACACGGTGGCCGTGGCCAGGAGTTTCTCGCGCAGCGACCTGGCGATGTCGGTCATCGCCGAAAAATCGTTCTCCCCGCGTTGATGGATCCAGCGCAGCACCTGCCGCGCGCGGAAGGGCTTTTCGCCCTGCTGCGCGAACCAGGCGCTCAGGCCTTCCGCATCGAAATCGAGGAGGTTGACGGA
The DNA here is from genome assembly GCA_020853215.1 of Sulfuritalea sp. Classification (GTDB taxonomy): domain Bacteria; phylum Pseudomonadota; class Gammaproteobacteria; order Burkholderiales; family Rhodocyclaceae; genus Sulfuritalea. The sequence continues at coordinate 3,760 of JADYZH010000213.1, read as the reverse complement.
CATCGCCGATCAGCGCGAATAGACGTTCAGCGCCGGGAAGAAGTAGGCGATCTCGACCGCGGCGGTTTCCGGCGCATCGGAGCCATGGACCGCGTTGGCGTCGATGCTGTCGGCAAAGTCGGCGCGGATGGTGCCGGCAGCCGCCTTCTTCGGATCGGTGGCGCCCATCAGTTCGCGGTTCTTGGCGATCGCCCCTTCACCCTCGAGTACCTGGACCATCACCGGCCCGGAAATCATGAACTCGACCAGGTCCTTGAAGAAGGGACGGTCCTTGTGCACGGCATAGAAGCCCTCGGCATCCCTGCGCGACAGGTGAACCATGCGCGATGCGGCGATCTTGAGACCGTTGGTCTCGAATCGGGAATAGATCTTGCCGATCACGTTCTTGGCAACTGCATCGGGTTTGATGATCGACAGGGTGCGCTCAGTTGTCACATTTGCAGCCATTACTTTCTCCAGAACAGGTTGAATTTCAAGTTTTAATGAGACATCCCGGCAAGGGATATCGTTCGCGGCAAGGTGCCACGGATATGAATAGCTAACTCAATATTTTAGCTCAGTTTCTTGCCGGAAGTCCGGCCGGCGCAGGCTCCGGCGCCACAAAACCACGCCAAGCGGAGCTTCAGTGCAGCTGATGCCTGCGAAAGTCGACGTTTGCCACAATAAACAAAGGCCCGGGGTCACCGGGCCTTTGTCACCGAGGCATGGCAGCGCTACATCATGCCCAGTGTCTTTGGCAGCCAGGTCGAGACGGCCGGCACGTAGGTGATCAGCATGAGGTAGACCAGCATGGTCATCAGCCAGGGCCAGACGGCCTTGGAGCAGTCCGTGAGACCCATCTTGGCGATGCCGCTGGCCACATACAGGTTGAGCCCCACCGGCGGCGTGATCATGCCGATTTCCATATTCACCGTGATCATCACGCCGAAATGGATCGGATCGATGCCGAGTTTGGTAGCGATCGGAAACAGGATCGGCGCCGTGATCAGGATGATCGACGAAGGCTCCATGAAACTGCCCATGACCAGTAGCAGGATGTTCACCGCAATCAGGAAACCGACCATGCCGATGCCGGATTGCGTCAGCCATTCGGCGATGCCCTGGGGGATCTGCTCGTTGGTCAGGATGAAGGAGAACAGTACGGCGTTGGTGATGATGTAGAGCAGCATCGCGCTCATATTCGCCGAGTTGAGCAGTACCTTAGGCACATCCTTGAAACCGATGTCCTTGTAGACGAACACCGCAATGAAAAAGGCGTACACCGCGCTCATCGCCGCTGCCTCGGTCGGGGTGAACAGGCCGCTGTAGATGCCGCCCATTACCACCACGATCAGCAGCAAACCCCAGATCGCCTTACGGAAGGCATCCCAGCGTTGCGCCCAGGACAGCGGCTGCTCGCGCGGGTAGTTGCCCTTCTTCGCCTCATACCAGGTGGTGAAGCCGAGGAACAGCGCCAGCAGCAGCCCGGGCACCACGCCGGCCATGAACAGGGCACCGATCGAGCTGTTGGTCGACACGGCATACATCACCATGACGATCGACGGCGGAATCAGGATGCCGAGGCCGCCGGAGGAGGCGATGACGCCGACCCCGAACTTCTTCGGGTAACCCGCCCTGACCATGGCCGGCAGCAGGATCGAGCCGATCGCCACCACGGTGGCCGGCGAGGACCCCGATACCGCGGCGAACAGGGCGCAGGCGAACACCGCGCTGAGGCCCAGGCCGCCGCGCAGGTGGCCGACCATCGAGGTGGCGAAGTAGATCATTCGTTTCGCCACGCCGCCGTGGGTCAGGAAATTGCCGGCGAGGATGAAGAACGGGATCGCCATGATCTCGAACTTCTCGATGCCGGTGAACAGCTTGAGTGCAACCGCCTCGAGCGGCGTCGCCGTGAAGGCGAAAAGGAAGGTTAGCACGGTCAGGCCGAGCGAGATCGATACCGGCATGCCCGACAGCATCAGGAAGGTGAGCAGGGCAAAGATGATCAGGGCGCTCATTTGGCGTCTCCCTTGTCGCCGGTCGCCGTACCGTCAGCGCCGACTTTTGCGTCGGGATGCCGCTTGCTGAACTTGAGATCGTGGGGATGCAGGTCGTCGTCCATGTTGTAGGGATTCACCTCCACCGGCACCTCGCCTTCCTCGATGCCATCGACGTGGCCGTGATCGTGGTGCGGCAGTTCCCCGGTCTTGATGAAGCTGACGGTGACCTGGAGGAAGCGGAAGCACATCAGCGACGACCCGAGCGGGATCGCCGAATACACGATCCACGTCGGCCATTCCAGGTCGGGCGTGGTCGGGCCTTCGTACAGCCCGTCAACCTTGATGCCGAGCAGGTTGGTGATGCCGTAATGGGCGCCGTTCTCCCAGACGAAATGGGCGCCAAGCGTGGCGATGATGCCGGTGAACAAGGCGCCGGACAGCATGCCGAAAACAATGAACTTGGCCCGCGTGCGTCCCGACAGGGTGTTGATCAGCACGTCGACACCAACGTGGATGCCGGTCCTGACGCCGTAGGCGGCGCCGAACTTGGCCATCCAGACGAACATGATGATGCACAGTTCCTGCGCCCAGGTCAGGTTGATCTGGAGCAGCCAGTCCTGGACGCCCGGAATCGGCAGACCGGCCGCGTAGCGGTGCATCACCGCGACAAAAATGATCAGCGTCGCGGCGCCGATGAGGAAGGTGATGATCCATTCCTCGATGTGGTCGAGTACTTTCACGGAAGACTCCCCTCAGGCCGTCGCGAAGCGTCCGCGACCGGCTGAAAAATCCTTGTCCTGGCGCCGCCCGGCGGGCGGCGGATGGTCCCGGGCCGCCTGCGCCGCCCGGGAAAGTGCAGCCGATCAGAGCTTCGACGGATCGAAGTTGGTGGCCTTGTAGATGGCGTCGATGTTTTCCTTGCCGATGCGGCCGGCCATTTCGGTGTGCACCTTGACCATGGCCTTCTTCAGTGCCAGCTTCTCGGCGGCGGTCGGCACGTGGATCTGGCTCTTGCCCGACTTGCGCACTTCCTCGAGCGACTTGTCGTTGTCTTCCTTGGCGATGTCGTTGGCGAATTTGGTCGCCTCCTTCATCGCCTGTTCGAGCTGACCGCGCACGTCGGCGGGCAGACCGTCCCAGAACTTCTTGTTGGTGATTACCGCGTAGCCGAGATAGCCGTGGTTGGTCACCGATACATGCTTCTGCACTTCATGCATCTTCTGCGTGTACAGGTTGGACGGAGGATTCTCGGTGCCGTCAACCACGCCGGTCTGCAACGCCTGATAGACCTCGGAGAAGGCCATCTTCTGCGGAATCGAACCGACCGCACGCATCTGCGCATCGAGCACGTTCGACGACTGGATGCGCATCTTGAGGCCCTTGTAGTCTTCGGGGTTCTTGAGCGGCTTGTTGGCGCTCATGACCTTGAAGCCATTATCCCAGAAAGCCAGTCCCACCAGGCCTTTGGTCTCCAGCTTCTGCATCAGCGACTTGCCGACCGGGCCCTCGGTAATCAGGTGGAGTTCCTTGTAGTCGTCGAACAGATAGGGCAGGTCGAACAGTTCGAACTCCTTGACACCGAGCGGGCCGAACTTGGCCAGGGACGGTGCCAGCATCTGCACCGCACCGAGCTGCAGCGCTTCCATTTCTTCCTTGTCCTTGTACAGCGTCGAGTTGGCATAGACCTCGACCTTGACCTTGCCTTTGGTCAGTTCGCCCGCTCTCTTGGCAAAAAATTCGGAGCCTTTGCCCTTGGGTGTGTCGGCGGCGACGACATGGCT
>JADYZH010000212.1 GCA_020853215.1 Sulfuritalea sp. | reverse complement strand
CTGCGCGCTGTGGAAGCGGTCGATCTCTACCCCGCGGCTATAGGCGATCACGGTCGGAAAGCCGCGCACCTTGTGGCGGCCGGCCAGCTTCATGTTCTCGTCGGCATCCACGTTCGCCAGCACGAAGGCGCCGGCGTACTCCTTCGCCAGGCGCTCGAGCAGCGGCGTCAGCACGCGGCAGGGTCCGCACCAGCCGGCGCCGATATCCACCAGCACCGGCGCCTCGTGCGAACGCACCACTACGCCTTGCTCGAAATCCGCTTCTGTCGCATCGCAGAGGTAATCCATGCCTCAAGCCGCCCGAATCTTGCCGCAAACGACATGCATGATACTGCTGCCATGCCAGGTGTCTGAATTATTCTGCTAAAGAAAACATGTCTTCTGCCGATAACAACTACAAAGGGAGAGTCATGAAATAGCCATCCAATTGATTCATCAAGGAGATTCGAATGTTTAACCATCTTAAGATAATCGCCTGCCTGTTGCTGATGCAATTTGCCACCATGGGTGGCGCCTATGCCCAGGAGCGTGGAACTGCCGATCAGGCCAAGGCACTGGTCGAGAAGGGTCTCGCTCACATCAAAGCTGTCGGTGTCGAAAAGGCTGCTCAGGACTTCTCCAACAAGGACGGCAAGTGGCACGAAAAGGATCTGTATATTTTCGTGCAGAAATTTGATGGCAACACCATTGCTCACGGCGGCAACAAGGGCTTAGTCGGCAAGAACATGATCGACCTGAAGGACGCCAACGGCCAGACCTTCATCCGGACGATGATCGACACAGCCAAGAACAAGGGCAACGGCTGGGTGGACTATGTATGGACCAACCCGCAGTCAAAGAAGGTCGAACCGAAATCGACCTACGTCGTGAAGATCCCGGATTACGAAGGCCTGATCGGCGTCGGCATCTACAAATAAGCACTCGGCCTTGATTTCGGCGCGAAAGCGCCGAATGAATCGGCCAAGCCCGGTCACCCGCTAACCTGGCCGGGCTCCTTCAGGAGACCATGATGAAAGCCCTCTCCAAGTTCAGTATCGGCGTCAAGCTGATGCTGGCCCCGATGCTGGTGCTGGCACTGCTCCTGGTAGTGTCCATCACGTCCTATCGGGGCCTGCACCAGCAGCAGGATGCCCTGAACAATATCTACCAAATCCGTTTCCAGAATTTCAGACTCGTCGCCGAAGCTTCGGACAACGCGCAAGGCGTCTATGGCGGCACGTACCAGTTGCTCTCATCGGCTTCGGCCAACTTCCCCAAGGACCGGCTCGAGGCCATGACGAAGGGCCTGTATGGCCGGCTCGAGGAAATCGGCAAACGGCTCGCAGAAGTCGAGAAGAGCCCCACCCTGGATGAATCCGAGAAAACCACGCTGGCCAGCGTCGCCAAGTCATTCGCCGGTTACCGCAAATCGACCGCGGACGTGCTCGACATCGCCGCCGAGGACTACGCCAGCGCCACCAGCGTGATGAGCATCGCCACGAACGATTTCGAGGAGTTGAACAAGCACTTCAAGGCACTGATCGAGATCGAACAAAGACTGAGCAACGAAGCCTATGAAGTCGCCATGCAGGCTTCGGGCATGGTGGTCAAGACGCTGGCGGTTTCGGTGCTGCTTTCGATCGCCATCGCGCTGTTGGTCAGCTTGATGGTGCGCAAGAACATCCTTGCCGCGGTCGATCGCATCAAGTCCGCCGCCATGGAATTGAAGACCGGCGACCTGACGCGCCGCGTCGAATGCATCGGCAACGACGAGATCGCACAAACCTCCACCGCCTTCAACGAGCTGATCCAGAGCTTCCAGAACACGGTGCGGCAGGTGCTCTCGAGCGCACAGGCGGTCTCCCAGTCCTCCAAGGACCTGAGCGCCTCCACGCGCATCGTCTCGGACGGCTCGTCCCGCCAGGCGGACGCGGCCTCGGCCGTGGCGGCGACCATGGAGGAAATGACGGTTAGCATCTCCTCGATCTCCGAGAATGCCGAGAACGTCAAAGTCACTTCGCAGCAGAGTCTCGAGAACACCCGGATCGGCGGCGAGCATCTGGAGCGCCTGCTACGCGAAATATCGCAGGTCCGCAGCGCCTTCGATGCCATCACTTCCTCCGTCGGCGAATTCGTGCGCAGTACGGCATCCATCACCAACATGACCAAGCAGGTCAAGGATCTCGCCGACCAGACCAATCTCCTGGCGCTGAATGCCGCTATCGAGGCCGCCCGCGCCGGGGAGCAGGGGCGCGGCTTCGCCGTCGTGGCCGACGAAGTGAGAAAACTCGCCGAGCGATCTTCCGAGGCGGCGAACCACATCGAGGAAGTGACGCGCACGCTGGGCAGCCAGTCGGCGGTCGTCGAGCAGTCCCTCGACGCGGGCACGCAATCGCTCGGAACCAGCGAGAACTATCTCGATGAGCTCGACCGCGTCATCCAGGCGGCCAAGGAATCGGTCGAGAACGCGAACCGCGGCATGGATGAAATCGCCTCCGCGGTGCGCGAGCAAAGCACCGGAAGCAACGACATCGCCCGCAATATCGACGAGATCGCGCGAATGGTCGAGGACAACAACAGCGCGACCCACAGCACGATGAAGGCGGTGGAGCAGTTGGAAGAGCTATCACGCAAACTGGAAGTTGCCGTTGGCAGCTTCCGTGTTTAGTACCCCCCCCCAATTTCACGAAAGGAAATCGAGATGAGCATTCTGAGGAAATTCGTACTGTCGCTGGCCATCGTCATGATGGCTTTCGGGGCTCATGCCCAGGAACGCGGCACGGCCGACCAGGCTAAAGCGCTGGTTGATAAAGGTCTGGCCCACATCAAGGCCGTCGGTGTCGACAAGGCCGGCGAGGACTTTACCGCCAAGGACGGCAAATGGCAGGACAAGGACCTCTATGTGTTCGTACAGAAACTGGACGGCACGATGGTCGCCCACGGCGGCAACAAGGGCCTGGTCGGCAAGAACCACTTCGAACTCAAGGACGCCAACGGCAAGCTCTTCGTGAAGGAAATGATCGAAGTGGCGAAAACCAAGGGAGCAGGCTGGGTGGACTACATGTGGACTAGCCCTGTCACGAAAAAAGTCGAGGCCAAATCGACCTACATCGTCAGGATCCCGGGTTATGAAGGATATATCGGGGTCGGCATCTATAAGTAACCCGACAATCAGCCTTTTCTGTTCCGTCTCTGCGACGGAAACCGCTCACGCCACGCCTTAACCCCAAGGCGTGGCGTATTCGCTTGCAGGCAGCGGTTCAGACGCAGCCGGTCGGTTTCGGCATGCCGGCATAGCGCGCACCCTGCTTGGCGGGCCCGTAGGGAAAGAGCTCGAACAGGCGCTTCTTGTCCGACCATTCCTCGCCCAGGTCCTCCTTGAGCAGCTTCTGCATGACGCGCAGGTTGGGCGCCGTGCCGTTCTCCTGGTAATAGGCGCGGATCCAGTTGAGCAGCTTCCAGTGTTCCTCGGTGAGTTGCAGGTTGTCCTGTTGCGCGAGATGGCTGGCGATATCCTCCGACCAGTCGTCGAGCTGCGCCAGGTAGCCTTCCGCGTCGGTTTCGATCTGTTTGCCGTTGATGACGATCATGATGTTTTCTCTCTGTCGGGGTTGGGGGTATTTTTTATACTTGACATTATTAGTCGGGAATTATTCAATGTCAAAACAATTTCCTGATACCCCCATCAAGAGGAGACCCGCATGAGCAGCCCCGATATGCCGCAGAAGGCGCCCTGCGCCGTGGAAGTGGAAGCCGGAAGGAAGTACTGGTGGTGCGCCTGCGGCAGGAGCAAAAGTCAGCCGTTCTGCGACGGCTCGCACAAGGGCACGGCTTCGCGCCCGTCGAATTCACGGCGGAAAAGTCGGAAAAGGTCTGGTTCTGCGGCTGCAAGCGCACGGCGAAACCACCGCTGTGCGACGGCTCGCACAAGAAGTCATGACCGTGCCGGCGCGGTGAAACCACGCCGCCGGATAATTCAAGGCAGCTTGCCCGAAATCGCGCGCAGGAATTCCGTGCGCAGCTGATCCGATGTCTCGAAGGCGCCGGTGAAGGCCTGCGTCACCACGCGCTCGTCGCCGCGGCGGTCCTCGCCCAGCAGCAGGCAGAGCTGCTCGGCCTCGATGACGCAGGCGCCGCCGGCGGCCTTGCCGTGCGCGACCAGCGCCTCGGCGATGTCGCGCGTCATCCATTCCTGGTAGGTGAAGCGGTGGCCGATGGCGTCGACCATGCGCGCGATGCGGCCGAAACCGTGCAGGCGCCCGCCCGGCAGATAAGCCACGTGCGCCACGCCGCGAAAGGGCACCAGGTGGTGCGGGCAGACGCCGTGCACGGCGATGCCGCGCACCACAACCATGTCGCGCCGCGGATCGTCGAAGCCCTCGCCCAGCGCCTCGGCCGGGTCCATGTCGTAGCCGCCGAGCAGGCGCTTCTGCCACAGCGTGCGCACGCGCTCGGCGGTGCGGCCCATGTGCTTCATGTCGGGCGCGATGCCGCAGGCGGCGAGGAGATCGGCGACGGCCCGTTCGAAGGCGACGGGGTCGAAGGCATTCCTGCGGGCGATGCCGATGCCGTCGCGGGAAGGGGCAGCGGGTTCGTTCTCGGAGCAGCCACTCATGATCGGTTCCGTTTCTCGACAGGCGGGGCGTCGCGCACACGGTAAACGCGAACGTTTCGGCGTGCAACAGGGGCGTATAGTGGCACAGGCCATGACCCCGCGGACGACCCGAAAAGCCCACCTCCATCCCGCCGACCTGCACGGCTTCAGCCGGCTGGCGATCGATGCCGTCGCCGGGCTGACCGATCTGGTGGAGGCGATGCACCACAATATTTCCAGCGTGCCGGCGCCGCTCGGCAAGCCGCCGCCCGGCCGCACGCGCGGCATCACCGGCTTCGTGTACGGCAGCATCCGCGGCGTGACGCGCCTGGTGGGCGGCGGGCTCGATGCGGTGCTGGGACGCCTGCTGCCGCTGTTCGGCGAAAAACCGTCTTCGCCGGAACGCGAGGCCGTGCTCGCCGCGCTGAATGGCGTGCTCGGCGATTACCTCGAAGCCAGCGGCAACCCGCTGGCGATCCGCATGCAACTGCGCCGCGACGGCCAGCCGCTGCCGGATGACAAGGCCGCCATGGCCGCCGCCCTGCCCACCGCCGGCAACAGGCTGCTGATTCTTGTGCACGGCCTGTGCATGAACGACCTGCAGTGGGCGCGCCAGGGCCACGACCACGGCGCCGCGCTCGAGCGCGACCTCGGCTGCACCCGCCTCTATCTGCACTACAACAGCGGCCGCCACATCTCCACCAACGGGCGCGAACTCGCCGATCGGATCGAGGAAATGCTCGGAAACTGGCCCGTCCCGGTGGAGGAACTGGCCATCCTCGGCCACAGCATGGGCGGCCTGCTGGCGCGCAGCGCCTGGCATTACGGCACGGCGGCGGGGCATGCCTGGCCGCGGCACCTGAAAAAACTGGTGTTCCTCGGCACGCCGCACCACGGCGCGCCGATGGAGCGCGGCGGCCACTGGATCGACATCGCGCTGGGCGCCAGCCCCTATACCGCCCCGCTCTCCCGCCTCGGCAAGATCCGCAGCGCCGGCATCACCGACCTGCGCCATGGCTGGCTGCTCGACGAGGACTGGCGCGGACGCGACCGCTTCGCCCGCTCGCACGGTCATCACAAGGCGCTGCCGCTGCCGCAAGGGGTGGCCTGCCATGCGATTGTCGCGACCACCGGCAAGCAGGTCGGGGACCTCAAGGACAGACTGATCGGCGACGGCCTGGTGCCGCTGGCGAGCGCGCTCGGCTGCCACGCGGAAGCGGACCGCAACCTGATGTTCACGCCGGAGCGGCAATGGATCGCCTGCGAGACGGGCCACCTCGACCTGCTCTCGCGGCCGGAGGTGTACGCGCGCATCAGGGACTGGCTTGCGGAGCAGGCCGCGGCCCCCTGACCGCTATTTGCCGAGAAGTCCCTTGACCGCCCTGCCGACTCCCTCGGCCGCGCCGCCGGCCGCCTCGACGCCTTTCTGGCCGAGTGTGCCGGCCCCCTTGGCCAGGCCTTCGAGACTGATGCCCATCACATCGCCGAGGGAAGCGGCCACCTTGGTGGAGAAACCTTCGTTGAGACGGAAATTCGGATCGTCGAGCTTGCCGTCGAGAGTGAACTTGACAGTGATCCGGTCGTTCTTGCCTTTCATGAAGCCGACCACCGCGGCGCGCGGCATGCCCATGAAGGTGCCGCCGGATTCGAGCTCGAGCCCGTTCAGGGTCAGCGTGCCGGGCGCGCGCAGATGGTTGGCCTTGATGGTGGCTTGCAGGTCGAGGTCGAGCGTCCCCTTCTTCACGCCACCCTCGGACGCTTTCAGAAGATAGGGCTGCAGGGCGATCAGGTCGGCACCGCGCAGGGTGTTGCGCAACTCGGAATCCTTGCTGGCAAAGACCATCCAGCCGTCGACCCGGATCTTGCCGTCGCTGCGCACGCCTTTCAGCACGCCGTCCAGCCGCAGGTCCGATCTCGCCTTCAGGTCGGGCAGCCGTAGGTCGGTCACTTTCGCGTCGAGCTGCTCCAGGCGAATCTTGTGCACCGGCCTGCTCACCGTGGCGTCGAAGAACTCCATCGCGCCGCCCTTCAGTTCAATGGCGCCGATGCTCACCTCCGGACCTTTGCCGGCATCCTTCTTCTCGCCCTTCTTCTCCAGCAGGCTGGGCACCACGCGCAGCCTGCCGTCGGCGCTGCGCAGGGCAGAGACGTAGCCGCCCTCGACGACGATGCTGGAAACGGCCACCCTGGCCGACAACAGGGCCGCAATGTCCGGCGCGATGCGGATGCGCTCGGCGCGCAGGGCATCCGGCGCCGGCCAGCCGGCGGGCGCCTTCAGGCGCAGCTTGATCACTTCGACGGAAGACAGGCCCAGCCGGACCTCGCCGATCTCGG
>JADYZH010000211.1 GCA_020853215.1 Sulfuritalea sp. | reverse complement strand
GGCATCGTCGCCGCGCTGCAGGCCCTGGCGCCCTTGCGTGCCGGCGGCGCGGAAGTCGTCGTGGTCGACGGCGGCAGCGCGGATCGCAGCGCCGAACTGGCCGGGCCCCTCGCGGACCAGGTGCTCGGGGCGCCCCGTGGCCGGGCCAGCCAGATGAATGCCGGCGCCGCCGCGGCGCGCGGTGACGTCCTGCTGTTCCTGCACGCGGATACCCGCCTGCCGGAAGGCGCCGCCGGGCTGGTAGCGCAGGCCATGGCCGGCGGTCATCGCTGGGGTCGCTTCGACGTGCGGATCGAGGGCAAGTCGGTATGGCTGCCGCTGGTGGCGGCGCTGATGAACTTGCGCTCGCGCCTGACGGGCATTGCCACCGGCGATCAGGCCGTCTTCGTCGCGCGCGAGGCCTTCGTCGCGGTCGGCGGCTTTCCGGACATTCCCCTGATGGAAGACATCGAGTTGTCGCGCCGGCTGCGGCGGATCGGCCGTCCGGCCTGCCTCGCGGCCCGCGTCACGACCTCGGGGCGGCGCTGGGAGGCGCACGGCGTGTGGCGCACCATCCTGCGCATGTGGTGGCTGCGGCTGCGCTATTTCCTGGGTGCCGATCCGCGGTGCCTGGCCGCGGACTACGGCTACGCCCCGCGCGAATCCTGAAACGACGGAAATTGGCGCAGGCCCGGCCAGCCCCTGGCGCGTTGCCCATCGTGCGGCCGATCCCCGGGCGCAGCCGACGCTGCAGCGTTCGGCGGCGCTGACGATATGGCGATTCCGGCGCAAGCGACCCGGCAGCGAAGCTTCCCCGCAGGCCGGCATTGACCGGCGCAGCACTAATCGGGATACTCGCGGCCATGAATCGGAACCCGACCCTCCCCGTCGCCGTCCTGGCCGCCCTATTGCTGGCGGGCTGTGTCGAAACCAACTACCTCGTCGGGTATGAGCCGGACGAGAATTTCCTGAGCTTCAACCATCCGTTCACCGATGCCGCGGCCGCCGATGTTCGCGCCCGGGCCGAGAGGATATGCGGCTTGCGCAAACAGGTGGTGACCCAGACCACGCGCAGCTGCTCGCTGGCGCAATGCACCACCAATTTCCAATGCATCGATCCTGCTGATGCCGCAAAGCATGGCAGGTAGGCAGGCCGCAACCTCGATCCGGTGGCCGGATGGTCGCGCGGGGCTGCCGGCCGGCGGCAAGCCGGCACTGCACGTCGTGGCCGGGGTCACGATGGCGGCGTGGCTGCTGTTGGTCGGGGCTGGCGCCCAGGCTCAGGCCATCCCCGGCCTGACGGCCAGGAGCACCCCCGAAAAGCAAGCCAAGCCCACCAGCGACCAGCCGGCGCCGGATGCTGCGGCGAACCTCGATGGGCTGCGTACCCGGCTGGTGAGCGAGCGCAAGCTGCTGGCAGTGCTGGACGGGCCGAACGGACTCGCCGCAGGGGCGCCGCCCGGCACCGACGAGCGCGCCCTGAAGCAACGCCATATCCGCATCACGTTCTTGGTCAGCACGCTGGTGCAGCACATGGCCGACCTCGAGAAGCTGGGCGAGACGCAGAAGCGGCGCGCGGCGGCCGAAAAAGAGTTGCAGGCCTGGACCGGCCTTGCCGAAAAGCCGCCGTACTCGATCCTGCTGGCCGACCGGCTGCGTGCCGACCGCCTTGCGGCCAGCACCGAACTGGAAGGCTTGCGGGGACGCGAGGAATTGCTGCGACAGACCGCCGACGATTATCGCGAACGCCTCAAGCAGGCGCGGCAGCAGCTGCGCCAGACCACCGAGAAGGCGGAGCGCGCGCGTTCGGAAGCCGATCAGGTCCAGCTGGCCTGGCAGCGGGAAAACGCGGGTCTTTGGGTACGCCTGATGGAAACCGCGCTCGGCCACCAGGAAACCTTGCGGCAACTGATCGAAGCCGATATCGCCATCGCCCAGCTGGGTCTCGACCTGGCCCAGCGCAAACTGGAGCAGGTCCTCGCCGACGTTCGCTTCAACGAGGCTGATATCGCGCAGGTACGCGCGGCACTGACCATCGAGCGCGACGCGCTGCTCGCCGAAACCGACCGCATGGCGCACGAGTATCCGCGCCTGCACGAGGCCGCGCGCGCCGCGCGCGAGGCGAGCGATGCGCTGCGCGCCGGTGGCGGGCGCAAGGGCGAAACCCAGGCAGAGTACCTGGCCCGCATCGGTCGCCTGGAGCAGGATCTCGAACTGAAGCAGGCGCGCCTGGATCTGGCAGGGGTGCATAGCGAACACCTGCGCGACGTGCTTGCGCTGATCCGGACCCGCGGCGTACTTTGGGAGGCGCGTTACGAAGGCCACAGCAAGCAGGATGGCCGCAGCCGCCAGCTGGCGCGCGAAACCGCGGAGAAGATGCAGGCCTACCTGTCGGCGCAGAAAAGGCAGCTGGAGCAGATCCGCAAAAGCGCCGGCAATCGCGTCAGCGAAATCGAGTCGCGCATGGAAAATGGGGGCTTGCCGGGGCGCAACAGCCACTTGCGCGAATTGCAGAAAATCTACGGCGAGCACCTCGGCGCCATCCAGCGCACGCTGACTGTGCTGGAGGTCAACCTGAACCTGGCGCAGCAGATGCTCGTCGAGTTCGGCGGCGACTCCGGCAGCCAGCGTTCCTGGGCCGAACGTCGCGCCGACTGGGAGGCGGTCGCCGCCGGTTACACCGCGGCGTTCTGGAATTTCGAGCTGATCGCCGTCGAGGACACCATCGAAGTCGATGGCAAGCAGGTGGTCGGCACCCGCAGCGTCACCATCGGCAAGGTGCTGGTGGCGCTGCTCCTGCTCGTCGCCGGCTACGTCCTGGCCCTGCTCGCGGCACGCTTCCTGGCGCGCATGCTGGTGCGCTACTTCGGCTGGCAGCCGGCGCATGCCGGCATCCTGCGCAGCTGGGTGCTGGCGGTCGAGCTGATGCTGCTGGTGGCCATCGTCATGTTCTGGGTGAAGATACCGCTCACCGTGTTCGCCTTCCTCGGCGGCGCGGTGGCGATCGGCCTCGGTTTCGGCATGCAGACCATGATGAAGAACCTGATCAGCGGCCTGATGGTGCTCGGCGAGCGCCCGTTCCGCATCGGCGACATGGTCGAAGTCGGCGGCATCCGCGGCAACGTCACCAACATCGGCCTGCGCGCCTCGACCATCACCGATGTCAATGGCATCGAAACCATCATCCCCAACAGCACCTTCATCGAGCAGAACCTGACCAACTGGACCTATACCAGCGGCCGCGTGCGCTTCAACGTCAAGGTCGGGGTCGCCTATGGCTCGCCGGTGCGCACGGTGACCCAGCTGCTGGAGGAGATCGCCGGGCGTCACGGCAAGGTGCTGAAGAATCCGCCGCCGGAAGTGCTGTTCGAGGATTTCGGCAACGACGCGCTGGTCTTTTCCCTCTACTACTGGCTCGATGTCCGCTCCGGCACGCCGGCCCGCCAGGTCGCCAGCGACCTGCGCGCGATGATCGAGGCCGGTTTTTCGGCGCAGGGGATTGCGATTCCCTACCCGCAGCGCGACGTGCACCTCGACGCGACGAATCCGGTGCCGGTCCGGGTGGTGCAAGTTGAGGAGGCGCCGCCTTCCCCGCCGCCGCCTCTGCCGTGAACACGGATTGCGGCCGGCGCTTTCGCTGCTACCGCCCAGGCCGCCGACGCCCCCGATACCCTCGGCAAGATCAAGCCATCCAAATCCAGCGCACTCAGTCCCTGAATACCGGGTCGCGCTTCTGCATGTTTGCCGCGCCGGCCTCGAACAGGTCGTTCGACAGCAGCATCGCGGCGTTCCACGTGGCGACATGGTTGAGGCCGTCGGCGATGCTGTGGTCGCGGGCGTAGGTGATCATTTCCTTGCAGCCGCGGATCGACAGCGGTGACTTGGCGGCAATGGTCCGGGCCATTTCCATGACACCCTGGTGCAGCATTTCGGGCGTATCGAAGCAGCGGTTGACCAGACGCATCTGCTGCGCTTCGGCGCCATCGACGCGGCGCCCGGTGTAGGCCAGTTCGCGCGCCATGCCGTCACCGACGAGGCGGGGCAGGCGCTGCAGGGTGCCGACGTCGGCGGTCATGCCGACATCGATTTCCCTGACCGCGAACCAGGCATCGGCCGAGCAGTAGCGCATGTCGCAGGCGGTGATCAGGTCGATGCCGCCGCCGATGCAGGCGCCATGCACGGCGGCCAGCACGGGCTTGCGACAACGCTCGATGGAGGTCAATGTGTCCTGCAAATCGAGTATCACGCGGCGAAGTTTTTCGCGGGAACGGCCGTCGCAGTCGTCTTCGATCCGGGCGCCGAGCCCCATCAGCATGGCGAGGTCGATGCCCGAAGTGAAATACTTGCCGCGCCCGACCAGCACGCCGACACGCGCCTCCGGTGTTGCGTCCAGCCACTCCATGGCCCGTCCGATTTCGTACCACATCGGCTCGCTCATGGCGTTGGCCTTGTCCGGCCGGTTCAGGGCGACGATGGCGATGCCTGCCTCCAGCGTGAGTTCGAGGGTGCTGAATTCCATGGGAGTCCTTTCGGGGAAAATCGTGGTTCCGGGTGAAGCCGAAATTGTCGCGCAGTTCGCGCCCGGCTCGCGAAACTGTTGCCGTGGAACTCCGGGTGACGGCGCCCGGGCCATCGCCGCCGTCGCGCCGGCGCCGACTTTTTGGGGCTGGTTGACATCGTTCGATCCGGGGATCCGCCGACGCCCGGTTTCCTGCAGCAACGGACGCGAACCCCGCGCCTACTGGTGGGCCACCCGATAGCCGTTCCTGCCGGCATTCTTGACCTGGTACATCGCCGAATCCGCGCGCTTCACCGCGGCATCGTAGCTGTCCCGCTCCTTGCCCAGCGGCGTGACCCCGACGCTGGCGCCGACCTTCAGGACCTGGCCCTGATAGCGCACGTCGGCCCCGACCGCCTCGATGATCCGCTGCGCGAATTTTTCCAGGTCCGGCAGTGGCGTTTCGCCGAAGTCGGTCAGCAGGATCAGGAATTCGTCGCCGCCGACCCTGGCGACGATGTCGCCACTGCGCACGATGCCGAGCAGGGCAGCGGCGACCGCCTTGAGCAAATGGTCGCCGGCATCGTGGCCGTGGCGGTCGTTGATCGCCTTGAAGCCGTCGAGGTCGATGAAGAACAGGGCCGCGCTGGAATCGGCCAGCGGCAGCCGGGCGATGATGGCGTCGGTGTGTGCCGTGGCCGAACGCAGGTTGGGCAGGCCGGTGAGGCTGTCGTGGTCGGCCATCATGGCCAGCTGCTTGGTCTTGGTCTCCAGTTCGAGGATCAGGTGCTGGGTGGTCGCCTGGTAGTTGGTGTAGACGATGATGATGAGGACAAGGAAAAAGAAGGAGCCGAAGATCGCGCTGCCCCACACCGCGGGAGACTGCAGGTAGAGCATCGGGTCCGCCGGCAGCGACAGCCGCCCGCTGATGAACCCGTATCCGGAAAGCAGGTAGAGCCCGAGGAAGCCGGCGGCAATCATGACGATCGATCGTCGCTGCAGGAACATCGACGCGACGAAGACCGAAAAGGCTCCCCACAGTGCGCCGTTGCCGTAGATCCCGGTGTTGAACAGCGCCGATAGCGAAACGCCGCTGGCGATGGTGAGCACGACGCCGAGCTTGGTGCGCACGGCAAGGCGGTGGCGCAGCAGGCAAATCAGCAGCATCGCCAGCAGGCCGGCGATGTGGATTCCGTAGACCACACTCCAGCCGAAGCTGAATGCGCGCGAGACGGAAATGGGCACGCCGACGCAGGCAACAATGGTGGAGCCGACCACGAGATGGTTTGCGGCACGCTCCGCTTCGCCTTTCAGCACGTCGCCGATGGCCCGGTAACGCGTCGGTGAACTCGAGTCAATCGTCATGCCACCCTCTCGCAAAATCGGCCATTATCCCTCCGTGTCATGGTTTGCGGGGTCGCATGCGGACGCATGGGCGCTGGTTCCGGGCGCGACCTGATGCTTCTGTGGCGCTCAGTAGGCCTTGTTCACCAGGTTCGAGGCGCTGTCGACCACGGGCAGGTCGGGATAGGCCTCGAAGTCCTGGCCGTCGCCGAGGAATTCGGTGAAATCGTGGTTGCGCCGCTGCGCGATGCTGGAAGCCAGGTCTCGCGCGCCGCCTTCGCCGGGCACCGGCGGGCCGCCCTTGAGGTATTCCGGCTTGACGTATTTCGCCGCGGCGCCGAGGTTGCCTGACCCCAGTGCCGTCGCGGCGCGCCGCTCCATGGCTCGGTTGAATTCGATCAGGGTCACGTGCCGGTCGCGGTCGGCGTCGATCTCGTCGAAGAACTTCGGCGCGCGGGGAAACTCCGCGTAGGCCTCGGTGCGCGACAGGCGGCCGTCGCCGTCCTTGTCCGCGGCGCGGAAACGCCGCTCGAAAATTTCCCGGCTGAAATTTTCGGGTGGGGTTTGCTGTGCCTGCGTGAGGGCCGGCAAGCAGGCGAGAACGAGGAGCAGGCAGCGTTTCATTATTGGTTTCCTGGTATCGGGGCGGCGCGATCGAGCGCGACAATATGCCCTAAAACCGGCCGTCCGGGCATGGAAAAAAGTCCGGCGCCGCCGGCTTGAGCGCGACCGCACTCCGTGGGGATACTCTCGCCGCTGCAGGGCCGCATCCCGCCAGGCAGTTTCCGACAAGGGCCGATCGCATGAAAACCGGACTCGCATTCCCCACCGCGGCGCGCGCCATCGTTGCCGGGCTTGCCCTGCTGCTCGGCGCCTGCGCCAGCACGTCGCTGATTTCCAGTTGGCAAAGCCCCGACTATCGCGGCGGGCCGGCGAAAAGGCTCGCCCTGTTCGTCATGATGCAGGACGAGAGCCTGCGGCGCTTCGCCGAGAACCCCATGGTGCAGACCACGCCGGGCCATACCGTGGAAAACACCACGGTGGTGGTCGAGACCGTGCTCTACACGCTGCCCGATGACAAGCCGATCTGGAGCGCGACGACGCAGTCGCTCGACCCCCGTTCGCGCTCGGAAATGGTCCAGGCCATTTCCAACATCGTCGACGCCGAACTGAAAAAGCGGGGGCTGGTCGGCACCGGCGAAAACTAGCCCGGCGGCGGTCGCGCGGGGGCGTCCGTCCCCCTGGCGCCGCGCCGGGGCGCTAGTCGGTCGGGGCGCGGCCGGCGCCCTGGTTCGTGCCACCTTCCATCCAGGCCAGGAGCAGGGTATAGGTCACGGCCAGCAGCACCGGGCCGACGAAGATGCCGACCAGGCCGAAGCCGAGCAGGCCGCCGATGACGCCGGCGAAGATCAGCAGCAGCGGCAGGTCGGCGCCCTTCCTGATCAGGATCGGGCGCAGGAAGTTGTCCATGGTGGTGACCACCAGGCTCCACACCAGCAGGAAGACGCCCCAGCCCGTGTCGCCGGTCCAGAACACCCAGCCGACCGCCGGGAACAGGATCAGGCCGGGGCCGATCTGCGCGATGCAGAACATCAGCATCACCGCCGAAAGCAGCGCGGCGAAGGGCACGCCGGCGATCGCCAGGCCGATGCCGCCGAGCACCGTCTGCACCAGCGCCGTGACGCAGACGCCGAGCGCCACGCCGCGGATCGCCTGGCCGGCGAGGACCACCGATTTCTCGCCCTGGTCGCCGGCCAGGCGCTGCCCGAAGCGCCTGACCGTCGCCGCCGCCGCCTCGCCGCCGGCATACAGCACCGCCGAGAGGATCACGATCAGCAGGAACTGGATCAGCATGAAGCCGACGTTGCCCAGCTTCGACAGCAGCCAGCGACCGGATTCGGCGGCGTAGGGCTCGACCTTCTGCAGCAGCGCCTGCGACCCGGCATCGGCCAGTTGCGCCCACAAGGCGTGCATTTTCCCGCCCACCAGCGGCAATCCCGCCACCCAGTCCGGCGGCTGCGGCAAGCCGGCTTCGACCAACTTCCTGGCCAGGGCGGCAAATTCGCCGGCATGGCCGACGATGGTATCGACGGCAAGCAGCAGGGGGATGAACAGCAGCAGCAGCATGGCCAGCGTCATGACGGCCACGGCGGGCGCGCGGCGGCCGCCGAAGCGGTGCTCCAGCCCCTTCAGCATCGGCCAGGTGGCGACCACGATCATGGCGGCCCACACCAGCGCGCCGAGGAAGGGGCGCAGGACCCAGAGCGAACCGCCGATCAGCAGCAGCAGGCAGAGGATGGCCAGGGTGGTGCGGGTCAGGTCGCGTCGGATATCGGCCATGCGGGGTCTCGCTGGATATTGGAAAAGCGGATGTT